>DYHD01000002.1:0-64960 GCA_020724365.1 Thermodesulfovibrio yellowstonii | reverse complement strand
CTTTCTTATCGTTTTCATCAGGCGACTGGGGTAATTTTACAGGCGATAGTCAAATTAAGACTATTTCGGTCTCGCCTTCTGTGCTTTTTAAGAATAAGCTCGGAAGCATTAATAATACCTTTATCGCGGGGTTTGATTATTACAAAATTGATAATGACATAATAAATGATGCACTCTTTTTTGGTTCTTTTTCAAGAGGTGTATATAATCTCCAGAAGAAAAACTACGGTTTTTATTTGCATGATGAAATCAGGATAATTGATCCCCTTTTTGTAAATTTAGGATATAGATATGATAAGGCAGAATTCGATTTCACCCCAAGCTCTCCCGAAAGCATAAGCATGAGCAAGAATTTATTTACTACAGGAATCAATTATACCTTTTACAAAAAATCATACCTTTACATGAGCTACTCAAAAGGCTTCAGATATCCTCTCTTTGATGAGTTATACAGCTTTTTCACTAATACAATCAATACTAATCTTAAGCCGCAGTCTTCAGATACCTATGAGCTTGGGATGAGACACTACTTCTCAGATAAAATATATTCTCATATCAATCTATTCAGAATAGATACCAAACAAGAGATTATATTCAACCCTATAACATATAATAATGAAAATCTTGACGGCAGTACTAAAAGAGAAGGCATTGAAGCAACACTATTTATAAAACCTATTGAATGGCTATTTCTGAAAGGTGGTTATACATTTACCGATGCCTCTATTGAGAGCGGATCTTTTGCAGGTAAAGATATCCCAAATGTCCCAAGACATAAGGCATCTATAGAAGCATCTGCTGTTGTAAGCAAAGGCTTCACTATTTCAGCAAATGGCTTATATGTAGGGGCAAGACCTTTCATCAGTGATTTTTCAAATGATTATGATAAGCAAGAAAGCTTTTTCATAATAAATACCAAGCTCAAATATCAGTGGAGAAACATTCTATTATTCGTGGATATCAATAATATTACTAATAAAGAGTATTCTGAATATGGTGTGATAGGGGGCTTCCCACTTGAGAAGTCATATTATCCCTCACCCAAGAGAAACTTTCTTGTTGGCATGTCAGTAGAATTCTAAAATGAAGAAGTCCTCTCTCTTAGTTATTCTATGTATAATCCTTTCAGGCATTGCATGGGCTAACCAGCCTGAAAGGATTATATCACTCGCCCCTAATATAACAGAGATTCTTTATTCACTCGGTCTAGAAGATAAGATTGTTGGGGTTACCTCCTTTTGCGACTATCCACCTGAGGCTAAGAAAAAGAGAAATATCGGTGGCATGTCAAACCCATCCTTTGAGGCTGTATTATTGCTAAAACCAGATATTGTTATCATGACAGAAGACGGCAATCAGAAGATATTTGAAGAAAGACTCAGAAGTAAAGGGATTAAGACATATGTATTTAAGGCTCGCCAAATGGCTGATTTGCCTCAAGAAATAAATGAACTCGGGAAGATGCTTGCCGTAGAGAAGAACGCAGATATTCTATCACATAATATTAACACAGCAATGGAACGAGTGAGGCTAAAAAAGGCTTCCTTTCCATATAAAAAAACCCTCTTTATTATTTGGCCTGAACCTTTATTAGTCGCAGGACCAAAGACTGCAATTGATGATGCACTAACCCTGCTGGGCTTCAAAAATATTGCTTCTAATGCAAAAACAAGATATCCTCAATACTCAATTGAGGAGGTCATCAGGAACAACCCCGATATAATTTTTATTGGCAAAGGACATGAAGATATGAGGGCTATATCACAAAAATTGCTTAAAAAACTTCATATGGTAAATGCTGTAAAAAAAGGCGAGGTTTATTTCATCAGTGATAATCTTTATCGTCTTGGTCCAAGGGTAATTGATGGTATAAAAGAACTGTCAGAGCATATTAGATGAAGCTCCGAATGGTATTCATAATCCTTATTTCTTTAGCTATCTGTATCTCGTCATTATACATCGGACCTAAAATCATTAATCCTTTTAGTATGGAAGCATTAGATAAAGATATATTGCTTTCCATTAGATTACCGAGGATGCTCACTGCAATGCTTATTGGGATGGCATTAGGGGCATCTGGGGCTATACTTCAGGGAATATTAAGAAATCCACTGGCAGACCCCTATATACTAGGTATTTCAGGCGGAGCGTCTTTAATGGCTGTAATCGGCATAGTCTTCGGAGTAGGCTATGGGGGTTTCTTTTCTATCCCGTTTCTTGCTTTTATTGGTGCTATTCTAACAGGGACTGTGGTTGGGATAATTAGTTATAAACGGGGTATTTTCTGGCATACCAGGCTCCTTCTTGCAGGAATAGGAATTGGATTTCTATTCTCTGCACTTGTCATGCTAATACTCGGCATATCAACCAATGAAGGGTTGAGAAGGGCTATGCTTTGGATGTTTGGAGAGCTTTCAATGTCTGATTGGAATAATATACCTTATGGGTTTTTCTTTATTCTCATAGGTTTATTAATTTCCTTATCAAGATCAAAGGGGTTGAATGCTCTAATGCTCGGGGATGAACTTGCATGGAATCTTGGATTTAATCCATCAAAAGAAAGGATTATTTTATTTATATCTGTCTGCTTGATGGTAGCTGCTTCAGTCAGTCTCGGAGGCACAATTGGTTTTGTGGGTCTTTTGATGCCTCATATTATCAGAATGTCTATAGGAACGGACAACAGATTTCTTATTCCGCTTTCTTCTCTTGTAGGCGGGGCTCTGTTGTGCTTTGCAGACCTTATAGGAAGAACCCTTTTTTCTCCTATGGAACTGCCTGCAGGGATAATAACTGCCTTGCTTGGGGCGCCATATTTTCTGTATCTTCTAAGAAAGAAGGATATAATTGGGGGTTAAATCAAGGTGAATCCTGTCACGACTCTTGAATTAAATAAAGTTAGTTTTTCATACAATAAATCACCATTTATCGAAGAACTCTCGCTCATATTGAACAATGGAGAATTTGTCTGCATTATGGGACCAAATGCATCGGGGAAATCCACTTTATTAAAAATATCAGCAGGGATGATAAAGCCTTTGTCTGGCAGTATAATGCTCTGGGGCAATAATATACATCAATATAAAGGCAAAGATAGGGCAAAGCTCATAAGCTATCTTCCTCAGATGCTTGACATAAGCATACCTCTTAAGGTTAAAGATATTGTCCAGATGGGTTTTTACCCATATGACATCCCTCCTGAATTAGATATAGACAAGGCACTCGATATGGTTGGGCTTTTGGATAAAAAAGAGATGTATATAAACCAATTGAGTGGTGGAGAGGTGAGACGAGTCTTTTTTGCTATGACACTTGTGCAAGGAGCTGGCATAGTCTTGCTCGATGAGCCGCTCGCAAATCTTGATATAAAATATCAGATAGAGATTATTAAATTGCTGAGAGGAATAGTCAAAAAGAGGGATATAACTGTTTTGATGGCTATCCATGACCTTAATCTTGCACTTCAGTTTGATAGGGTTATATTAATCAAAGACGGTAAGATAATCGGAGACGGTAAGCCCGAAAATGTGCTTAATGAGTATAATCTTCAGATGATTTTCGATATTGATATAAAAGTGCTTCATTATAATAACGGCAAAACATCAATTAGATATGACTGAAAGCTCTAAAATGGTAGTATATCAGGCAGCCTAAAGCCCTTCTTACCCCCGCCTTTTTTGAACATCTTCATCATCTTTTTCATCTCGAGATATTGCTTAATCAACCTGTTAATATCAGAAACAGAAGTGCCGCTTCCCATAGCTATCCTTCTTCTTCTGCTTCCGTTAATTATTGAGTGATTAGTTCTCTCAAGAGGTGTCATTGAATTAATAATTGCCTCTATTTTAACAAACTCTTTTTCATCAACCTTCGTATCTTTTAATGCCTTATTCATGCCTGGTATCATGCTAAGCAGATTCTCAAGAGGCCCCATGTTCCGTATCTTTTTTAATTGCTCTCTCAGGTCTTCAAAGGTGAAGCTGTCCTCAAGCAAGGTCTTGCGGAGCCTCTCAGCTTCCTTTTGATCGAATGTCTGTTGAGCCTGTTCTATTAATGTGAGGATATCTCCCATGCCAAGTATCTTTTTGGCAATCCTGTCAGGGTGAAATGGCTCAAGCATATCTATCTTTTCGCCGACACCTATGAATTTAATCGGCTTGCCTGTAACATTTCTTATAGATAATGCTGCACCGCCTCTTGCATCACCATCCATCTTAGTAAGAATAATACCGCTGATATTAATCTGTTCATTAAAACTCTTAGCCATAGTAACCGCATCCTGACCTGTCATAGCATCGGCAACTAGCAATATTTCTTTTGGATTGACCTTTGTTCTTATCTCTTTTAGCTGTTCCATAAGTCCAGCATCAATATGCAGCCTGCCAGCTGTATCAATGATTATGATGTCTCTACCGTCAAGTTTTGACCTTTTTATGGCATCTTCACAAAGGATAGAGGGATTTTTAACCTCCTTAGAGAAATGCACGGGGATATCGAGCTGTTTGCCAAGAGTTATTAATTGGTCAATAGCTGCGGGTCTTTGCAGGTCAGCAGCAACGAGCATAGGCCTCCTACCTTCTTTTTTAAAGATTCTGGCAAGCTTTGCAGATGTGGTTGTTTTACCCGAGCCGTGAAGCCCAACCATCATGATAATCGTAGGTGGATTAGGAGATAATTGAATACGTTCATTTGTTTCACCCAAAAGAAGACATAATTCGTCATAGACTATCTTTATAACTTGCTGTCCTGGTGAGAGGCTTTCGAGCACTTCTTTGCCGATTGCTTTTTCCCTTATGCTCTGAATAAACTCTTTTACGACTTTGAAATTAACATCAGCTTCAAGGAGAGCCATCCTTATTTCTTTAAGGGCTACATCAACATCTTCTTCTTTAAGTATTCCTTTGCCCTTTAATTTTTTAAAAATTCCATCAAGTTTTTCTGCTAAACTCTCAAACATCTAATGCTCTCCTATATTTTACTAACCCATATTTTATTATTGTATTTACCAAAAAAATGTCATGTTATTTACTAACTGTTCAGAAAATCCCCATGCTTTTTATAGATCTGACAAGTGAGGATGCACATGAAGTCTGCAATGAAATACCTTAGAATCTTTTGTGCTAAACAGTTGGCATGAATCTTTGTTAATAAATAGCTGTGGATAAATTAGAAAAAAACAACAAATCATGCTGGCTTTAAGTTTAAATATAAAAATCTTTTATAAAAGAGAATCTATCTTTGCTTTTATTTGCTGTTTTGGAACTGCTCCAACAATCTGATCAACCTTCTGTCCATTTTTGAAAAACATTATAGTAGGAATTCCCATAATCTTGTATTTGCTGGCAATATCAGAATTTTCATCTGTATTAAGCTTTCCAACCTTCACCTTCCCTGCATATTCCTTTGCGAGTTCTTCAATTGTGGGAGCTACCATCCTACAAGGTCCGCACCATACAGCCCAGAAATCAACAACAACAACGCCACTCGCCTTTAAGACCTCATTATCCCATGAATCACTTGTGAAGACCGCAACACCTTCAGCCATAATATGTGACCTCCGCTTTTAAATTAATGACTAAAAATTATACTTTCAAGTTTACATCTTTGTCAAACAACATAGCTAACCCAAATCCCAATATGGAATTTTTTAAACATCCCTAATCTAGCAGGTAAAAATTTTCATATTGAATGAAATCAGATTGCATTTTTGGGTTAACATATTGTCTGAAGAACACATTATTATACCTTAAATGTTTTAATAATCTCCCTTCTTGCCTCTCCGATAGTGAGGGGTATCTTATCAAATGGGAGCTTGTCTTCATTTTTCAGTCTGTATATAAGTTCTGCAATCTGTGGAAGTCTTAGCTTTATGCTTGACATTTCATCAGGAGCGGTGAAGACATCTTCTGGCGTCCCGCATCTTATAACCTTTCCTTTGCTAAGTATATATAGCCAGTTGAGAAATAAAGGAATAAGATCAACGCTATGGGTTGCCATCACAATGGTAACCTCATTTTCTCTATTAAGATTCATTAAGAGATTCATCATTTTATACTCACCCATTGGGTCTAATCCAGCAGTAGGTTCATCAAGTAGCAATATCTCATGTCCCATAGACAAAAGACCAGCAATGCAAATCCTCTTTTTCTGCCCATAACTCAAGCTATGAATAGATTTACCAGCATATTCATCCATTTCGACAGCTTTGAGGGCTTTATTAACCCTTCTGACAACCTCTTTCTCATCAAATCCCATATTTATTGGTCCGAAAGAGACATCATCAAAGACAGTCGGGGCAAATAACTGTTCATCAGGGTTCTGAAAAATTAGACCCATTTTTTTATAGATTTCCTTGGGGGATAGTTTTCTGATGTCAGCGCCGTCAAGACAGACATTGCCTTGAAAATCCTTAAGCAGTCCGTCCATAATCTTCAAAAGGGTGGTTTTACCAGAACCGTTAGAGCCTAGAATACCAACAAAATCACCTTTTTTGATACTCATTGATATATTGGAAATGGCTATCGTTCCGTCAGGATATTTGAATGAAGTGAGATTTACTGATAATCGGGTTATATCCTCCATATAGCTCCAAGCGTTATCATAAAGAGGATTGAGATTATAATCTCAGAGGATTTAAATGGCTTCTGTCTGACAAGAGGTATATTGCCATCGTATCCTCTCTGTAGCATTGCAGTAGTTGTCTTCTGACTATGTTCGAATGCCTTTAGGATGAGAGAGCCTGCAAGGGTAGAAAATGAGCTTATACCCCTTCTAATGCTTGAATAACCAAGACGATTTTTTTGAGCATTATAAATAACCATTGCGTCTTCTAATAGGACAAAGATATATCTATAAGCAAATATAGTAATTTCTATAAGGGTTTTCGGAACTTTCAACCATGAAAGCCCTGCCATTATACCTGTAAATGGGGTTGAAAAACCCAGAACGATTATAACTGAAACAGCGGCAATAATCCTTACTGCAAGCATTAATCCATCTAAAAGTCCATCTCTATATCCTATCAAAGTAAAAATTTTCATATTGAATGAAAAAAGGGTGTCTGTCCCTGAAAAGAATAGTTTCAACAACACTAAAATAGAAGCGATAAATACTGGCTCTGAATACCTGACAATAAATGCCTTAAATGGCACTCTCATCTTTATGCATAAGACAGAGCATCCAAGAATAATGAATAAGGGAAAGACAAAGCCTTTATAGCTCAGAACCAAAAGCAAAGTGAATGCTGCAGCAACAATCTTGATTCTTGCATCAACTCCTGAGAGAAAATGTCTCTTGCTGAAATGTTCAGTAAAAAATTCCATCTTATAGTTTTTTGCTCCTAAGATATGCCTTTTCGATATTTCTATCTTTATAATTTATCAATTCCCTCCAGTAATAGCCTGCAATAAAGCCGCCTGCTACTCCTGCAATCAAAAACACAAATAGGAGCAAATCTCCTTGGTCGGTATTTATCAAAGGTTCTTTTGGTTCAATGCCATGCTCTTTAGCAAATTTCTCGATGACTGACTCATCTACACCCTGCCACTTTTCAGATGCATTAACATCGGTGAAAAGTGAAAAGTGAATAGCGAATAGTAGGAAAAAAACTAACAAAAATAACCTTTTATTTTTTACATTTATTTTCATGCCTTAACCTCCGACGGTCTTATTACCATCATTTTTACAAGTAGGTCTGGTCTCTTCTTATAAAGAAGCATTACAACGCCTGCAGTCATAGCCCCTTCTAATATCCCGAGCGGTATCTGAGTAGGCGCAAATGCGATGATTATCTGTGTCAAAAGTGGTAAAAAAGGAGCTTCTCCCCTTATCCCGGCAGCAAGCTCCACAGAGGTCATTAAGTATGTAGCCCAATCAGCAAAAAGACCAGCAAAAAAGCCTGATATCATAAGATTCATCCGTATAGAGCGGAAAAGTTTGAAGGTTATATATCCTGCTAATGAACCCATTACTCCCATAGAGACGATGTTTGCACCAAGTGTGCTTATTCCGCCGTGGGCAAGGAAAAGTGCCTGAATGAAAAGAGCCACTGCTGCAACGAGGGCACTTATTGCAGGCCCAAGTATCACAGCTGTAATCCCAATACCGGTTGGATGTGAGCATGTGCCTGCCGTGGGGACTGGCACGGGCATGCATGAGATTATAAATACCACCGCTGCCAAGAGACCTACAAGGGGTTTGAAGGATAAATCATGTTTTGATATAACCTTTATCCTCCATATCCCATACAGGACAAAAGGAATAGCTATTGCGTACCATATTAATGACCATGTGAGAGGGAGTATTCCCTCAGCAAGGTGCATTGCATGGGCATTATTAGCAGTAAACAGTGAGAAAGCAATAGTGAATAGCGATAAATTTTTTAATTTTGAATCTTGAATTTTCAATCTTAAATTCATATCTCCTCCTTTGCCATTTTCACGTATTGTCAAAATTAACCACAGAGAACACAGAGAAAATATTAAATATTAATAAGTTAAGAGGAATTCTGTTGCATCCCCTCTGTGACCTCTAAATTATTAATCGTTTTATTCCGTTATACCTTTTAATGGGAATTCTTTCGGAGCAAGAGAAACTTGAGAGTTCACAGAGTTTTTAAACCTTAAAATTCTTTTCTCTGTGCCCTCTGTGGTTTCATATCTTTCTCTATTTTTTCATAAAACTATTGACATTACCCATTTTCAACAAGGCATTTACTATAGCTACTGCTACAGGCGTGCCGCCCTTACGGCTCAGGTTAGTTATAAAAGGAAATTCTTGATTTGAAAGAAGCATCTTAGATTCAATAGCATTTACAAAACCGACTGGTACGCCGATAACTAATAGTTCAGAGTTTGGAGTTTGGAGTTTGGAGTTTAAAAGCTCAATTGTCTTAAGCAAAGCTGTAGGCGCATTGCCGATTACTATAATTCCAATATTGTTATTCTCTTTTAAGGCATGTTCAATCCCTATTTCTGCCCTTGTTCGATTTTCTGAATTTTGAATTTTGAATTTTGAATTTTGAATTTCACAAACAATCCTCCCTTCCCATTTTTCAAGAAGACTCTTGTTTATACCTGTTCTGACCATCTCAACATCTGTAAGTATGTCTTTGCCAGCCCTGATTGCCTGAAGCCCTGTTTTTATTGCATCAGGATGGAAGATCAGGGTCTTTTTAAATTCAAAATCAGCGGTTGCATGGATTACCCTTTTTATAATCGGCAGTTGTTCAGCAGGGATGCCACTGAAATCATCTTCTTGGCTGATAATCTCAAAGCTCTTTCTTTCAATTTCTGAACCCTTTAACCCTTCGATTGAGTTCACCCTGTCCAAAACTATATCTACAAGCTTTTCATGAACGCCGAGCGGCTCTGAATAGTAAAATTTAACATCAGTATAAATATTTCTTGCCTCCTCAATTAGCTCAGGAATATCTTTTGTTACATGCATACCCGAACTTAGGAAAAATGGATGGATTATAACCCTTTCTGCACCTTCATTAATGCAATCTTTTATTGCAGACATAAGGTCAGGTTTTACAAACTGAAGATATGCAACCCTCACGCAATCGCCTGTGCATATAGGATGGATAGCCTGATGAAGCAGTTTCCCCACCACTTCTATATTATTTGCCTCTTTTTTTGGGCTACCATGCCCTATTAATAAAATCCTATCATTGTTATTAAGCATCTATTAAACTCTCCTAATGAAATTTATAAAATTACTTGCTATCTGAGGATTGCTCCCAAAATGTAGATGTATATAACTTGCAAGGGTGTTTTTATATGAATAACCCTCATCATCTCGAGCTTCCCCATCGCTATCTTTGACTGAATAAAGTTTATCAATGTCTGAAATTTTGCTTTTGTCTTTAATCTCCGAGTAATGAAATTCATGACCTCTTAAAAAATCGCCTTTATAGCCGAGAAAGCATTCTTTTTTGAGCATAGCCTCTCGATAACCAAGAAATGCCCTTCTGTTCAAACTTATTGATGTCTCAAATGGGAAAACTCCTGTCATATCAAAGAACCTGCCATCCTGAACATAAATACCTTTTGAAAGATACATCAGACCGCCACATTCAGCATACACAGGCATCCCAGATTGAGACCAGTCATGGATTTCTTTGAGCATCCTTTTATTGCTCGATAGGCTTTCAGCATAAAGCTCTGGGTAGCCGCCGCCAAGATAAAGAACATCAATCCCATCAGGCAGTGATGAGTCTGCAAGAGGGCTGAATTGGACGATTTCTGCACAGCTATTTCTAAGCATATCGAGGTTATCTTCATAGTAAAAACAGAAGGATTTATCATAAGCCACACCAATTTTTTTGAATTGGGGCTGGCAATTAGCCATTTCAAGGTTATTCATATTGAGAAACTTGTCTGGAACAACTGACTTTAACTCGCTGCCTGATATCAAAGCCTTTATCTCAATGTTTTTATGCACTGCTTCTGCAAGCCTATTTATGTCTTCTGTATCTATCGGGTTTTCTTCAGCAACCAAGAGACCTAAGTGTCTGTGGGGTATCTGAAAATTGAGACTTCTTGGAAGATAGCCTGCTATATCCACATCTTTTATACTGTTTTTCAATCTTAAAAAATGCCTTTCAGAGCCTACACGATTAAATATTATCCACTTGAGGTTGATATTAGCCTCATCTGCCCAATCTTTGTAACCTTTTACAAGTGCGCCTGCGCTTTCAGCCATTCCGTAAGCATCTACAACAAGAATAACAGGCAGGTTGAGGAGTCTTGCAATAGATGCAGTGCTATATCTGCCGTCATAAATCCCCATCACGCCTTCAATTACAGATATATCTGCCTTTTCGGAATGTTTATAAAAACATTCTCTTACATAATCCTCACTGCACATCCAGATATCAAGATTTCTGGAAGGTATTCCCGTTATAAGTCTGTGAATGCCAGCATCAATAAAGTCTGGTCCGCATTTGAAGGGTTGAGCTTTAAGCCCCATTGCCCTAAACGCAGCCATAAGCCCAAGTGCTATCGTTGTCTTGCCGCAACCGCTGTGTGTGCCTGCTACGATAACTGCATGCATTGAGCCGATAACTCCTTTAAAAGTCTTATGATATCTTCAGGAGACTTAACAGCTACTCTTATAAAAGTCCTGTCCAATCCCCTGAAATTGGAACAGTTCCTTGTTAAAATACATGATTTATATAGAGATGATATAACTTGTTGGGCATTTTTCATCTTCAAAAGATAAAAATTAACTGAAGAAGGTATATATTCAATTGAAAGCCTTCTTAACCCTTCTTCCATCAAAGATTTGCCTTCATTAATTATTCTGAAGGTGTCTTTTTTGTAATCCTCATCATACAGAGCCGCTATGCCTGCTTTCTGTGCAATTGTGTTGACAGTCCATGGTTCTTTATTCTGAAGGATTACATCAGTTATAGACTGATGGAACACCCCAAAACCAAGCCTTATGGCTGAAAGGGCATAAAACTTTGTCATTGACCTTAACACTATAAGATATGGATTATTTTGAACTTCTCTTATAATTGAGTATTCGGGAAGAAAATCAATGAATGCCTCATCTATAACCAGATAACACTTAAAATGCCTCGCAATGTCGGCTATCTTCAAGATATCATCAATATTTATTAATCTGCCTGTAGGATTATTTGGATTGCAGATAAAAGCCATCTCGCAGCCCTTCATATTGTTTATGAATTCCATGGGGTCGAGATCGAAATTATTTTCTTTTTTTAAAAAGGTATATTTTATTTTTGCTCCTGATAACAAACTTGCTCTTTCATATTCAGAGAATGTCGGAGCAGGTATCATCACAGTCTTTGGCTTCAACGCCATCGCACAGAGATAGATTAATTCAGTGCTTCCATTTCCACATACAATTGATGCTGGATCTATGCCATAATAGGCGGAAAAGGCTTTCTTAAGTTGGCTCGTATCAGGGTCGGGGTAGTGATACATGGAGCTATCTATTGTCTGTATTACCTTTATGACGGATTGAGGCACCCCTAATGGGTTAATAGAGGCGCTGAAGTCGCAAATCTGTTCTTCAGGGACATTGAATCTCTCAGCAAATCTATATATATTGCCGCCGTGTTCAGACATCTTAGGAAACCTTGTAATATATAAAATATAAAATTATCGAAGATATTGCGATGCTAATTATAGATGAATACCAGACAACATTCAATGCAACTTTTGATGCAGCCAGATAGTTTTTATGTCTTGCTTCTCCGATATATGGCTTTTGCATAATAACACCGCCGTAAGTTGAAGGACCTCCAAGCCTTACGCCCAATCCTCCAGCCATAGCCGCCTCCGGGACTCCACTGTTAGGACTGATATGGTTGCCTCCATCTCGGAGCATTGTTTGTAGCGATATTTTGGCAATGGAGATTGATCTAAGAACAATTAAGACAGAAATGACAATAAGTATGCCTGTAATCCTTGAAGGGATATAGTTGACACAATCATCAAGTCGTGCAGATGCCCACCCAAAATTGATATATTTCTGATTCCTATAGCCGACCATCGAGTCGAGTGTATTGATAGCTTTATATGCTAATGCAAAAGGGAGTCCGCCCAATACGAGATAAAAAAGCGGTGCTACAACGCCGTCTGAGAGGTTTTCAGATACAGACTCAATAGCTGCTTTTAAGACTTGCTCTTCTGATAGATTGTGGGTATCTCTGCCCACAATCATGCTTAGCTTTGCCCTCGCATAATCAAGTTTGCCGTCATGAACGGCTTGGATGACTAATTTCGTAGAGCCTATTAATTCTCGTATGGCAATAGTCGTTGATGTTAAATAGATTATAAAGATTATCGTTAAAAAGATGATTAAACCAGAAGAAAATGAATGTGCATTTTCTAATAAAAAATACACTACTGCAAAGATAGGTATAACAATGATTATTACAAGGATAATACCAGCAAATTTTTCTGCTGTGGGCGTCTTAAAAAAACTTCTTAAGATTCTTTCGAGCCATGTTATTGCTAAGCCGAACATGCGAACAGGATGGGGCAGCCATCGCGGGTCGCCTATCACTGAGTCCACAATAAAGGCAAGAATCAGCACAACAGGGGGTATGCTGAAAGGCGACAATGGTATCAAGTCATTCATAGCTTTAAAACCCCTTCAATAAAATCCATATCAAGATTGTCTGAAATAGTATCTGATAGATTCTCTAACGCATTATCCTTAATTTGAGCATAATTAAATGTGAATTTAAGCGGTGTCAATCCTTTGATCTGCCTTATATAATCAATAATTCCTCTCCTGAAATAATCGTTTTCAAATATGCCGTGAATATAAGTCCCCCAACAATTACCATTTTGCGAACCATCAAGATAACACTTTGCAGGATTATCTGAATATCCCTCAGAAACCCTTCTCAATTTAAAAAGACCAATATCACCTTTACTCATGCCCATATGTATTTCATAACCTTTTAATTCCTGTGATAGGCTGTTTTGAGCTAAAAGAGGCAAAAATGGGAAGATATCCCCTCTCTTGCCATTAAATTCAGCATTCACCCGAGATGTTATCTTAGCCTTCTGAAATTTCGTCTCTATGTCCAAAAGCCCTAATCCATCTATTTCCTTCTGTTGGCTCTCGACAGAGTAAGGATCGAAGATTTTTCTGCCCAATATTTGATATCCACCGCACATACCCATTATATAAACTCCATTACTGAAAGCCCTTTTTATGCTCTCATCAAGTTTCAACTCTTTCAAAAAAAGCAAATCCCTGATAGTGCTTTTTGTCCCCGGTATGATTATCATATCGGCATTTTCTATATCGGAGGAACTTTGAGAATATGTTATGTCAACATCTGGCTCATAAAAGAAGGGGTCAAAATCTGTGAAATTAGACATGAATTTTAGTCTCACAACTACTATCTTTATCTTTTCATATGTTTTTCCCAAGTTAACAGGCTTGATTGAAAAGGTATTTCTTGAGAGGGCAAGACCGTCTTCCTCAGGCAGTCCAATATCGGATATGTAAGGCACTACACCTATCACAGGCTTACCTGTCTTCTGTTCAATCGTCTTTAAGCCAGGACTTAATATCTCAGGGTCTCCCCTGAATTTATTTATTATAAAAGCCTTGATATAATTGCTGTATCTGCCAAGCAGTTTTAATGTCCCATATAGAGATGCAAACACACCGCCTTTATCAATATCGCCAACCAAAAGAACAGGTGATTTGACATGACGAGCAACTGCCATATTAACGATATCTGCATCCATAAGGTTTATTTCTGCAGGGCTACCAGCTCCTTCAATAATAATAAGATCGTATTTTTTTGAAAGTCTCTTATATGAAGATTTAACAGCATCCCATGTAAATTTCTTATTGGCGTAATACTGGCGAGGCTTCATGTGCCCAATTGCCTTGCCGTGTATTATTACCTGTGAACCCATCTCTCCAGATGCCTTCAAAAGGACAGGATTCATATCAACAACTGGCTCAACCCTTGCTGCCTCAGCCTGAAGTGCCTGTGCCCTGCCTATTTCACCGCCATCAATGGTTATAAATGAATTTAAAGCCATATTCTGCGCCTTAAATGGAGCTACATTCATCCCTTTGTTATTGAAGTATCTGCACAGTCCTGCAACAATAAGACTCTTCCCAACGCCTGAGCCGGTTCCTTGTATCATTAAAGCTTTACTCATAAGATTCTCTCCTAATAAAATATCCCGTTAACCAGTTTCACTACAGGATATCTCTCCCAAAATTCAATTATATTTATAGATGCATGATCTTGCTCGATTCTAAAAATATTTTCGAGGGGAATCCCCATTAGATGGCATAATATAATCCTATTGACACCGCCATGCGCTACAATGGCAATATTTTCTCCGATAGTTCGGTGATTATCAATAGTCTTTTCTATAGCAGTTACAACCCTATCTCTCACCTCAATGGTGCTCTCCCCTTTGGGCGGACAATATTTAAGTGGATTGTTAGCCCATTTATTGAATTCATCGGGGTATTTTTCTTTAATCTCAAGATAAGTCATGCCTTCCCACTCACCAAAATTTCTTTCTGTGAGATTGGGCACTTCAATAGGCTTTAAGCCAAAATGGCTTGCTATAATCTCAGCACTGCTCACTGCTCTACTAAGAGGAGAACAATATACAGCTTTCAAAGCCATTTTACCATCATCTCGATTAGATGTGTTACCGTGTATATCAATAAGATAATTTTGCTGTTTAAAAAGAGCGGATTTACGAACATGCTCTACTATAAAGTTTAATGATTTGCTTATCTGCTGGATGCCCTTTTGGGAGAGAGGCACATCAATACTGCCTTTGTATCTTTTTACATCATCGCCAGCAGTTGCCCCGTGTCTTATAAGGTATAAAGTCGTGACCATATTATCACCATAAAAAGAAATATTAGTTCTGTTAGCTCACTTAGAGCACCGAGGGTATCGCCTGTGAGCCCGCCGAATTTGTTATTGCATAATACTATCCAGAGACGGCTGAAATAATACATTGTAACTAAAAGAAGTATATTAAAAATATACTGAGCCTCAGGGGCAAAACGGATAAATATCAAATATAATGCTACCAATGAGATAATAAGAACTATTGTTGAGATTGCATACTCCCTGCCCTTAACACCTTCTATAAATATCCTCCCAAGCCCATCTTTTCTTGCCGATGTGCCATGAAACATAGCGGTTATCATCGTCCATTTTGATATTACAGGCATAAAAAGAAGTGTCGAATATAAACTAAAGTAAGACATATGAGTTATTCCTTTCAAGGATAGATATTTTAGGGCAAGGACAAAGATGATTGCAGTAATACCAATAGGTCCTGCAGTTGAATCCTTCATTACCGCAAGCCTCTTTTGTCTGTCTTTTCCGATATCTCCAGATGACTTTACAGAAAGTGCATCAAATGTATCGGAGAGTCCGTCAAGGTGGAAACCGCCGTTTAAGATGACGAGAAACAGAAGCAGTAATGCTATAACAAGCTCTTCATGAAAGATGAGGTTTAATATAAAGCTGATTAGTATTAGAAATAAGCCCTGCAGAAAACCTACAAAAATAAAGGCAGAAGAGCTTTTTGCTATATCTGTTTCATTATAAACAGCCTTTATATTAAAGGGTATAATCGTCAAGAATTGTAATGCAATCATAAAACTTTTCATAAGATATGCTATTTTAAATCTCTAATTTTGAACCTCATTTGAGACGCCTGCATCTACAAATGTTGCCATCTCTTTATATATCTTTAGCCCTGCTTCTATCATCAGCATTGCGAGGGCAGCTCCTGTGCCTTCACCAAGCCTCAAGTCGAGATTGAGGATTGGTTTTAATCCGAGCTTTTGGAGCATTACGGTATGACCTTTTTCCACTGAATTGTGTGCTGCAAATATGTAATCGCTCACCTTTGGTTCAATACAGTAAGCTATCAAAGCACCTGCTGTAGAAATAAATCCATCAATTACAACAGGTATTCTATTTGCTGCCCCTCCAAGAACAATCCCTGCTATGCCGCCTATCTCTGCACCCCCCACCTTCGCAAGGACATCCAAAGGATCCTGTGGATCAGGGTTATTCAGTTTTATACCAGCTTTAATTATACTTATCTTTCTTTGTAAAGATTCATCCGTTATTCCTGTGCCTTTACCTGTAACATCCGAAACAGCTTTGCCAGTTAGAATGGAGGCAATTGCACTTGAGGGAGTGGTATTGCCAATGCCCATATCTCCTGTCCCGAATATATTATAGTCTTTATTAGCATATTCATTAGCGAGTTTTATTCCAACCTCTACGCACTCTATTGCCTGCTGTCTTGACATAGCTGCTGTCTTTATAAAATTGTATGTTCCGTTTATTACCTTTTTGTTTTCAAGTCCTTCAACATTTTCAAAATCATAGTCAACACCTATATCAATCACAACCACATCCGCTCCAGCATGTCTTGCAAGCACATTTATTCCAGCCCCGCCTCTTAGGAAATTAAAAACCATCTGTTTGGTGACTTCTTTTGGATATGCTGAAACGCCTTCTTCAGTTACACCATGGTCGCCTGCAAATGTGAATATAGCCTTTTTATCGATTGAGGGATTTTTATTCCCTCTTATGGCAACAAGCCTTCTTGCAAACTCTTCAAGCATTCCCAAGCTTCCTGGTGGTTTCGTGAGATTATCCAGATGCCTCTGGGCAATGTCATAAAGACTTTTATCAATAGGTTTAATTTTATTTACAGTCTCTTTTAACAAACTCATGCTTTCCCCTTTCGATGGGAGTAGGGAGTTAGGAGTTAAACTCCCTACTCTTAACTCCTAACTTTTAACTCCTGCCTTATTTAACCTTTTATCTTAACAGGAATTCCTGATACCGTCAGATACACTTCGTCTGCAATCTCAGCCACCTTCTGATTTAGCATCCCTGCAATATCCATGAACCTTCTCGATAGGGTATTGTCAGGCACTATCCCCATGCCCACTTCATTAGATACAATTATAAGCTGAGAACCATAGTTATTATGAAAAAGATCTAAAACAGTGATAAGCTTTTGCAGTTCTTTTTCAATAAACCTCTCATTATCCTGTCTTGTCAGAAGGTTTGAAACCCACAGCGTCAGGCAGTCAATAATGATAAAAGGATATTCGCCCATTATCTTTTTGATGGAATCGCCAATTTTTAGCGGTTCCTCAAATACATCCCAATCCAGTCCTCTCTGTCTTTTATGCCTGTCAATCCTCTCAAGCATTTCGGCATCAAGAGGCTCAGCAGTTGCGATATAAGCTTTTTTAACTGAATAGAGAGATGCGGGCTTCAAGGCGAGAGAGCTTTTGCCACTTTTTGCCCCACCAGTTATAAAGATAATCTTATTTTTATGGTTTGACATCTTATTTTTTATCATGGGCTTCCATGTCTTTCTCAAACATGCCCTTCAATATGCCATTTGCACAGAATTTACCGCACATTGTGCATGTTGAATCATCCCCATTTCCTCTCTTAGACTTAATCTCCTCAGCCCGTTCAGGGTCTATTGCATAATCAAACTGCCTCTCCCACTGCATATCCCTTCTTGATTTTGACATTAACTTATCAGTCTCCATATCCTTCCGTTTAATCATATCCCCAACATGGGCGGCTATCTTCGCAGCAATAACGCCCTCTCTAACATCCTCTGGGAAGGGAAGTCCAAGATGTTCTGCAGGCGTGACATAACATATAAAGTCCGCTCCATAAGCCGATGACAGGGCTGCTCCTATTGCAGATGTAATGTGGTCATAGCCTGGAGCAATGTCAGTCGTTATGGGTCCTAACATATAGAAGGGTGATTCTCCGCTCATCTTTTTTTCAAGGATGATATTAGCTTCTATCTCATTTATAGGAATATGTCCAGGACCTTCGACCATAGTCTGGCATCCAGCTTCCCTGCCTAATTCTGCCAGTTCGCAATTTATAATCAATTCTTGAATCTGTACCCTGTCATTGGCATCATGAATTGCGCCTGCCCTGAAGCCATTGCCGAGGCTAAGGACGACATCATATTTTCTCAGTATCTCCACCACCCTGTCAAAATGTTCATATAAAGGATTTTCCTTATTATTATGCTCCATCCACGCAACCATATATGAACCGCCTTTAGAGACCAAACCGCCATAACGATAGTGCTGTCTCCTGAGCATTTCTACGGTTCTTCTATTTATACCGCAATGGATTGCCATGAAAGAAACTCCTTCTGAGCATTGTTTTTCTGTGATCTCAAAAAGAAGCTCTTCAGGCATTTTAACTGCTGCACCATATTTCTCGATTGCAATAGCAAAGGCTTCATATAGAGGCACAGTGCCCACAGGCAGATTTATTGAACTCATTACAGCTTTTCTTACAGCTTCTATATTGCCCCCAACGCTCAAGTCCATTAATGTGTCTGCACCATATCTTTCAGCTATTTGTGCCTTTTTGACCTCCATATCAATATCAGCAATATCGGTGGATGTGCCGATAGATGCATTTATCTTTGTTCTTAATCCTTTGCCAATCCCGATAACCTTTGACTTTCTGTTGTTATTTGCTGGAATTACTATCTTTCCAGATGCAACTCGTCTTCTGATGATTTCGGGCTCTATCCCTTCATCTTGAGCTACCTTCTGAATCTCATAGGTCAATTCACTATTTAATGCCATTTGAAGCTGTGTCATATAAACCTCCAAAAAATAAAAAAACCTCAGAGCATAATGCCCTGAGGATTGCACCCTGTTTTACTTCATCCTCTGCCTTCCTCCGCGTGAAGGATTTACACTAGTGAACAGTATATAGTCAGTATTATGTAATGAATGGTGAGGAATAAGAGCATTCAGTTTTTACATTCAAACTCAACAACTATTCACTGTCTTTATCAGGCAGGTCTTCTGGCTTCCGGTTTCTAATATTTAATTCCCTACTCACCCGCCTTCCCAAAAAGTAAACCTTTTCAGTGGCGATGACAGTTTTAATCGTTTACCTAATATACTAACAACTAACGACTGCCTTTGTGGGCTTTCGTACCGGTTACAGCGGCGGGACCGCTCCCGACTCGGACTATAATTAAAAGCCTCACGGGATTCCCTATTAAGCCATATGGCACCTAATGTGGTATTATAAACAAAAGATAAATAAAAAAATCAATTTTTGGGAGGAACAGCATATGAAAATTCAAGATGAACTGAATACAGTAAAGATTTTATGGGGCAATTACTGGTCTTCAAGAATTTTACTGACTGCCAATAATTTAGGAATATTCGAATACCTGAAAATACCCCAAACGGCAGAAAATATTGCTTCAGCAATAAAAACTGATTTGCGGGCAACTGAAATATTGCTTGATGCCTTAACAGGGCTGATGCTTCTAAAAAAGATTACTAATAAATATAAAAATAGTTCTATCGCTAACCGTTTTTTGGTGAGTGGTAGCCCTTATTATCATGGCAATATAGTTAAGCATTTAAATACCTTATGGAAAAATTGGTCAGAACTCGATGAAATCGTTAAGACTGGCAAGCCTGCTCGCAAGGCACAAGATCATATATCTTTTATAAAGGGGATGCACGATATATCAAAGCTCAAGGCTGAAAATATTATTAAGAAAATCAATCTCAAGGGAGTTAAAAAAGCACTCGATTTAGGTGGCGGTCCAGGCACATATTCTATTGAAATGGCAAAAAAAGGTATCTCAGTTGCTCTATTTGACCTTCCAGAAACTATTGATGTTGCCAAAGATATTATAAAAGAATCTGAAGTAAGTTCAATTGATTTTATTGCAGGTGATTTTCTATCTGATGATATAGGTAACGGATATGACCTAATATTTATCAGCCAAGTATTACATGCATTTTCAGATGAAGATAACATTAAAATTATTAATAAATCTGCTAAAGCCCTCAATCAAAATGGGAAGATAGTGGTTCAAGAGTTCTATATTGATAATACCCATGCAAATCCTGTTAAGAGTGCTATTTTTTCTGTAAATATGCTCGTAAACACTGAAAGCGGCAGATGCTATAGTCCGGATGAGATTAAAAAATGGTTTAAAAAATCAGGACTTAAAAGAATTGATGAAAAAATGTTTGATGACTGCATTATTCTAACAGCTAAATCCTGAGAAATATAAGAAATTCAAGATTCAAAATATTATCTTGGTAAATAGTGTATGTCCTAATCAAGCATGGAACTATTACAAAAAAACTGCTAAAGTTGAATTGTAAGCTTGAACTCATCAAAGAAAAATTAACAGGCTATTAAGTTTTGAATTATGAATTATATTTGCGATATTTTATTGATAAAGCATCTTCGATAAGATATCGTTCAGGGCTTCGAGCTTAAAAGGCTTTGTTATTGCGGCTTTGAAGCCATAACTGCTAAAATCAGCCATGATTGGATCATTTGAATAACCGCTTGCTACGATTGCCTTTACATTAGGGTCTATTTCCAATAGGGTTTTAATTGTTTCCTTCCCTCCCAGTCCACCAGGAATGGTCAAGTCCATTATTAAAGCGTCAAAAGGCTTACCGGTGATCATGGCTTTTTTATATAATTCTATTGTTTCAGCTCCGTCTTTGGCACATTTAACCTCAAATCCAAGATAGCTTAATGAACTAACAAGTATATCTCTAATAATATCCTCATCGTCCATAACTAGAATCTTTCCTTTTGCATGCCTGCTCTTTTTTTCATCAATTCCTATTTCTTTTTCAATCTTATCAGTTGCAGGTAAATAGAAAGTAAAGGTTGTCCCTTTATCCTGTTTTGATTCGACTATTATATGCCCCTTATGCCTCTTGATGATTGAATAAACCACTGCAAGTCCAAGACCGCTTCCTGTTTGCTTGGTAGTGTAGTAAGGCTCGAAAATTCTTGGTAAATGTTCTTCTTCAATACCGCCCCCATAATCCCTTATTGATACCTTGACATACCTGCCCAGAGATAGAGGTAAATCATTTTCTATAATGATTTCCTCATTTTCGGCGGCTATATCAATCTTTCCGCTATCAGGCATCGCCTCTAAGGCATTAATTATAAGATTATTAATAACTTGATTGAGCTGCCCGATATCTGTTTCGACCATCCAAAGATCTTCATGCAATTTGTAATCACATCTTATTGCCTTACCGCTTAATAGAAATTTTACTGATTCAGTCAACAATTCTTTCATAGAAACCACCTCTTTAAGGGGCGCTCCACCCTTTGAAAAGGTAAGCAACTGTTGGGTCAAGTCCTTCGCCTTCAGAGAAGCTTTTTCTGCTAAAGTAAGTCTTTCATATATCTTATCATTCGGTTTTGTGAACATCTTTGCCAGAGATACATTCCCCATAATTCCAGTCAGAATATTATTGAAGTCATGTGCAATTCCTCCAGCAAGAATCCCAAGAGATTCAAGTTGTCGAGACTTAAGAATCTCTTTTTCCATCTTTCTTTTTTCAGTCATATTCCTGATGATTACAATAAAAAAACTTTCCTTGTCAATCTCTATTAATCGGGCAATCATTTCAACAGGAAAGACCACACCGCCTTTTCTTTTGCAGAAATGCTCGGCAAAATAAATATTAGAAAGCATCTTTTCATTAATTGCTGCAGAAATTTGTTTAACGCTTTCTTCTGTAATCAGATCGCATGTGGTCATTTGAAGCAACTCATCTTTTGTATATCCTGACATTTCTGATGCTGCAGGATTGCAGTCAATGACCTTTCCGCTTACAGTTGTAAGATAAATAGCTTCTGGTGAGAGTTCAAAAAGTGCTTTTAATCTGGTTTGGCTTTGTAGCATCGCTTTGTTAGTTCCTTCATGTTCTTTTATTTCCCTTAAAAGCTTTTCCTTTTGAGCAAAAAACCTCTTGATGAGCTTTGATATAATGCTGAATTCGGAGCTATTGTCTTTTATGTCCTTAAGAGGTAATGGATCACTCGCAGCGAGGCTCTTAGAAATCAAGTCAAGAGGCACTACAATCCATCTGACAAGAAAAAATGCCATAGATGATAATATTAATAGTGCGAATAATAGAAATGAGTGCAGAGTGATATCGAATAAATGAGCATACTCCTGATATATAGATGTATCGCTTTCTGTATGTAATAGAGCAATAGGTATGCCATCCCATTTCTGTAATATCTTTGAAACAATAATTGTTTTTGAATTCCTGTCATAAGCGCTTAAAGATTTTTGGCTCGTATATGGTAATATTTCCGCTTTGCTCTCAGTCAGCTTTGAAATTTCTTTGAGATATTCAGAATCCAAGAGCCGTCCCACGAAAAAATATCCTCTCGTCTTTGTTTTTCTCTCCTTATCAGTAGTTGGATGTATTGTGGCTCCTACTATCTCTATCAATCCAGCTTCAGTTTCAATATAAAAAACAGGAAGCTTATCTTTTTCAAAAATATCTTTAAATGATGATTTAGGGATGGGAATCTGTTTTAAAACATCAGAATTCAGGTTATTGACAAAATAAATCAAAGATTGGTCAGGTTTATAAATCCATATAGCATTTACTTTAAATGTCTCTAATCCGATTTCTATGTTCTCTTTAGCCCACTTTTTGTCTTCTCTTATAATGAAATTCACCATCCCGTCATAAACAGTATAATCGTTAGCAAATGTTTTGAGAGACGAGCTCTTTAGCTCCAATACTTTGTCAAAGAATATCTTTTTCTCGCTTGCCCTCAACTCAAGCAGGGTGTATAGTCTTGTTTTTTCATGTAGAGTAAAAAACTTGAAGCCAAGTATAAAAAGAAGTACAACGGACAAAAATAAAAAGATAAGCTTAAATAAAATCTTATTTAATTTAATAAACATTAAAGTGATATTAATTCGAGATGCCTATTTCCTATAAAAAGATGATTTGTATTTATCAGCCTGATATGGTTGCAGCCTTATTATTTTTAATGCTGGAAATCTTTTCAAAATCTCAGATTCCTTAACCCTCTGATCATAGCCGAGTGCAACGATATCAGGTTTAATATCTTCGAGTATCATAAAGATATCAGAATTGTAATTGCCCAATATCACTACATCTGCAATTTTTGTATCTTCAACTCCCTTTTTCCTGACTTCTTCATTATAAGTTGGCAGGAAACCCTTGATTCTATAGACGGTTTCATCACGGGCAACTATGACCACGAGTTCATCTCCAAGCTCTTTAGCCTGCCTTAAGAAATCAAGATGACCTGGATGAAGGTGGTCAAATGTGCCTGCACAAACTACTCTTTTAAACATGAACTTGATGATACCAGAAAATGAAAATTTTTTATAGGGTAAAAAAACAGATACTGATTATTAACTCTTATAGAAATTTACGATTATCAATTGTATATCCCTTAATCTTTTGGTGCAATTGTATTCATTACAATGTTCCATTTTTGATATATTATTGTATTAAATATTTTTTAAACTGACTAAGAAGACCTTATATTATGAATAATAACAAGACAAATTTTTCAAAAGAATATCAAGAAATTTCACAGGCACTCGAAGGTTATGAGTCAAGACCAGAGCAGATTGAAATGGCTATAGCTGTTGATAATGCGATTAATAGTAAAAACCATCTAATCGTCGAAGCTGGCACGGGTGTTGGCAAAAGCCTCGCATATCTTCTGCCTCTGATCAAATGGGTTTTAAGCAGTGAGACAGAATACAGAAAAGCTGTCGTCTCGACTTATACTAAGGCATTGCAAAGACAGCTCGTTGAAAAAGAACTACCTTTTCTAAAAGATAGAGTCTTTAACGAACTTCGTTACGCTCTCTGTCTGGGTAGTGAAAATTATCTTTGCATGAGAAGGCTTGATAAGACGGTCAAGCTCGGGCTTTTTGATGAGCCTGATATACAGATAAATAAGCTTTTAAGATGGGCTAAAAAGACAACAACAGGCATCAAGTCCGAGATAGATATCCCAGCCTATATGTGGCAAAAGATATGCAGAGAAAGTGATACCTGTTACGGGAAAAAATGTAAGCAATATAATATCTGTTTTTACCAGAAGGCAAAGGCTAAAGAGAGGATATCTCATATACTCGTTACTAACCACCACCTCTTTTTTGCTAATGTTGTATCAGGCTGGAATGTGATACCACATTTTAATGCCTGTGTCTTTGATGAGGCACACGAGATTGAGGATGTAGCCGCTGATTATCTTGGGGTAGAGGTCTCAAATATGAGCCTTAAATATCTACTCGACTCCATTATAAGCCCATCAGGGAAAGGCTTACTCTATCAGCTTAAATGGCTTAAGCAGGATACCATGACAGAGATTGGAAATATGGTCAGTGCAGTTAGGCTGCATGGTGAGGCATTTTTTAATGAGATCCATAGATTGCTTGGTGAAGCAACAACGAAGAGGATTTATAAAAGGGGATTTATACAGGATAATATTACAGAAACGCTCTCATATCTATCTAGTTACTTAAAGAAGCTCAAAGAATGCTCTTCGGAAGAAGATGAACAGAAGGATATACATGCTCATGCTTTAAGGTTTGACAACATTAGTTTATCTCTGAAATACATAATTGAGCAGGAATTAGAAGAGCATGTATATTGGGCTGAGAGGGATGGCAGGCGATTCAGGATAGTTGCCACACCTGTTGATGTAGCATCCATTTTAAAGAAGCAGGTATTTGATGTTGTTTGTCCTGCTATATTATCATCAGCAACCCTTGCGACTAATGGTAGATTTGATTATATAAAGGAGCGTCTCGGATTGCCTGATGCTAAATCTCTCCTGCTCAATTCACCATTTAATTATAAAGAGCAGTCATTAATTTATATTCCTGATGATATTGTTGACCCTAATGATAAAGATTTTGAGATAAGCCTTATTAATCGGCTAAGAGGCATTTTAGATATAATGATGGGAAGGACTTTAGTTCTTTTTACAAATTACAGGCTTTTGAAAATGGCATATGAAGGGATACAAATATCTGGGTTGAGGCTTCTGAGGCAGGGTGAAATGGATAATTATAGCTTACTCAATGAATTCCGAAATAACAATAATTCAGTCTTATTTGGCACATATACTTTCTGGCAGGGAATAGATATTCCAGGAGATGATTTACAATGTGTGATAATTACGAAACTCCCATTTGCAGTTCCTGATGAACCCATAATACAAGCTCGTATGGAGGCTCTTTCAGCATCTGGGAAAAACCCTTTTCATGATTATCAGGTGCCTCAGGCAGCAATACTCCTAAAGCAGGGATTCGGAAGGCTTATCAGAACTAAAAAAGATAGAGGAATTGTAGCAATATTAGATTCAAGGATAATTACAAAGGGATACGGCAAAGAATTTCTTAAATCCCTTCCAGAGTGCAAGATAACAAATTCACTGAGCGATATAAAATATTTTATAACTGAGATGAAAGATTGCTAAAGAACTTTAATATTATGTCTCTTTTCATGCTCCAAAAGCCATCTTTTCAACTTTATTCCTCCTGAAAAACCGCAAAGTGAACCATCAGATGCGATTACCCTATGACATGGCAAAATTAATGGTAATGGATTTTTTCTTAAAGCATTCCCAACTGCTCTATAAGCCCCGATACGACCAATTTTTTGTGCGATCCATTTATAGGATCTTGTTTCTCCGTAGGGAATTTCATTGAGGGTAAGCCATATGTCTTGCTCAAACTCAGTGCCGGTAGTAAATCTTATAGGCTGACTGAATTGCTTGATTGAACCTCTAAAATATAGATATAGTTCGTTGGATAATAATAAAAAGTCTTCATCTAAATTGGCTGATTTCAGATCTAAATTTTTCATCAAGGCATTTGAATTTATGCTCTTATCATCCTTTATAATTATAAAGGATAACTTAACTAAAAAATGACCTTCAAAAACACAATGAATTTCATACAAGCCATTTTTAAAAATGTAGGTTTTATATTCCATAAAGGTTATTTTTTTTAAGAGTTCGATAGTTTAGTAATTTATAAGAGGTTTTTCAACTTATTTTTATAATGAGTATTTATTTATTATTATAACCTTTTGTGAACCAAGGTTCATCAATAAAACAGGATGTCTTATGAGTGTCATTAAGTTTTCTATCCCCGAGATTATTTTCGGCAGCGGCAGTATTAGTTATGTCGGATTATGTGCCAGACAGCTTGGAGCTGAGAAGGTTTTTATAGTCAGCGATTCTGGATTGGAAAAGGCTGGATGGGTTTCACGCTTAATTGATTTGTTCGAAAGAGACCATTTACATTGGTCATATTATTCTGATATTACATCTAATCCAAGAGACTATCAGATTCACCATGGAGGTGAGAGATATCTTTCAGAAGATGCCGATGTGATAGTGGCTTTAGGAGGTGGCAGCCCTATGGATGCCGCAAAGGGTATTGCTATTATAGCAAGCAATGGTGGTCAAATAAGAGATTATGAGGGAGCAAATCGAATACAAAAACCTCTCCCACCAATGCTTTTCATTCCTTCTACAGCAGGGAGTGGTTCAGACATATCACAGTTCGCAATTATAACTGATGTAAAGCGTCACATAAAGATGTCTATAATAAGCCGTACTCTTGTGCCTAATATCTCAATTATAGACCCATATCTATTGACAACTAAAGGCGAGGAATTAATTATCTCTTCTGCTATTGACGCCTTGTGTCATGCTATTGAATCATATCTGTCGAAGATAGCATCTCCATTTACTGAATCCCAATCATTACTCGCCATACGATTGATATTTCAACATCTTAAGCCAGCAGTTGAGACCAAAACTCTTAAGCATCTTTGCCAGCTCAGCATAGCCAGTACTGCAGCAGCAATGGCTTTTAGCAATGCTAGCTTGGGAGCGGTTCATGCTTTGGCTCATGCACTGGGTGGGATGTTCGATACTATGCACGGCTTAGTCCATCCTGTCCTTTTGCCCCATGTATTAAGGTTCAATCTTCCATCATGTCCTGAAAAGATTTCCCAAATTGGAGAAATATTTATGGCTCCTCAGCTTGGATCAACTTACGATACGGCTTTATCTTGTATAAGAGCTATCGAGAAATTTTTTGATTCATTTAATATTAACCAGAAACTAAGCGAGATAGTAAAAGATGATTCAAAGTTAGAGACCCTTTGCAAGATGGCTTACAATGATGCTTGTCTTTTGACAAATCCTCGCCATGCTACATGGGAAGACCTTTTAATGATATGTAAGGAGGCATGGTGAAGCAAAGTAAACCCTCTCTGCAAGACCTTATTGGTATAGAATACATTAAGCTTGGATTTTACAGAGAGCTACAAGACAAGATAACTGAACTCGAGGCTTCTAACACTCAACTTGAGATAAAACAACAGCACATACAGAGCATACTAGATGGTATTACAGATGTTATGGCTATTGTGTCGCTCGATCTGCGCATCATATCTGTAAATCATTTTTACTTTGATGTATTTGAAGAGAAAGAACCTATTGATAAACTTTGTTATAAGGTTTTCAGGCAAAGGGAAACTATTTGCCCTGAGTGCATAGTTTTTACTGCTATTCAGACCAATCAAGTTCAAAGACAGATAGAAATGATTCCTATTGCAGGCAAAATCAGACACTTTGAGATCACCGCATCTCCACTTAGAAAATCAGATGGATATCCAATTAGTGTTCTGCTTTTAAAGAGAGATGTAACTCTTGAAAAGGAATATCAAGCAAAATTTTATCAAGCTGAGAAGATGTCCACTATTGGTTTGCTATCAGCAGGGATAGCTCATGAGATAAATAACCCATTAACTGCTATATCAGGTTTTGCACAAGGATTAAAGCGCAGGCTCCCAACTATTAAAAAAAGTCTTGAAAAACCGCTCTCTGAGGAGATTGATGAGTATCTTACTATTATCCTCAAAGAGTGCAAACGTTGTAAGGAAATTGTTCAGAATCTGCTCGATTTGGGGCGACCTAAAAGCCAAAAATTTAGTCCTTTAGATCTCAATTCTATTATTATAGATACCCTTCAATTAATAAGAAGCCGTTTAAAAAAAAGAAGGGTTAATTTTATTGAACTCAAACTTTCAAAGTCATTATCTGCTGTATATGGAGATTTATCTCAACTAAAGCAAGTAATATTAAATCTACTTTTTAATGCACTCGATGCCACTGAGAAGCGAGGCAAAATAACCATCATTACATCAGAAACAGATAACAAATGGATCGAGGTTTCTATAATTGATTCTGGTATCGGAATTGCACCTCATCATCTTGACAAGCTATTTGAACCATTTTTTACAACTAAACCACCTGGTAAGGGTACGGGGATAGGCTTATCAACATGCTATAACATAATAAAAAACCATGGGGGCGAGATTTTTGCCTCGAGTGAATCAGGCAAGGGGTCAACTTTCACAGTACGATTGCCTGCATACTCCCTGACGACTTGGGAGTTCACAGGAGAAAATTCTAATGACATCAAATAGTCCAATTCTCATCCTGGTAGTTGATGACGAAGAATCCATAAGACTGCTTGCAAAAAAAGAATTGTCAGGCAGTCATAGAACTATATTGACGGCTTCCTCAGCAAAAGAAGGAATAGCTCTATTCCAAAAACATAGCTTCGATATCGTTATCTTGGATATTCGCTTGCCTGATGGCGATGGACTTGAGCTTTTGGAAAGGCTTCACGCAAGTAATGCTGATTGTGAAATTATTATAATAACAGGTCATGGTGATATTGAGAGTGCCGTTACAGCTATGAAGAAAGGGGCATATGACTATATCACTAAACCTTTCTCTTTAGAAAGGCTCGAGCTTGTTGTTGACAAAGCATTTCAAAAGGTCTGCCTTCAAAGGGAAAATCGTATCCTTAAACATTCTCAAATTGACTATAAGCAACCTATTTTAATTGGCAAATCACCGAGTATTAAGCGAATAAAATATTTGATTCAAAAAGTAGCTCCTACTGATGCTCCGGTGCTGATAACAGGAGAAAGCGGGACAGGGAAAGAGGTTATTGCAAAAATGATCCATTCGCAAAGTTCAAGAAAGGATAGACACTTAGTAATAAAAAACTGTGGGACTCTTCAAAAAGAACTCATCAGAAGCGAACTCTTCGGGTATGTAAAAGGTGCATTTACAGGCGCTATACAATCACATGAAGGCTTGATAATGCTTGCCCAATTCGGAACTCTCTTTCTTGATGAGATAGGCGAACTCCCTATGGACTCTCAGTCTGCACTTTTGCGGTTATTAGAATATCGCACCTATCGCCGTGTCGGAGAAAAACATGAGAGATTCGCTGATGTAAGGTTCTTATTCGCCACAAATCGCGATTTATCAAGAGAGGTTAAGTCTGGACGCTTTAATGAAGCCCTTTTTCATCGTGTAAATGTCTTCAATATAGATATACCCCCTCTCAGAGATCGCCTCGAAGATATACCCTTACTGGTCGAACATTTTGTATCGCAACTGAGTCGTTCTCAAACCCCCTATATTTTGTCTAAAGATGTAATGCATCATTTGCTGAATTATCATTGGTTCGGAAATATCAGAGAGTTACGAAATGTAATCGAGCGGGCTATCATACTCGCAGAAGATGGAATAATAACTGAGCAGTGCTTGCCAATAGAAATTGTTAAAGAATTGCCATCTTCGTTCAAAGGAATTTCTATAGACTTTGAGCATTTACCGATTCAAATTGTAGAAAGGCGTCATATCATTCATGTATTAGACTCCGTCTCGGGAAATAGGTCGCAGGCAGCAGAGATATTGGGAATAAGCCGTAAGACCCTTTATCGTAAATTAAAGGAATATAATCTCGCATAGTTTTTTACTATAATTTATAATTGTATCTTTATGACCCACTCAATATTAAGCCTAACAAAATGACACAATCAAAAAATACTTAACTCTATATTGCCTCTTAATTTCATTAACCCTAAAATGCAGTTGAAAAATGTGCATAGTAGGCATAAATACCCTTAAACCCTTTGTATTCATCAAGATAATCTCTCAAAAATACAAGCTTTTTATTGATGTTTATATCAAATGCCTATTGTGGCTTGCTATTTGCTTATTATTAAATCAATTGAATGAACAACATTTTTTCAATTATTTTTGAAAAAGTAAATAAGGATTTAGATGAAACTATAGCGTCATGGACGTGAAGTTTCACTTAATCACATTTATAAGGAGTTTAAAATGGCAGTAGCAGAGCAAGTTTATGGATTTTATATCCCCACAGTGACACTGATGGGTGTCGGAGCGCATAAGCAAATAGGTGAACAGGTAAAAGTGCTTGGAGGTAAAAAGCCTTTTATCTGCACAGATAAGGGCATTGTAAAGGCTGGCATTATTGACAAATTAGTAGATATTATCAAGAAAGATGCAAAGACAGATTGTGTAGTTTTTGATGAGACTATTCCAAACCCAACTGATGACAATGTACACGCAGGGTTGAAGATTTTCAAAGACAAAGAGTGCGACATGATTATCTCAGTTGGTGGTGGCAGCTCACATGATTGTGGAAAAGGAATCGGCATAGTGGCGACTAATGGGGGCAATATTCGTGATTATGAGGGTGTTGATAAATCCACCAAGGCAATGCCGCCTTTTATTGCAGTTAATACCACTGCTGGAACAGCCAGCGAGATGACCCGTTTTTGTATAATTACAGATACCAGTAGGAAGGTTAAAATGGCTATTGTTGACTGGAGAACAACACCAAACTTGGCTATTAATGACCCACTTCTCATGGCGGGCATGCCTCCTGCCCTTACTGCAGCTACTGGAATGGATGCATTAGCACATGCAGTTGAGGCATATGTCTCGACAATAGCAACCCCTGTAACTGATGCATGCGCACTTAAGGCTATAGAATTAATCTTTGGAAACCTCAGGGCAGCCGTAGCAAATGGTGGGGACATGAAAGCCCGCGACAATATGGCATATGCAGAATACCTTGCTGGTATGGCATTTAATAATGCAAGCTTAGGACATGTTCATGCAATGGCTCATCAGTTGGGCGGATTCTATGATCTCCCGCATGGGGTATGCAATGCCATATTATTGCCCCATGTAGAACGTTTCAATATGATTGCCAAAGTTGATCGTTTTGTTGAAATGGCTAAGGCTATGGGTGAGAATATAGATGGACTATCAAAGCGTCAGGCCGCTGAAAAAGCCCTTGAAGCAATCAAGACCCTTTCTGCTGATATTGGAATACCAAGAGGTTTGAAGGAATTAGGTGTTAAGGAACAAGACCTCGAAATCATGGCACAAAATGCACAAAAGGATGCCTGTGGTTTTACAAATCCTAGATGCCCGTCTTTGCAAGATGTCATTGAAATTTATAGAGATGCTTTGTAAGACAAATAATCTCAGATGGCTTGAAGGCAGGGGAATGTTTCCCTGCCTTGCCCCAGTTAGAAAACAAGCTCTGTCATTTATGATGGGGTATAAAAATATAATTGGTCGGTGGTCAAGCCCAATTCAGTTTTCTAACGGGGTTGACTAAAGCATTTTATATACCGAATGATATTTAAATCAAATTAATAGGTAATGTCAAAAGTTTTATGAAAAAAGAGAGAAAGATATGAAACCACATAATTTCACCACAGAGATCACAGAGGGGATGCAACAGAATTCCTCTTAACTTATTAATATTTAATATTTTCTCTGTGTTCTCTGTGGTTAATTTTGACAATACGCAAATTAATATAAGGAGGGATGAATATGGATAAAATATTGCGAATTGATATGGGAGCTAATGGAAATCCTAAGATAACTATTACGGAACTTGGAGATTACGCAGGACTTGGTGGGAGAGGTATGACATCCGCTATTGTTTCTAAGGAAGTTCCGCCTCTTTGCCATCCTTTGAGCAGTGAGAATAAATTTGTTATTGCACCAGGGCTTCTGAGCGGCACTGCTTCTGCTATGTCTGGAAGGATTTCAGTTGGATGTAAGAGTCCTTTAACCGGAGGCATTAAAGAAGCAAATGCAGGAGGTCAGCCAGCCCAAGTTCTTGCAAGACTTGGGTATGCTGCGATTGTTTTAGAAGGTAAACCAGTTGATGATACTCTCTATAAAATTTATATAAACAAAAATGGAATAAAAATATCACCTGATAATAGTCTGAAGATGCTTCCCAATTATGAACTTATTGCTAAAATGAGAGATGAATATGGTGATAAAATTGCGTGCATTTCTATTGGCACAGCAGGGGAAATGAAGATGAATGTTGCCTCTGTTGCCTGCACAGATATGGAACTACGTCCCACTCGGCATTGCGGCAGGGGCGGTGTTGGTGCAGTTATGGGTTCAAAGGGAGTAAAGGTAATAATCCTGGATGATACTGGCATGTCCATGAGAGCACCTAAAGATAAAGAAAGATTCAAGGATGCAAATAAGCGTTTTGTTGATGGTTTAATGAAGCATCCTGTTACAGGTAAGGCGCTTCCTGCTTATGGAACAAATGTATTGACTAATATATTAAGCGAAGCAGGCGGATATCCTACATACAATTTCAAGGAAGGTAGCTTTGCAGGGGCATCAAAGATAAGTGGTGAAGTAGAGGCTGAATTGGAAAAACAAAGAGGAGGCAACCCTACTCATGGCTGTCATCGCGGCTGTGTAATCAGATGCTCAGGCATTTATAATGATAAAGATGGGCACTACCTGACTAAACAGCCTGAATATGAGACGGTTTGGGCACATGGTGGCAATTGCGGAATTGACGATATGGATGCAATAGCAATGCTTGATTATCTGGATGATAATTATGGGGTTGATACAATCGAAATGGGAGCAACCATCGCAGTTGCAATGGATGCAGGGATTGCAAAATTTGGAGATGCTGAAGCAGCAATAAATCTTGTAAAGGAAGTAGGCAAAGGCAGTTATCTGGGAAGGATTTTAGGTGGGGGCGCAGCTATCACTGGCAAGGTTTTCGGTGTTGAGAGAGTTCCAGTGGTCAAAGGACAGGCAATGCCAGCATATGACCCCAGAGCTGTGAAGGGTATTGGGGTAACTTATGCTACATCTCCGATGGGAGCTGACCATACTGCTGGATATGCTGTTGCAACTAATATTCTTAAGGTGGGAGGTTTTGTTGACCCCCTTAAATCCGAAGGGCAGATAGAGCTTTCCCGAAATCTTCAGATCGCAACTGCAGCGGTTGATTCAACAGGCATGTGTTTATTTATAGCTTTTGCAGTGCTTGATCAACCAGAGACATTTCAGGCATTATTAGATCTGCTCAATGCTTGCTATGGGCTGAATTTAACTGCTGATAGTGTAGTTGAATTAGGCAAGAACATACTTGCAATGGAAAGGGATTTTAATAGCCGTGCAGGATTTACTAAAGAACATGACCGCCTGCCTCGATTCTTTTCACAGGAAAAACTACTGCCGCATCAGGTAGTCTTTGATATTAAAGATGAAGATCTGGATAAGGTATTCAATCCATAAAAATGAATATACGAGAGCCTATCATAAAGTGGCTCTCGTTCATTTTCTGAAAAAATCATGAAAATAACAGTTAAGCTTTTTGCAACATTAAGAACAGGTCGTTTTGATGAAAAGGTAATTCAATTCTCAAATAATATTACCATCTCAGATACCCTTAAAGAAATAGGAATAACATCTCAAGAAGCTGCTATTATATTCGTCAATGGACGCCATGCTGAATTTGACCAAGTTCTTTATGACGGAGATATAGTTAGCATCTTTCCCCCTATCGGTGGTGGATAAGCTTTTATTAAAAGAGCATAAACATAGGAATCGACGCAAGCCTCTGGCTTACAAAGGAGCATGAAAATAACTCCTCCCAACTCTTCCTCACAAGGGAGGGGGGATTATAGTTCCTCTCTCCCCTTGCGGAGAGGGCAGGGTGAGGGGGGATTTTCAGGTCAATGGATAAAAAAGAAATAATGTTTTTTCTTTTAGCGCGAGCAAAGGATGGCTTAATATCTCTTTGCGATATCTATGATTGCATGAAAGAAACAGGTCTGTCTTTCTATGATATTGAAGAATGCGCCATGGAATCAGGCTTATTGCCTCAGAGATATGAACGGAATAGGGGTATTTTATCTATTTCTGAGCAACTTAAACTTCTCCGCTCATCTGTTGCCATTGTTGGGTGCGGAGGTCTTGGCGGACGTGTTTCAGAGCTTCTTGCAAGGATTGGTATTGGTTTGCTGGTCTGTATTGACCATGACTACTTTGTTGAGCAAAATTTAAATCGCCAATTTTTCTGCAATATACATACACTTGGCAGACCGAAAGCTATTGTCTTAGCCGAAGAGATTCCAAAGATTAACCCTGCCTCAAGGGTTATTCCAAAAATTGAACCTTTTTCAATAGACTCGGGGACTGAAATATTTTCAGGTGTTGATGTGGTAATTGATGCCCTCGATTCCTTCAAGACTCGCTCAGAACTTGCTGCCTCATGTTATATTTTAAGATTACCCCTTGTTCACGGAGCAATTGCTGGATGGTTTGGGCAGGTTGGTATTCAGGCGGAAAACTCTATTAAATTCTTAAAATTATTCCTTTCTGCTCAAGGAAAGAAAGAAATTCAACATGATATTGGAACGCCTTCATTTATGCCTGCTGTTATTTCTGCAGTTCAGGTAGCAGAAACTGTTAAAATACTTTTGAAAAGAAATATAGGCGATTTTGATAAACTATTTTTTGTTGATCTTCTTTCACTTTCATTAGAATCGGGGAATATTTAACTTATAGTTTTATTCTAAAATATTAATCAGGTGAATATACACAAGCAAAAAACTAAAAACACTAATTTTTTACATCTTGAATTTCCTTCAAATAGGCTTGGTGTATTTACAGAACTTCTTATTTCAGGTGTTTATATCGAAACTCACCTAATTGGCAAAAGCCTTTATGAGTTTTTAAAAAGTGAATTAAGCCTTGATGATGAGTTTATCAATAACAAAATAAACACAATCTTTCTTAATAACATGCCTATAGACGACCTTTTTTCAGCAACCATTGAGCATGATGCAAAGATTGCCCTATCATCTTCTATGCCGGGATTAGTCGGTGCAATATTACGAAAAGGAAGCCCTTATGCAATGATGAGAGAGGATATTACTTATAAAAAAGTTAAGCAAAAAAATCTTAAAAAAGGATTTATATTTCTGAAGCTTTTTAATCTATTAATAAATGAAATAGGGAAAAAGGTTATGGAAAAAGGAATATTCCTTAAAACCTCAATATTAGCTGATTATCTAATGAAAAAGCAGATTCTTAAATATTCCTCTGCAATACTTTTAAATAGTAGATCAACAGATCCTGAGGAAGCTTTAAAAATTATAAATACAACTTCTCCTGATGATTTTATAGCTTTTTCAGTTCATTTTATCCCAGAATTATCATTAAAGTTTTAAGGGAAACGGCGTAAGGAGTATGCATTATATTTGAATCAGAACCGCGGAATTTGCATAGAATCAAGAATACCCCAGAATGCCTGAACAGAAACTGAGTCCTCCGGCAATTCATAAACTGGTTTGCCTATAAGATCAAACTTAAATATCAAATTATCCTGAGGCACTGTACCGCCAAAAATTAGCCCTGAATTCTCAGCAAGCTCCCTTAGTTCATCTAATTCGGCACCGTGCAATCTATTTATAATAAGAGCATTCCTATCAATCTCAAGATTTAATTCCGTAATTAATTCCATTATTCTCTTAGCCGCTAAAATACCCTTAAAGGTAGGGTCGCTTATAATCAAAAGCAGATTCACTTTATTAGTGGTTCTTCTGCTTAAATGTTCCATTCCTGCTTCATTATCAATAACCACATAAGGATAGCCTTCTGATAACTTATCTGTATATTTCCTAATAATATGATTTGCAGCACAGTAGCAGCCAGGTCCTTCTGGTCTGCCCATGACTAAAAGGTCAAAGCCTTTAGCTTCTACGAGCGATTGTTGAACCTGATAATCAAATAACTGCTCCATAGGCATACCACCTGGTCTGTCTCCGGTTACCCTAACTGCCTCAAGGGATTCTTCTCTTATTTTTCCTATAGTGGTATGGACTTCAACCCCAAGAGATTCATTTAGGCATGCGTTACTATCTGCATCAATAGCAAGCACGGGACCCCTTCTTTTATTTAAAAGATATTTTATTGTCAAACTGGCAAGGCTCGTCTTGCCAGTCCCGCCCTTACCAGCAAATGCAATCGTATAAGCCATTAATCTAAAACCTCCTAATCGAATTTGATTTTATTATAAAATTATTCTTTAAAGACCTTTACTACGGCGCACTGATACAGACTCTCCGCCTATCCCCCAATTATCCATATCCACTTCATCAATAACTACAACTGTGGTTTGGGGATTCTTTCCCAGAACATTTACCAGAAGTTCTGTAACCCCTTTTATAAGCTCAGCTTTTTTATCAGCAGTAACGCCTTCTTTTGTTATCTTTATATTAACATATGGCATAAGGCTTCTCCTTACCTTGAATTTTAAATTATCTTGATTTTCAAATCTTTAATCTTAAATCTTCAATTTTAAATATTGACAGGCTATTGAATCTTGAGTTTTAAATCCTGCATTATTTTTTGCACCAATACTTTATAACTCAATAGCATTATTTAATAATTATCTTACAAACATTTAAATAACTATAAACAACCAGACTCTAAATAATCTCAAACAATAACTTACCCCAAATCTCTATGCACTATCTCAGACTTTATATTATGAATACTTTTTATATGTTTACAAATCTCCTCAATAATCACTGGTGAGCGGTGCCTGCCTCCAGTGCATCCAAATCCTATAACAAGATAAGTTCTACCTTCCTCAATATATTTAGGGAGTAAGAAATCAAGAAAGCTATATGTAAGCTCAAGAAATTCAACCGTTACAGGCTGCTTCAATACAAACTCAGAGACTTCAATATCTAATCCGCTCAAGGCTTTGAGTTCAGGAATAAAATATGGATTAGGCATAAATCTTACATCAAAGAGTAAATCGAGATTTTCTGGAACTCCATACTTAAAACCAAAGGATATAAGCAAAATAGATAAGCCTTTCTCAGCCCCGCCTGCACCAAAATTAACCATTAAATATTTTCTTAGTTGATGAGGCGAATAATTTGATGTATCTATTATCTTATCTGAAGCATCCCTTATACTTAAAAGCAAACCCTTTTCTTCTTTAATAGCGTCTTGAAGGCTTAATTGTCCCTTAAGAAATACGAGTGGGTGGGGCCTCCTCGTTTCTTTATATCGCCGCACAAGAACTTGTTCATCTGCCTCAAAAAAAAGTATATTTACCTTATATTTAGCTTTAAGTGAACATAAAAGATTATAAACATTATCGAGATATACTCCTTCCCTTATATCTATTCCTACCCCAATCTTAGTGTATGTAGCATGGATGTTAGAGAGAAAAGTGTTCAAAAGTCCTATGGGAAGATTATCAACACAAAAAAAGCCTATATCTTCTAAAGACCTTAAAGCAACGGTCTTGCCGGCGCCAGAAAGACCTGTAATAATGATTATATCAGCCTGTATTGGTTTTATCTCATTATCCATTTTCATAATAAAATATTAACCCAAACATTCACGCAAATAATGGCGCTAAATATTTGGGTTAATGCTCCAACTTCTCATTTTCGCGGGAAAGGGGCAATTAATATTTTGGTTAAATTACCGCTGGCTTTGGAAATACACTTTAAATCACTAAGTTATGGGTTCAATCAAACCGTAATTACCATCTTTCCTGCGGTAAACCAGATTTATTGAACTCGTCTTTTCATTTATAAAGACATAAAAGTCCTTATCAAGAAGCTCCATTTGATCCACTGCTTCTTCTGGATTCATGGGTTTCATATCGAATCTTTTATATTTGATTATCCTGCCCTTTTCAGGGATTCTTGAAGCAATTGTTTCCATTAAACGTTTATCTGGTTTTCTATATGTATGGAGTTTTTCCTTATATTTTTTTACCTGTTTTTCGAGTTTTTCTACAACCTCATCTACAGAAGAATATATCTCTCCCGTAACTCCTTCAGCCTGTATTAGATAACCGTTGACCTTAAGAAGCACCTCTGCTTTATGTCTATATTTCTCCACACTTAAAGTTATAACAGCCTCAGTAATATTTGTTATATACTTTTCAAATTTGCTTATTTTCTCCTCAGCATAATTTTTTAATGCGGGTGTAATCTCAAGATGACGACCATTTACTATAATATTCATCTCTATCCTCCAATTACCATTTAGTTGTTATACAACAATCTATACTGAAAGTATCCCTCTCTTTCTAAGGCTTTGCTGTTGGATCTTTAAATCTTCTCTATACTTTGCAACAGTTCTTCTTGCTATCTTGATGTCAAATCCTCTTAATTTATCTACAATAGCTTTATCACTTAAAGGTTTGTTAGCATCCTCCTCGGTAATTATTTTTTTAATCATGTCCTTCACTGATGTAGATGAGACCTCTCCTGTAAGGGATTGAATAGAGCTGCTGAAAAAATACTTGAAGCTGAAAATACCCTGGCTACAGGCAAGAAATTTACTTGAAGTTACCCTGCTTATTGTGCTTTCATGCATATTAATATCAGCAGCAATGTCTTTGAGAGTGAGAGGCTTAATATATTGCACTCCTTTATCAAAAAACTCTCTCTGAAATTTAAGAATGCTCTCTGAAACCTTATAAACAGTCCTGTTTCTTTGTTCTAAACTTTTCATAAGTTCTATAGCAGATTTCATTTTTTCCTTAAAAAAAATCTTGTCATCTTTTGAGAGCAATTCTTTCTGCGTCAATAATCTGCGATATTTATTATTGAGCCTTATCTTGGGCAGCCCCTCATCATTTAATATTATATGATATTCGCCCTCAACCTTAAATATAGAGACATCAGGGGTAATATAAACAATTTCATCCCTCGAAAATGTCCTTCCAGGATGAGGATTAAGACCCTTGATAATTTTAATGGCTGCAGACAAATCATCAGTAGTCAACTCATATTGTTTGGCTATTTGAGTGTATTTCTTTTTGCAGAGGTCATCAAGATTATTAACTACAATTTTTTCAACTACAGAACCACATAACTGCAAAGCCTTTATCTGCAGCAGCAAACATTCCTTTAAATCCCTTGCTCCTACACCTGAGGGATCAAATTCATGAATCATTGCTAAAGCTCTGTTTAAAGTATGCTTATCCCCCCCTGATAATGTAATCATCTCTTCTTCTGATAACTTGAGATAGCCGTCATCATCTATATTGCCTATCAACATTTCGGCTACATTTTTGACTGCATCACTTGCTTCAGTAAGCATTAACTGCCATAACAGGTGATCATGAAGGCTCAGCTTTTTTGCTTGAAAAAGTTCAAAGGAAGGTTGATCTTCCAAACCATGAGAGAAATAGCCGAGATCTCTGCCATCACTGCTTCTCTCTTCAAAATAATCATCAATAGAAAATTTATAAAGGCTCTCAAATGGAGGCTCAATATTTTCATCTTCTTCAATTACATCTTCTGACTCTCTATCATTGATATCAAGGATTTCTTGTTCTTCTTCCATTTCTTCGAGTAATGGATTTTCAGCAAGTTCTTGCGTTAGAAGTTGTGACAATTCTAACTGGGTTAATTGTAACAGCTTGATTGCGAGCTGCAATTGCGGCGTAAGAATCAGTTTCTGTGTTAATCTGAGATCTAATCTATGTTCTAATGGCATTATAATCTAAACTCCTCTCCGAGATAGGCTTCTTTTACAGATATATTTGCGACAATTTCTTCGGGTTTGCCCTGAGCCAAAACAGACCCTTTGTTAATTATGTAAGCATTATCAGTAATAGAAAGGGTCTCTCTAACATTATGATCAGTAATCAATATCCCTATACCCTTAGTTTTGAGATAAATCAACATCTTTTTTAAATCATTAACAGCTATGGGGTCAATCCCTGCAAAAGGTTCATCAAAAAGGATAATGGAGGGCTTCATAGCTATAGCTCTTGCAATCTCTGCCCTCCTTCTTTCTCCGCCTGATAGCATATAACTATTCCTTTCAGAAAATTCCTTCAAACTAAACTCATCAATCAAGCTATTGACTTCTAATTCTAAATCTTCAAGTTTGCCTTTCTTATCGTTATTCTTAACCATTTGACGAATCTCTAAGACCGCTCTCAGATTATCTCTCACAGTTAATCTTCTGAAAAGGGAAGGCTCTTGTGGAAGGTAACCGATTCCTCTATTCGCTCTTTCATACATTGGAAGCTTTACAATATCTTCACCGTCAAATAATATACTCCCTTGGTCAGGTGATATCATGCCCACTATCATGTAAAAAGTAGTGGTCTTGCCAGCCCCATTTGGACCAAGCAATCCAACTATTTCTCCTGACCTAACCATTATATTCACATCTTTTACAACAAATCTCTTACTGTATGACTTAGAAAGGTCTTTTGTCAGAAGGATTTTTTGTTTCAACAAGCTCTTTAATCCTTTTTCTTCTGAACTTTAGTAGAACTATCTTGCATGAAAACCTTGCTATTTTCAACAACATAACGGTCATTTTTAAAATAATATGTCATCTTGGAGCCTGTTATCATATTCTCTCCATCTGTTGCTTTTGGTTCTCCAGCGAATATAACCCTTTCTTCGTTTTCTGGAAAGTATTGTGCAAAGTTTGATATAACCACTCTCTCACCCCTAATTAGCTTTATATTCCCTTCAGCATCAATCCTTTTTATGCTGCCGACTGACTTTTCGTCTTGATAATATACGGTCATCTTATCAGCATATAAGATTATATCACCCTTTACAGCCTTTACCGAACCCTCAAAAACTGCTGTCTTAGCTTTATTATCGGCTGTGAGCATATGAGATGTAATAGTAACAGGATCTTTCAAATTCTTTTTCTGTTCTGCAAAAGAATCATTGCTAATAGAAAGCAGAAAAAATATAATGCAAATATAAAATAATAAACTTAAATTATTATTAATCATAAAATTAATGCTCCTCTAATTTGGGCAGCCGAGATGGCTGTCCTGCCAAGTTTTATAAATTCTATGTATATTTTTTGGTATAATCCCTGATAGATATGACTTTACCATAACAAATATTACTTAAAAATTGCCCTCACATTGCTATTAAGCCTTGCCTTATCAGCAGACGCTGTAAGCTCATCTCCTTCGATATAGAACTCATTGCCCACAATCTGTATCTTTTTGTCTGACGAAAGTTCGCTTTTCTGAGGGTCCCATGATAAAGTTGATGCATTAATAAAAAAATTCTTTGTAAGAGCCTTTATGTTTCCTTCTATTTTTATACTTTGATTTGTAGGAATATACATACCCGAATCAGAGGTTAAAATAAGCTCTTTTTCAGGAAAGGAGATTTTTAAATCTTTTAGGGTTATCTCATTTGAATTTGTAAAAACCGCCTTTTTTGCATCAACGCTCCACTTAACTGAGCCATCTTTTCTGTGCTTGATTCTTATCTCATCCATGTAGGGCGACTCGCTATAAACAAGGTTTATATTTATATCTTTATATTGGAGAGAATAGACTGCTAAGATTATAATAAAAAGAAGGAAAGAAATAACAATTAGGATCATCCTATTCATAATGCAATTTTAACATACTTTGCAGGTCTTGTAAAGGCAAAATACATGCCTGATTTATCTATCAAATGTTATAATTATGTAAAATATAAAGAATCAAATAAATTAAATACATTTTTTCTGGTTAACTTATGTCTATGGTGAGCTTGCTAAACTATGACACAAAGACAATTAGATATGTCCACTTCAGCAGGCTCAGTGTGACAAATAATCAGTTTATAAACAAGTACTAACTAAAAAAGTTTTCATTAGGTGAGCACATCTATGAACATAAGCGGAAAAACAAAAATTGTCGGCATTTTTGGCTATCCTGTAGAACATACACTTTCCCCAGTAATGCACAATTCTGCATTTAAACATCTTAATCTCGATTTTTGCTATGTCCCCTTTTCTGTCCGCCCTGAGATGCTCGAAAATGCCATAAAGGGCATCAGAGCCCTTAACATTGTTGGGGTAAATATAACCATTCCCCACAAAGAAGCTGTCATTGCATTTTTAGATGATATCAGCGATGAGGCAAGGTTTATTGGCTCTGTCAATACAATCAAGAATTTTGATGGTAAGCTTATTGGTTTCAATACCGATGGTAAAGGTTTTATAAAATCGCTTGAAGAAGCAAATATCAAGATTGATAATAAAAAAATTCTCATGATTGGAGCTGGCGGGGCTGCAAGGGCTATAGGATTTTACCTTTGCCAAGAAGCTGATAAACTATACATTTATAATAGAAGTATTAAAAGAGCTGAAATGCTCCAGAATCACTTAGCCCATTTCAAAAATAATGTTTTAGTAGCAAAAGAAAGTTTAATTTGCAGCAAAGAATTTTTCTCTGATTTAGACATTATCATTAATACAACACCTCTTGGCTTAAAATCAGATGACCCACTCCCTTTAAACGCCGATATGCTTAAAAAGCATCAAGTTGTATGCGACCTTATTTATAAACAAACAAATCTCTTACATATAGCTTCAACTATTGGTTGTAAAACAATAAATGGGATGGGAATGCTTTTATGGCAGGGGGTTTTGGCTTTTGAAAAATGGACTGGTATTCAGCCTCCTGTTGAGATTATGAGGCGAACATTAATGAACCATTTTCTAAAATAGTTTTATAAGTACAGTCATCAAGTCTTTTTTCACACCTAAATCCCGATTTAGATATATCAAACACTGGTAGGACTTTTTAAAAAATTTCTATCGCTTTTTTGGATTAAAATAATTGATGATTTATAAATAATTTTTATGTTATTATTACTCATTATGAGCTTAGAAGATCATAAATTAAAAGTTTTCTGCACCGTTGCTGAAACCAAAAGTTTCTCAAAGACATCAGAGATTGTCCATCTCACACAACCTGCCGTAAGTCTGCAGATTCAAGCTCTGGAAGAATATTATGAGACTAAACTTTTCGATAGAACAAGCAACACTATTAGTCTTTCTCCTTCAGGCGAGGTTCTTTATAAATATGCAAAATATATCCTTGCGCTTTACTCGGCTGCTGAAAAAGAGATTGCTAAAATAACAGGACATACCAAAGGTAATGTAACTATTGGAGCTAGCACAACCATTGGTAATCATATCCTTCCAACCGTTATCTTCGATTTCAAGAAAATGCATCCCAAAGTTAAGATGAATATATACATAGAAAACACCAGAAAAATTATGGAACTTCTTAATACAGGTGCAATTGAATTTGGGCTTGTTGAAGGAGAAATGTCAAAATATAAGGTGACGCTTGAACCTATAATACAGGATGAGCTTTTTCTTATTATCCCCCAAAATCATCCATGGGTAAAAAGAAAGGTGGTTTCGCTTGCAGAGATTACAAAGGAACCTTTTATAACAAGAGAAGATGGATCTGGAACGAGACAAGTAACTGAAAAATATTTCTCATCAAAAGGTCTTAAATTTAAAGATATAAACCTTGCAATAACTATTGGCAGCACAGAATCTATTAAGGAAGCTGTAGAAAGTGGTATGGGCATCTCTATTGTATCGAAATGGGTTATAAGAAAAGAGATTAAATATGGTAGTCTGGTGGCATTGAGCATCAAAGAAGGCAGACTTAATAGAAACTTTTATCTTGTCATGAATAAAAATGCAATCATATCACATGCAGTTACTGAATTCCTCACATTTTTAAGGGAATATCCTTATGATGACCTTCTAAACTCCTAAATCTTTAAACCTTTTATCCGAAAAATGAGTTGACTTCAAGATAGTAGGCATGAGTGCCTACTAAACATATTTTTCAATTGCATTTTTGGGTTACCAGATTGATAATAATCTTATTTCCATAGAGATGAGCCTTCTTCTTTCTTCTCTAAAACATAGGCTTCCACTTCTTTTTTATATTGTTTACGCAATAATGTATAAATCTTGCCCGTAGAAAATCTCTTATCATTAATTCGCTTTATAGGCATAAGTTCCATCGAAGAGTTTGTTAAAAAAACCTCTGAGGCAGTATATAATTCTTCCACGCTGAATCGTCCTTCTATAACCTCGATACCATTCCTTCTGGCAAGCTCTATCACAACCCCCCTTGTTATTCCATCAAGTATCCCGCAACTTATAGAAGGGGTGCAAAGGATTTCATCCTTCACAAAAAAAACATTACTGATAGTGCCTTCGGCAATAAAACCCTCCATATTAAGCATTATAGCTTCCACAGCTTGCATTTTCTTTGCCTCTATTTTGGCGAGAATGTTATTGAGAAAATTGAAGGATTTTATCAGTGGATTCAAAGCTTCAATAGGATTTCTTTTTATAGATGAAACTATGGTTTCAATGCCTTCGAGATAATATGAATTGGGATAATTCTTGAATTCATTCGCTATAATAACAAATGTGTTTTCTTTACACAGATCTGGATCGATGCCAATTGGCCCGAATCCTCTTGAAATGCTTAGTCTAACATATGCATTAGAAAGCGAGTTTGCCTTAAGAGTTTCATAAACAGCTATTTTTATATCCGCAAAATTCCTGTTGATATCAAGCCCTATTAATGATGCCGATCTGTATAGACGAATTAAATGTTCATCAAACATAAAGATGACTCCATCATAAGCCCTCATAGTCTCAAATATCCCGTCACCATACAAAAAACCATGATCAAAGACTGATATCTTAGCATCAGATGCCTTTACAATTTCATTATTTAAATATAAATACATATCTCTCACCTTAATATAATCAAATTTATAACAATATCATCCCTTTTTGTGCTGATAAGTCGGCATGAATGTTTCATATTTATCTCCGCAGTAATTAATACATTAATTGAATTGGTTCAATTATGATTTCGGTAAATAATAATTATTGCTCAGAATATTTTTTTTCATTATAATTTCAGAAGTATATTATACAACCCATAAAAAAAATTATTCATTAACATAATTATTTTATAAGGTATAAAAATTAAAGATAGAAAGTATCAAAAATGAAAAATATCAAGTACGAGAGACCACTCGTCTGTCCAAAGATTTTATCATTTTGGACAGACGATACGGCTGTTCAATCTTGATATGCAAATCTTATCCATATTTTTAATCACGAGATTAGGCATTATTTTGCGTATGTCAAGAGATTACACAAAAAAATATCGAAAAACAAATAACATAAAACTGAGAAGAAAGGAAAAGTTTATTTCAGCTTTTGATAGAGAAAATAATTCAAAAGATTACTATATACCTGATATCGAGAGGGCTGAGAGACTGAAAGAATTTTTAGTATCATTATATGAGATAAATAAGATGGTTCCAATAATAGTTGAGGGCAAAAGAGATGTAGTAGCCTTAAGAAAGCTTGGGTTTATTGGTGAGATTATAATAGTTCATGCAGGAGAGGGATTATATGAGTTCTCTCATAATATATCAGAGAGATTTAATAGGATAATATTATTAATGGACTGGGATGAAAAGGGCGATATCCTTTTTAAGAAACTCGCATCCCATTTGAAGGGCTTATGGGAGGAATTTTCCTCTTTAAGAGAGATTATTAAGATGCTGTGCCAAAAAGATATCAGGGGCATTGAAGATATACCAATTCTTCTTAAACGACTTAGTGGAATCGAAGTGAAAATTGAAGACCCGGACAATATTGAATTATGACAAAGATTGGCTTAAGAGGCGAAGATATCGCTGCAAAATTCCTTAAAGAAAAAGGTTATTATATTTTATACCGCAACTACAAGACACCATATGGCGAAGCTGATATTATAGCTAAAGATAATGATACAGTAGTCTTTGTTGAGGTAAAAACACGGTCTAATTTATCATTCGGCTATCCATTTGAATCTGTCAACTTAAAGAAACAGGAAAGACTTAAAAGAATAGCCCTTAATTATTTGAAGGTCGCAAACTATCCAACTAAAATAAGATTTGATGTTATAAGTATTAGCTCAGAAAATGGGTTAAGTAAGATAGAACATATAAAAGAGGCTTTCTAATCAATGGCTGTTTAAAAAATGTTCATGTTTATCTCCGTTATTCCTCAACCTCTTTATCAAGTCAGAAGATATAACTATTGTTCGGAATGATAGAGCAAAGGTCTCGGAATGACAAACTCATTATTAATCAAATAGTTAGAGGTATTTTAAGGTGAAAATAGTTAGTTCTAACGAGATGAGAAGAATTGATAGACTCACTATTGATGACTATGGTGTGCCATCTCTTGTGCTTATGGAAAGAGCTGGTTTTGCAGTAGCATCAAAAGTTAGGGAGTTATTCCCACCTCAAAAGGTTATTGTTTTAGCAGGCAAGGGCAACAATGGTGGAGACGGCTTGGTTATAGCTAGGATTCTACACAACTGGGGATACAGGGTCAAAGTTCTTATTCTTGCAAATATTGATGAACTTAGCAACGACTGTGCAATTCAATATGAAATTACCAAAAAGTTCAACATAAATATAATCTTTACATTAACAATCAGCGGTTCTGAATTTCACGGAGCCATTATAATAGACGCCATTTTCGGGACGGGTATTAATAAAGCTGTCAATGATGAGTTTATAAATATTTTTACACAAGTTAACAATTCTCAAGCTCCTGTTGTGTCAGTAGATATCCCATCGGGTATTTCTTCAGATACAGGACAGATAATGGGAAGTGCTATAAGGGCTAATTATACAATCACATTCGGACTACCTAAGATAGGACATTTCCTCCATCCGGGTGCTTTTTTCGCTGGTAAACTTTTCGTCGATGATATTGGATTTGACTCAAAGCTTCTCAGAGGTGAAGAACTAAAGAACTATCTAATTGAAAAAGCTATGTTCTCAGGTTTTCTCTCTACAAGGCAAAGTTATTCTCATAAAGGGGATTATGGGCATGTTTTAATAGTAGCAGGTTCAAAAGGCAAGACTGGGGCTGCACTATTAAGTGCGAGAGCATGTTTGAGAAGCGGTTCTGGGCTTGTAACTCTTGCTGTTCCAGAATCATTGATTGACATAATACAAAGCAGGGTTACGGAAGAAATGACATTCCCACTAGCAGATAATGGTGATGGGGTATTATCGTCAAAAGCAATCGATGAGATACTTACTTTTGCATCTGACAAAATTGATGCTATAGCTATAGGACCAGGTATCGGCATTACTTATGATACTCAAATAATGCTCTCTTTGCTCGTTGCAAATTCAAATGTGCCATTAATTATAGATGCTGATGGGGTCAACTCGCTCTGTGCTAATCCTAAATCTTTAAATGATGCTAAATCCCCGATTATAATCACTCCACACCCTGGCGAAATGGCAAGATTATATAATGCTGCATTTAAACAAGAATTTAAAATAGCCGATATAGAAAGAAACAGGCTCGACATAGCTAAAAATTTTGCTGGTGAATTCAATATCTATGTTGTATTAAAAGGTGTACCAACGATAATTGCTGCACCATCCGAAGAAGCTTTCATTAATCCTACAGGCAATCCAGGAATGGCTACCGCAGGCTCAGGAGATGTCTTAACTGGCATTATAGTATCTTTTGTAGGGCAAAAAATGTCACCACTAAATTCAGCCATTGCAGGTGTTTATTTACATGGAGTGGCAGGCGATATCGCATCTGCTAAAAGAACCCAGCAAAGTATGATAGCATCTGATATTATTGAGTATTTAAACGATGCATTTAAAAGGATATCGTCTTAAAACTTAAAAAAGAGGCAGCAAATGATTATAAGCTGGAATGCTTTACCAAGCTACTTAATATTTGCTGCCTCATAAACTATTTCTTAAACACACTGAATAATTTATCCAGACCACCTTTTTCAAGCTTTGATGCGGCCTCAAATTCACCTGTATCGAACCACAACCCTTCACATTCTGAACATTTGTCAACCTTAATCCCTTTAAAATCGATCTCGATCAATTCCATTCCACACTTCGGGCATTTCATGTAATGAGTTTCTTGCAATTTCTTCTTTTCATCTTGAGCTAACTTTGCATGTTTTTCCTGCTCAATCTTCCTTAGTCTCTCAAATTCTTTCTTAGCAAAATATTCATCTTCTTTCTCGCTCGGTCTATCAGGCATGATAACCTCCATTTTTGTGATTAATATTATCAACAGTTAATAATCTTAACGCTTTTAAAATTAGCTTAGCAAGCTTTTGTTTTAAGTAAGCCTTTCTTTTTATATAGACACCCCCTCAGATAAGTATGAGATAATGAGCCTGTCTAAAAACTCGCATGTTGTCATTGTCCGGCTTGACCGGACAATCCAGAACCTATTGAAAAGACTGGATTCCCCGATCAAGTCGGGGAATGACAGTCGAGTGAAATCGTAGTTTTTAGACAAGCTCTAATTGGTATATTTATAGACAGACACTAATCGGGAAGCAGACCTTTAAAAACCTTACATTCCCGGCACATTTCCATCTTCTTTTGCCAGCTTTCTTGTACCTTGCCATGACATATTGTTCCATTGATAAACCAACAAATATACCCTGCCTGAAATTCCCATGCAGGACATTGGCTTCTTTTCTCCGTGCAGCATTCAATAATAGCCCAGCAAGGTTGCCATCTTTTTTCTGGTGGTTTTGCGAGATGCAAAAGCATCAGAGCCTGACGTTCAATATAAATGGGGATATGTCTTCTGCCTTGTTCAAAGCTCTGTATAGATTTAAGGGAACAGCCTAATAGTTGAGCCAACTCATTTTGGCTTTTACCCAAATAGTTTCGAATTTTTATCAATTCCTCTTTTTTCAATATCATTTACTCCCTGAGCAAATATAGTTCTTTATTATATCACAACAATGTATATATTGGTAACCTACCCAAAAACTTAGATCAAAAATAACTTTAATTTAAGAGTTCACACTTCCTACATTGTAGCACTTTAAGTTTATTAATCTAAGAATAAAAAACTTTAATCCTACTTAGTAGGATGCTACATTGTAGGATTATAAATATTATGATGTTTAAATCGTCCATATAATTCATGCTGACAATAATTTATAAGTTATTGATATTATTGATATATTAATCTTATAAGTATAAAATAATGCTTTTTTTCTTTAAAATTCTAATACTCATTTGTAGTATTTCATAAATATTAATTTTCAAAAATATACTACTTGCATCCTACATTGAAGTATGCTACAATTGAGCATAACAATAATGTAAACAAATAATTATGAGGAGGGAGTTATGAGAACTGTTAACTTTCCAAAAATTGGGTCCTATTTAGGAGCAATGGGTGCTTTGATTATTTATTTGCTCGTGTGGCTGCTACCAGTTTCATATTTAACTGGTGTAGTAGGTACAAATATTGGCAAATATATCTTCGGAAATGCTAATATTATAGTAACAGCGATATCAATGATAATCGGGATTATAGTTGCTAGTTCATTATTTATTGCTTTAGGTTTTATCTTTGGATGGATATGTGGAACGATAATCGATTCACTTAAAAAAAAGAAAGATTATTCTCAAGCACATGCAACAGCCACACAAAAGGAGACTAATGAAATTCTCGACTCCCTTCGGACAGCCAAAAATTCTAACTAACATTCTATAGGAGGCTAATAGAAATTATGCGAACAGAACAGCTTTTGACTGCTTCTCAGGCTGAGCCTCAATCTAGATGGTTTATGCTAAGCTTGGTAGCGGGTTTGATTATGCTGGCAGGGTTCTTATATGGCGGAGTCCATATAGCGATTTTCGGTCATCACGCACTCGCTACCAGCAAAGAAGTTCCATGGGGTATTTTTATTGTAAATTATGCTTTTGCTATCTCCAGCATCGGATTAAGTTATATTTCCTCATTCGGTATAGTTTTAGGCTTTAAACAATTTGATGTCATCAGCCGCAGGGCTCTTTATCTTGCAGTAATTATCGTTGTGGCAGGCGTCTTAAGCGTAGCAGCAGATTTGGCTTCACCGCTTAGGGCGCCTTTTTTGTTATTGACCACTCATTTCACGGCTCCTATGGGAGTAGTAGCAATGAGCATCACGCTTTATATACTTTTAATCTCACTTGAACTATATCTTGTTATAAAAAGGGGACATCATGACTTGCTTGTCAAGGTTGTAGCAATAGTGGCATTTGTTGCAGCTGTTGTAGTGCACAGCTACCATGGTGCTATCTTTGGGCTCAACTATTCAAGATCTTTATGGTTTGGACCATACTATCCCATATATTTCCTTCTATCAGCTCTTTTTACATCTTCAGCTATGATTATATTTATAACCACATACACATATAAGATGACAGGCGCACAAATGAGTGAAAAGCTTAAAGAGTCACTTCGGATAATTGGCAAGATGCTGGTTTATCTTCTCGTGATCGCCCTTTTCTTTTTATATTGGAAGGTGGTCTCAAGTCATTATGCACACAAAAAAGAGGCTTTCATACTCTTGACAGGCAAATTCTCTTTGAATTTCTGGGTCGGCGAAGTTTTAATGACTTATTTGATACCAATTGCATTATTGGTCTATTCAAGATTCAAGGATATCAATAAGATGGCGTTAGCCGGTCTTCTAGTGGTAGTAGGGCTTTATATTGGACGATATGATTTTATTATCGTAGGTCAGCTTGTTCCTTTTCTTGCCTTCACTCCTTTTGACAATGAGCTTGGAGGCTCTCTCTATGAACTTGCATCTTATACCCCCAGTCTTGTAGAAATTGCTTACAGCATTGGTTTACTTGGTTTTATTTGGACAGGATATATGCTCGGCATAAAATATCTACCCCTTGATAAAGACGAAAGGGATGAAGAATGATTTGTGAGGAGATTATATAAATGAAAGGTCAAATTGGACTTGGAAAAATATTAATTGCCTTAGTTCTTATTACCATTATAGGGGTAGCGGGTATTGTCGGAGCCAGAATGATTATAGCTCCATCCTTCAAGGCTGCTAATAATGATTACAGATATCAATGGCACCGTTTTGCAAACCAGCAGGAGTGGAAAGACTTCAAGGTGAAATATCGCGGCAATTCATATTGCATGGACTGCCACGCAAATGAGTTTAAACAAGTAGAGGCATCTTTGCATGCAAAAGTTTCTTGCGAGAGCTGTCATGGACCTGCAATTGATCACCCCGACAATCCCACTAAACTTGCTATCGATAAGGGCAGAGGGCTTTGCCTAAGATGTCATTCAGACCTTCCCTATCGTCCGACACAATACTCCGAATTGCCAAAAGGGGATATTAAACTCAAGTTGATAGACCCTGATAACCATAATCCAGAAATGGAATGTATAGCGTGTCATAACCCCCATAAGGCTAATATTAAGTGAGGATACGAATATGAATAAACACTCCAGAAGAGATTTTTTAAAGGCTGGAATTATAACTATAGCTGGCATGTCACTGCCACTAGGTGCCATAGAGTTTTTAGCTTCAGAAGCCAAAGCAGATATTGCAAAACAATCTAACATCAGGTGGATATTCCTCGTAGATTCAACTAAATGTATTGGATGCGGTATGTGCGTCAAGGCATGTCAGATTGAAAATGAGCTTCCCTATCATATAAATTTAGCCCGAACATGGATAGAAAGATATATAATCAAAAAAGATGGCAAAATGATTGTTGACTCCCCAAAACAGGGACGTGACGGGTTTATTAGAAATAATCCGCTTGGGATAGAAGTCCCCAATGTAGATATAGCTAAAGGAATGTTTGTACCTAAACTATGTAATCAATGCGATCGCCCTCTTTGCGTAGAAGTTTGCCCTGTTGGAGCAACTTACAAAACAAGCGATGGCGTTGTTCTAGTCGATAGAAAATGGTGTATTGGCTGCTCAGCCTGCATTTCAAATTGTCCATACAGCATAAGATTTATACATCCTATTTTACATGTCGCAGAGAAATGCAACTTTTGCTATCATCGCATAACTCGAGGCTTGCAACCCGCTTGTGTTGATGCATGTGCCTTCGGCGCCAGAAAGATAGGAAACATCCATAATCCTGATGATCCAGTTACTAAGATCGTCAAAACCAATAGGGTTACAGTATTAAGTCCTGGTTACAACTCAAAGCCTCAGGTTTATTATATTGGACTTAGCCACGAGGTGAAATAATATATCTTTTCCCATATTTTAGAGATGAGGTGAATTTATAGTTTCCGAGATAACTCCAATAGCATATTGAATCTCTTCATCGGTGGTCATCTTGCCTGTTGAAAATCGTATTGTGCCTTTAGCCCACTCATATGGGACTCTCATAGCCGTCAAGACGGAAGATATTTTTTCCACACCAGAATGACACGCAGCACCAGCAGAGACCGCTACATAGTCCTTGATTTTTGAAATAAGGGAATTAGCATTTATACCTTTAAAGCTGATACTCAAGGTGTTTGGAAGTCTTTTTTCAGGATGCCCGTTAAGTCTCAAATCTTTTATCTTTTCTTTGAGTGTAAGATATAGCATGTCTCTTGTCTGTTGCATCTGCATATAATTTTTATCAAAATCTCTTTTTGCTATCTCACATGCCTTGCCCAGCCCGACAATCTCAAGGACATTCTCCGTTCCAGCTCTTATGCCTCTTTCCTGACCTGCTCCATGCATTAACTTTGTTAGGACAGTGCCTTGTTTAATATAAAGGGCACCGACTCCTTTTGGTGCATATAATTTATGACCGGCTATGGTAAGGAGGTCAACTCTCAATGAATTGATATCCGCTAAGATCTTTCCAAGAGACTGAGCTGCATCTGTATGAAAAATTATGCCATTTTTTGAAGCTATTTCAGCAATCTCTTCTATTGGTTGAATTGTGCCCACTTCATTATTGGCATGCATGATAGTTATTAAAATTGTCCTGTTTGTAATTGCCTTTTCGATATCAGTGGGATTCACAAGCCCTGATTCATCTACAGGTATATATGTAATCTCAAAACCATTTTTACGAAGGTATTCACAAACATCTGTTACCGAAGGATGTTCAATCTGAGATGTGATTATATGATTGCCTCGATGTAAATTAGCATAGGCAATGCCTTTTATAGCATGATTATTAGATTCAGTCCCACCACTTGTAAACACAATCTCTTCAGGGTAAGAGTTTAACAATGATGCAATCTGTCTTCTAGCTAATTCTATGGCTTCTCTTGAGATTAGCCCATATTGGTGAGAGCTTGAGGGGTTGCCGAAATGTTCCTCTAAATATGGTCGCATTGCAGAGATAACCTCAGCATCATGAGGGGTTGTTGCATTATAATCGAGATAGACAGGCTTACGCATAATTCCTCCTTTATGAATCAAAATTTCCAAAATGGAGTAATTTTTTACATTGACAAAACAATATATTAAAATATTAAGATATTCTAACATAAGAAAATTCAAGTTTCAAAATATAATCTCCATAAGCAGGGAATAATTATAAGCCATTTTTACAGCCTAAAACATAATATTTGGTAGTCATAAATAAAAGGGTATTTGAGATATGCTTTCTTTAGGGAAAAAAGCAGAACTACTAAAAGTAATTGCACATCCTGTAAGGATACAAATACTGGAGGAACTAACCAAAGGGGTAAAATGTGTAAGCGATTTTGAGGAATTCCTTGAAATCAGCCAGTCTAATACCTCGCAACACCTCACTATTTTAAGAACGCACGGCTTAATTGACTATTATATGGATGGAAGGCTCAGATGTTATTTCCTCAGAGACCCCTTAGTGCCTGATATACTGGAGATTCTCAGGAAAGATTATCAGGAAGAATTGCCACCCCCTGCTTGTTGTCCTGTAACAAAAAAGGGAGTATATCCCGGACAAAGGAGGCATTAAAATGCAAAAGGAGATAGTGATGTTTCTTACAACAACGCCCTATAGTTTTGAAAATACACACACAATATTTAATCTTGCTGATATCGCAATAAAGAAGGGGCTAAAGGTGAGGCTTATTGCCTCTGGTGACGGCGTCTTCTCAATTGTAAAAGGGCAGCTTCCTAAATCATTATCGGCTTTGGAAGACCTTGTAGAGCGGGGACTGAAGGTTGATATATGAACAGGGTGTATGATGAACCGCGGTCTTGCGGGCGAGGATTCAGTCAAAGGTGGAGAGATGAGTTCTTTGAAAGGGCTTTTTAATGTGATAAAGTCTCGACCGATTTTTTTGAATTTTGGTGTATAAGGGGATTTTTTATGGAGAGTATAAATATTATTTTAAGAAAACCACCATACGGCACCATTGACGCATCTGAGGCGATAAGGCATGCGCTTGGAGGCATAACTGAGGGGATTTCAGTTAATCTTATTTTAATTGACGGCGGTGTTAATGCTGCAAGAAAGGGACAGGATACGAGCAATACTGAATATTTAAGCATTGAAGAAGGGATAAAGGACTGCATTGATATGAATGTTGAAATATATGCAGAGAGGGCTTCTTTGAAGGAAGAAGGCATGGAGACTACACATCTTATAGACGGGGTAAAGGTGTTAGGCAGTTCTGAGATTGCTGAAATATTAAGCTCTACAGATGTAACGATGATATTTTAAGTCTGGAGGTAAAGATGCTCGTGATAATAAAAACCGCCCCTGATACAACAGAAGGTAAAAGGGGCATAAAAATAGCCCGTGATATGGCTGCTGATATATGCCTTATCCAGAATGCGGTTTACTTCGCAGTGAAAGACCGCCTTGAGGGTTTCTGCGGAACGGTTTATCTGCTTGATGAGGATAGAAGGCTCAGAGGGCTTGGCGAAGGAGACATAGAAAAAGATATCAAAAAAATTGATTATGATATGCTCGTTGACCTGATGATAAAGGAAGATAATGTAATAGGGGCATTTTGAAAGAAGGAGGCTTATTTAAACCATATTGCTCTATAAATATTTTGAACATTTTGCCTAAAAACTCGCACCAAAAGACTACTATACGAGGATAAATCATGAAATTCACACCAATAATTTTTCAGACATCAGTAGCCGCTGGAGGCGTTGCCTTAATGCCTTTTGTTTATTTGCAGTTTGTAGAGCCACGCTGGGGTAAGCCGGTTATGCTATTCGATATTCCATGGTCTGAGTTGACCATAGCTCAAAACATTCACCTTTTTCCCTTAGTTGGGATCATGCTCGTATTTACCGTTACCCATCTGCTTTTTACATTGGTTTTTCTTAAAAGTCTTGTAATGTGGCTGGCAAATAAGGAAGAGTATAATACCTTTATAAATGATCCCAAAATCAACATAGGGGTTTTTTCGCCCATTGCTTCTTTATCTATGACTGCAAATATAATTTGGGGTCCTCTCGCATTTTTTTTGCCTCAATTGTCTTCAATTTTACAGTCCCTGATGCTGCCTTCTTTGCTTTTCTTCGGGGCTCTTTGGCTCATTATTCTCAAACTTGAATTCAAGGTGCTCAAAATATGGCTCACTAACCCTGTAGATACCGACAAATTAAACTTTACATGGCTGCTTGATGTTTTTGCATTCGGCCTTGTTTGTTTAACCGGTTCAGGAATCGCAGCCACTGCAATAAATAGTGAAATAGCCTCGATTGCAGCCTTTGGAACATTATTTGTGTTAGGTATCGGCGTTTTCTTGTTTGTTACTAAACTATCATATTTGGTTTACCTCCAAATAAAATCCTCAAGATTACCCGACATTCCGTTGTTGCCCGCTTATTTTATGGTTATCCCAATTATTTGCCTTTTTGGGGTGAGTTTTTATAGGCTTATGTTATATTTGCAAAAATACTTTGCAATTAATGTTGATGCTTCATTATTTCTTTCAATCAACTTGTCTTATGTGACAGCAGTCTCATGGGGTATTTTTTGCATATATCTGCTCAGTGATTATTTAAGAAAAGATTTTGTGAAGAGTAGATTTTCACCTACTAAGTGGGGGATGATATGAGCCTTTGTTGGCTCCCAGGTTCTGGGAGTTTATGTTTATGGAAACTATTATCCAAGTTCTTTGTTAGCGTCTGTAAACTATGCAAGTATAGTTATGGCCGTAGCTATGTATGCTTTTCTCATGATTAATAAAATAAGATCTGAGGAAAAGAGGGAGGCTGTAAAGGCTAACTCAGCATCCACATAGTTTAAAAAAAAAGATGTAAGTCGGATTCGAAAGGAGCAAAATATGGCGAAGATAACCAAAAATGTATCTATAATGTGTTTTCATGATGAACTATGTCAGGTATATAACGCACTTATGACGGCTTTGAGTCTTCTAAGAGAAGGTTCAAGGGTTACAATATTTTTTGGCTCAAGAGGGGTTAATGCTGTCCATAAAGGAAGGCTGAAAGAACTTAAGTGTCTGCCAGATCAGTCGGAGGAAATAAGCGATGCAGTAATGAAGAGGATGGAAGAGATGGAATTGCCTTCTGTTGAAGAACTTCTCTTTATGCTATATAAAGAGGGAGCTCAAATGCTTGCCTGTCCTCTCAATGTCCCTCTATTTGGGATGTCAAAAGATGATTTTGTCGATGGTGTCAAACTGGCTAATCCTGCTGTTTATTATAAGGAGACCGTTGTTCAGGCTGATATGAATCTAACCTTTTGAAATAAATTTCTCAACATATGGCTGTCCACACCATATAACGCAAAGTAGAAACCGCAGACAGCAGACCTTTTTCCTTGAAGTAAACTTGGGAAGGGTTTTGCAAAAACAAAAACCATGCAGAAAGAAATGTGGTAAAAAGAAATAAGTATGATGTCCCCAGACTTCCTGTCATTGCGAGCATCCGAAGGATGCGTGGCAATATTAAAGAAAAAGGCGAGATTGCTTCGTTTCACTCGCAATGACTACGGATTATGGACTGAACACTCAAACCACCTAATAAGCAAATTTTTATCTGACTTCAGAAGGTCGAGGCAGAACATTTCGATTTTTAAATTCATTGTCTTTATTATTGCCAGCTTCTATTTTCATATATCGAGTGCTATTATTAGATGGCTTACTTATAAAATCGAGCATTATCCTGAGTTCTCCGAGCCTTTTGGTCTCCCAGAGCGTATTTGCTGTCTCACCTAATTTTTTAATCACATAATCTGAAAAAGCTTTTTTGAATTTATCTATGTCAGAAGATTCTTCAATAGGTTCAGCCCACTCGGTTGATAAATCAGAATAACGGCTGCTTCTATCTGAGATATAAAGCTTTGGTGTAATCCTGACTGAGCCTAATCCCAATGGTTTGCCCATGCCAAGCTTGTGTGCAAGTCCTTCGGGTAGGTCAATGGCAAAAAGTAATGCACCAAGTTCAATCTCAGAGAGGTTTTCAAATCTTATCCGACCCTTGAACATAACTCCTTCTTTTACAGGGTTAATCTTCGTATATTGACTCTGGTGCTCTCTGAGTTCTTGTTGATTTTGCTGTTCCCACTCATTTCCGCCCTTATGCCAATAGAGCTTATAGCCTCTGATGTTGGTATTGGAATTATAATGGGCAAGATTTTTAGGGTGATTTTCGAGGTTATTGCTACCCTGTTCAAGATAGTGCTGAAATGTCGTGGGTTTAGGTCCTGCAAGGATATTAGGAGTCCTCTCACCCATGAGGGCATCTTCTTTACTGCTTGAACAAAAGGCATCCTCAAAAAATACTCTACCAGCAAAAGTCTTTTCATTGCCAAAGATGGCTCCAGCAATGTCAATAATTTGTTCATCTTTAAGATTTGCAGGGATATGGTCTCCTATTGTCTGACGATAAGCGAGCCTGAACATGCCTGTGTGACCAAAGGAGACCCTTTGAATACTTTTGTTATCAAAATATCTGGTATAAAAACACGGCACTTCACCTTTTCTTGATAATTCGAGCAAGTTTGGAACATCTTTATTTCTGTTAATGTCATCTCTGTAATCTTGGATGTCTTTTCTATTAATCTCAATGGGTTTTTGATCTGTGTCCTTATATTCAATAAACCAATCTCTCTTTTTATTATTCATATCTCCAGAAACTACAATAAAGCCTGTTTTGACATCATAGAACCTGAACTCTTTATATTTGCCACCAATTTCTTTTATCAATTTTTTAGCTTCGTCTTTAGTAATCTGACGATAATTTTTTGCTGGGACTATGAAATATTTAAGATTTTTCTTGAATATATAGCCTGCTGACATTTTATAGATATTTTTATTGCTATTTTTATCAAAGGATGACATATTCTTCTGATATTCTATTCTAAGTTCACTCTTATCAGCCAATCCCCTATAATACAACCTCTTATCATTATAAAATCCAAATTTGCCATAGCTCGTTATCTCAACCATTGTTCTTATCATGCCTCTCAAGGAACTGCCGGGTATGCGGAGGCGCCCAGCGGGTGAGAAAAAATCGGGGTTTGCATATACTGAGCAAGTTGCATCATTTTGTCTCTGTCTATCATTTTCATCTCTTTGCTTAATCTCCTCATCCATCAGTGTGTCTCTGATATATAATGGCGTAAGGCTCTCTATATCGAGGTCAATATAGCCTGTAAATCTGTCTGCATGATAAATATCAAAGTCAGGTATTCGCTCAGCTTGGACTACTTTTGTGTTAAGAGGGATAAAGTTATATGGCGCGATTGCAGGTGAATGGTTGTGGTTTTGAATAGAAGCACTTCTTTGTGCTTTTTGAAGCTTTGTTAGTCCTTTAGGTGAATGTTTATTGTATATCTCTTTGCCTTCACAGACTATTTTCATAATCTGTCCTTTCTCTCTAAGCACCTCAACTTCTTTTTCATTGAAAGACATTGGGTCTGAATGCTTAAAGTCAGATAGAGGCATAGTCTTGTTTGAAGATTTGAATTGAATATTACAACTGTATTTTCCTTTATTAACTTCTTTTATAAATATTATTGCTTTTTCCATTTTCTCTTACTCCTTCTAAGCTTTATCTGTAATTTCTACAAATCTGCAGTCCACATATCCTGCCTGCTGTATTGGATTATAGCCGATGTAGTTCCTCGTCTTTAGAAAAAGCCTTTTCTTTTTGTCATCAACTGAGATATTTTTCAATGGCAGGATTAACTCAGCCCCTCTTTCTTCTATTAGCTTTGTGTATTCACCGAGTCTTTCTGTATTAGTACCAAGCATTACCTGATATGCATCAACTGCAACTGTCTCTTCACCTGTTTCGTCATCAATCCTCAGACGCCCTTTGAAGTTATTGTCATTACAACGCCATATATGCAGTTCACGATCATTTTGGAATATACGAATTCTCTGGGCAAATCTGTCTTGGAACTGCTCATTATTGTAAAATTGAAATTCGTCGTTTTTGAATTTTCCAATAAGTACTGCATAATCAAGATAGGCTACAACATAGGCATCAGATTTTATTCTTTCTGAAATCTCTTGTTTTAGGGATTTAGTAATATTTACTGGCAAAACAGTGCTTTTAATTTTTTTCAGCTTTAAGCCATTGTTCTCTAACACGATGCACCTCCACCACTGAAATTTGCAAAGGCTTTTACAAGATTATTAAGTGTAAGTATTTTGTCTTGCTCCAATTTTGAGAGACTGCCATCAATGGAGATTGTCTTACCGTCATAACTAATCTCTGCACCCAACCCTTCAAATACTCCTCTTCCTATGTTCTTTTCGCCACCTACTACAAGGTCTCCTGTGAAGAGATCTTTTAGGGTGAGAAGCATAAGTCCTGCCTCGTATGGTTCGCAGTTCTTTATCGTTATCTTGAGATGTTTTATATCTTCATTATTTGAACTGAAAAGTGGTTTTGTCTCAAACAGGGCAGACGCAATCGTCCCACCTGTGAAACGGTCAACTTTTATACGAGTCTGTAGCTCTGAGATAAATCTCGGCAAGATTACTTCCTCGACTGTAACCCTGCCCTTAAAGGCATCACCTTTTTTCCTGCCTTTCTGTTTTGCTTGCTGTTCATCGTTATACACATCTCCAAAGAGATTTTCGATTATCGAATAGGGTTTTTCAATGGTATTTACAATTCTCAAAGCTCTTGACCTTAAAGCTCCTTTAAGAGAGGAACCTGGTATGACATAATCATCTGCGGATGTGATATGCACTGCATCTGGGTCTTCTGGCAGAGATGGATATGAACGAATGATAAATGAGTTTTTCAATCTTAAGCTTGCTTCAATTATGAAGTCATTAGATTTAATATTCAATGGCAAGATTTCATCAGCAGGTTTTTTATTTGTAAAATCTTGCTTAAGCCATGAAAGAACATCTTTTTTATCCTTGAAATCAAATATATAGATGGCGTCATCCTTTAGTTTGAGCCTGCCGAGACCGCTGTTTGTCTTTGCCCCAACTCTAATCAATCCATTGTTGAGGGATGCTTCAATAGTTCTAATAAATCTTGAATATTCATTTATTCTACCTTGTTTGCATCTTGCCTCTAAATAGAGGGAAAATCTTGTTCCTTTTTTAATTATCTCGAAATCATATTTAGATTTATCCTCTACAATGCTTTTCTTTGGATCAATGGCTACGCCATCTCTTATCTCTACAAGTGATTGCTTAGCATCACCATTAATTGCCTTTAGGTCATCACAAGTAATAGAACTCTGTTGTGAATTTTCATCGACGGAGTAGCCCCAAAATTCTTTAAGCACACCTTCATTCATTGAAGATGGTTTTATAAAGTCTCTTAAGACCCCCACCAGAGAGGTGGCAGGTATGTAAGGGATACCCTTTGAGTCTTTTATAAGATCAATATCAGTATGGTCATCTTTGCCGCAGCCTATCAAGGCTGGTGATTGAAGTTCGATAGTTCCTTTCAATACTATGATATTTTCTATCATATGCTGTCACCTCCTCCTTTAAGCCTCTTTCTCATGAATGCAAAGAATGTAAGCCAATACTCTCGTTCGAGCTTTTTAGTTAAATCTTTATCTGCATTTGGGTTATAATTAATCTCTTTAGATAGTTTTTGTGTATTCTGATAGACATCTGTAAGTGAAATTCTTTTGTCAATCAATCCTTTAAGAGTCTGTTCTTCATTGTGAATGCTTTCTAATTGATCTCTTGCAGGTTTGCGGAGTGTTGATATATCGAGATTGCCTGTTGCAGACACCATAGATTCGAGTCTGCTTAGTAAAAATTTTGTAATTGATTGTGAAGATGCCCTATAAAATTCATTGCAATCGTTGATAGCTTTGTCTTTTACCTCGGAGATAAGGTGTTTTATAACAATCTCTTTAACTACTTCTGAGACTGTTTGGGGGATATCTCCATTAGGTCTTGTATATTTGGGCTTATTATCTCTGATAGTTATTGTTTTCTGACACCCCATATCAGAAGGCATGATTTGAAACTGCCCAAAACCTTCATTTGTCTTTTCGCCTATGCCTGTTGCTTGCATTTTGGCAAGTGTTTCAAGAGCAGTTTTTTCAGTGATATTTAGCTTTAAACAAGAACCTGCAAATACTGCATTAAAAAGAGATTTCTTTGTCTTCCAAACTGCACTATATCCCTCAATTTCCTCTTGTTTTAAAAATGCCTTTTGGATTTCAACACCAGCGTCAAGATATTTAGTTATAACTGGAAGGTCTGCGGCAGAAAACCCGTATTCATTCAAAAATATTGCAGGAGATGTGAAGAAAAGTATTATCTCATCAGAATCTGGTGGTTTTTGAATTTGTTTTTGGGTGGGATAGGTATCAAAAGTAATCTTAACTTGTCCATACTGTGTTGCTCTTGATTTTCCGATTCTGAGTTCAACCTCATTGCCAAAGAATGTAATAAAATCCTCTAAATATTTGCTTTCGGCAGATTTTATGACTCCTCTGAATGTCTGTGCCTTATCTAACTGCTCATAATTGAAGATAATCCTCTCTTTTGATGAGCCTTTGTGGTAGTCTCTTTCGTGATGAAAACTAAGAGATTTCTTGGGGAAACAGAATCTTTTTTCTTCCAGATTAACATATCGTTGTCTGTATGCTGTAACAGGCATTTCATCGTCTTCATAATTAAATAGGTTATGTAATATAACTGCATCTTTATTGGCAGAATCTGATTTCAGCTCACAAAGACAGAGAGGCAGTGGATGGGTAGGAAACTCCTTATCATATTCACTATAGCTGATATAGCAGTTATCAAAAAATATCTTGCCTTTAAGAAACCAGTTACAAAATGCTTCATCTGTATGAGCCGAAGAACCTATCTTTTTCCACTTGATAAATTCTGTTGCAAAAGCACCAAGTAAGGCAACCCCTGGTATATAGTCATCTGTAGCAACCATATTAGGGTCTCCTGCATTTTTGCTAATTATTATAGGACTGAGGGTAGTTAATCTATAATTAATTAAGTGCATAATACCTCCAATCTATTGAGGATATTGCTGCCATCAATTCCTTCAATATTAAATTCTACTTTGCCAAAGCCTCTTGTGCGGCTCGATCCTATGTAACGAGTGTTTTTAGCTGATAGATAAAGCAGTTTAATATATTCATCTGCATTATCTGAAACGGAAATGTTTATAATGCCCTTAAAATATAGACCTTCCTTGAGAAAACGGCATGTCCTTAAGCTATGTCTTTTTGCAATGCCACCCTCAATGGCTGTTTGCTGTGCAATGTCGGTATAATATGAAGTGATTGACTCTTTTGATATGAGTCCTTGAAGTTCTGTCTTTAAATAGAATAGCCAATTATTTAGTACTTCATAATCATCCAAATATAGATTGCCAAAACTTACTGGTGAAGAATCAATCATGCCGGGTTTGCCAAATATCTTGTTAACAATCTCATATTTATATTTTTCTTTATCTTCTTTTGTAAGTTCTATGAAGTTGTTAATCCCTGACATGCTAAACATATCAAGCACTTCGATGGCTGACTCTCTCAGACAGCCCTTGACCCTTCTGGCAGGTATGTATGGAATACCAAGTTCATCAAAGATTACATCTGTATCAATTATAGCTCCATAGCCTTCAGCAGAGCCGATTATTGTCTTTGACTTTAGACGCATTGTGATTGTTAATGTCCTATTCATAATTTAAACCTCCTTTATTTCATGATGAAATTCCATGAGTTCAATCATATCAAAGTAAGGAGTCTGAGCATTCTCGAATAAAGAGGCGTGATAGTCTTTACCATCAAACTTAGGCAAAGAGTAACCCCTTACGCTTAGTTCATTAACAAAAATCTTTCTCTGTGGTTCGCCCAATGTCATAATATTTCTCATATCTTTGAGTTTATTGTTGGGTATTTTTCCAAGTTCTCTTGCTTTAGTCTTTATTGTTTCAAGGCTTATTCTATTCTTTGTTTCATCTAATGAATAAGGTCTCATCAAAAGACTGCCTTGTTCAGCCTTATATTGCGAATTTCTGATATGATTTAATGAACCTGATATACCACCAAAAGAAATATGAAAATCTAGCCATGAACCAGGTGAATCTGCCTCTTTCCTCTTATTTTTAGCATTTCTGCAGAGTTCTTCTGCGAGGGTATAGCCCCTGTAGAATGGGTATTTGGTTTTCGTTATAGCTATTCCAGCACATGCACTAAGCGGTTTGTTATCAGAAACCTGTTCTTTGGCAAAAGATTGAAGGAATTTTTCAGCAAGCCAAATGCCAAGCCTGCCTTCTGATACAAAAGCTATATCATCACCACCTATTATGATTGGTCTGAAGGGTAAAATCTGTTTTTTATCCTGAATGTTGAAGGTTTCAATATCGAGAAAATTGAGTAAAGTTTTTTGCTCTTTGATGGTTGCTTCAATCATACCCCTTACAGCAAAGATTGTAGCTTTTTTCACTGATTTTGAAAGCTCTCTTGCAGATGGTAGTGTTTTAATCTCTCTGAATCTATCTGCCATATTGTTACCGTCTATATGCACAACTGCAATATGGCTATCTTCATGTTTTTTTTGACCTAATTTATCCAATTGGTCAGTAAAACAATATTCATCGCTTAATAAATCCCCAAAATCTTTGTTCAGTTTCTTTTCAGTATCTTTGGCTGCCAGAATCTTTGCGTTAACGACGGAAGATACATAAGCTTGCTCTGTTTCATTATAAGTCTCCATAGAAAAGCCGCTGTGAGTGCATTCTGCTGTCATGCCATGACGGGGGGTGATTGTCTGGCAATGATAGATGTTTTTGTTCTTCTTTAGCTCAGAAGAAATCTTATTCATAGAGTCTGAGTAATTATTAATGTCAAAATTGGATAAGGCTATTGCTGTTTGAAGTCCTGGTGTTTCTATGAGTAGCCTTGCTGTCCAATCTTTGATAAAATTATGAGCTATGTTTAAATCTTTAAAGAAGAGTAAGGCATTGCCACCGCCAATAAAGCCAACTTCAAAATTGCTGCCATTTTTGATTAAGATATTGTTTGTATTTTCCATCCATGCTGTAAGAATTGATTCATTTAAACCCAATTCATTAAGCGACTTCTTTAATATTTCCTCGAAGATATCTTCTACCAAATAGGATGCCCCAAGATTTTCTTTAAGCTTATTACTGCTAAAAACATACCTTTGAATCGCTACAGTGTCTATAAAGACAGCATGACATCTCATAAAATACCTCCCTATGTTAGTTAACGTATTGTCAAAATTAACCACAGAGAACACAGAGAAAATATTAAATATTAATAA
>DYHD01000001.1:67636-138600 GCA_020724365.1 Thermodesulfovibrio yellowstonii | reverse complement strand
GATAAAACTATTTTTAATATCTATTAGTAACGCATAGCCCTCACTTTATATCCCACATGGTTCAGATAACAGCCGTGACTGCTCACAGCAGCCCCTATGACTATCCCTATGGCTAAAGATTTATCCATTTACATGTGCATGTGTATGTGACTGTGGTAGGACAGGCGTCTCGCCTGTCCTACCGGCATTTACTTACACTCCGAACTCCAAACTTCGAACTCCGAACTCCGAACTGAATACTTGCTCCTTTGCAATTTATAAAGTTTCCTGTTATTATTTTTATATGAGCGAAAAATTATTTTTCCTTATCTCTTTTTTGATGTCCTTTGCTTTTTTCACAGCCCTTGCGTTTCACGTCACCAGCTTGATGGAGGCATTGATAATAGGGCTTCTGATTACAGCACTGGGAGGCGTCCTTGCAAGCTGCATTGTCCTTGCCCTTATCGTCCTTCTGTATGACTATCTGAAATGGATTGCTGCCGCAGTATATTGTAGGCTGCATCCGTCCAAATCCTAAAGCTCATGGTAATTCATCTCCGTAATGCTTGAGTAGTCGAAATGAATCACATGCCCAATAATGCTTACAGCCGTGATAGTATCTTCTATTCCACTTTATATCCCACATGGTTCAGATAAAACCCTATGGCTATAATCGAGATTCGGCTAATATATCAACTTTATATCCCACATGGTTCAGATAAAACTTCGCCCCTTTTGCCTGCTATGTTTTCCCTAAGCCTCTTTATATCCCACATGGTTCAGATAAAACGATATTGATGCAAGGCAAGCCTCAAGGGTCATTTCCTTTATATCCCACATGGTTCAGATAAAACCATCCTGCACAAACCTTTCCGACACCTCAAGCATAACTTTATATCCCATATGGTTCAGATAAAACTTCATACAAACAGCTTGGCTCTCTTTCGCCATCCTGCTTTATATCCCATATGGTTCAGATAAAACTCTTTTTCTATAGCAAGAACCCTCATTGTGTCTTCACTTTATATCCCATATGGTTCAGATAAAACACAACAGAACTATATATATCATAGTGCGAGAGGTATCTTTATATCCCATATGGTTCAGATAAAACGCATATCTCCAGATATGACCAACGGTGGGCGCTTTCCTTTATATCCCATATGGTTCAGATAAAACCCCTTCGGCAAGAAGCCGAACATATCTCGCTGTAACCTTTGTATCCCATATGGTTCAGATAAAACTGGAGCTTGATTTGGCGCCATTGTATCGCATAGTCGCTTTATATCCCACATGGTTCAGATAAAACGCATTGCTGTAGCCCCTTGCCAATGTCGTTAATACCTTTATATCCCACATGGTTCAGATAAAACCTCCGAACTCCTAACTCCGAACTCCGAACTGTCTTTCCCTTTATATCCCACATGGTTCAGATAAAACGAAAATCTGGCAGGGAGTCAAGGTTATAGAAGAAGCTTTATATCCCACATGGTTCAGATAAAACGGATTGATGATCCTTCACGCCTGAAGATATGCCTCCTTTATATCCCACATGGTTCAGATAAAACGTATGTCCACAACCCTGTGCTTTGAGGCTCTCAAGACTTTATATCCCACATGGTTCAGATAAAACACTTGGGACGTCCTTGCCTCTCAAAGTTCTCCTCGACTTTATATCCCACATGGTTCAGATAAAACTGATTAAGGAGAAGTAACATGAGCGAAAGGCTGACTTTATATCCCACATGGTTCAGATAAAACTCTGAGCCTTGAGCCTGTCAATAATTGCAGTTTCTACTTTATATCCCACATGGTTCAGATAAAACTTACATCCCAGTCGCCCTGCACCTTCCAATTATATCTTTATATCCCACATGGTTCAGATAAAACACCATTTTCCTGACGTCAGGAAAATGGTTGTAAGTGTCTTTATATCCCACATGGTTCAGATAAAACCATATGAATACCTTGACTTTGTGAGGGAGGCTCTTACCTTTATATCCCACATGGTTCAGATAAAACCAACCTGTCTCAACAGTATCAAGCAAAGAAATATTCTTTATATCCCACATGGTTCAGATAAAACTTTGGCAATGAAGCGTGTTTGACACGCATGAAGGTACTTTATATCCCACATGGTTCAGATAAAACTCAATATATATTTATCGAGCAGGTCGCTCATTGTTCTTTATATCCCACATGGTTCAGATAAAACCGCCGATGAGCGTTGCCCTTACAGGCTTGCCGGTAACCTTTATATCCCACATGGTTCAGATAAAACCGATGATGTAAACTTTGTCGGCAGGGCTTTAGAGGCTTTATATCCCACATGGTTCAGATAAAACATCGAACCAAGCTGGGGTGCCTTCTGGAGGATTACACTTTATATCCCACATGGTTCAGATAAAACATAAGGGGGGGAATGGGGGGGTTGTTCCCCCTAATGTCTTTATATCCCACATGGTTCAGATAAAACCTGACACTATGACCACCCTTTCACCTTCTCAATATACTTTATATCCCACATGGTTCAGATAAAACCCAGAATCACAGAGTATCTCTTTTGCGTCCTTAGCCTTTATATCCCACATGGTTCAGATAAAACCGAAGCGGCACCGCACCACGATGGAGATTCAGCGTACTTTATATCCCACATGGTTCAGATAAAACGTGAAAATGCTTATGAATCTCCTGCTATAGATGTTCACTTTATATCCCACATGGTTCAGATAAAACAGAAATTACATGTGTTTGCGCATCGGGGACGAGCAAGCTTTATATCCCACATGGTTCAGATAAAACTTTCATGGTGTTCCTTTCCTTATGTATGCAGACAACTTTATATCCCACATGGTTCAGATAAAACTGCCTTTGTTGCTTCTCTCTTCACGAATTCTTATGCCTTTATATCCCACATGGTTCAGATAAAACCCACCAGGAGACAACGCTGAGCTCGAAAAGTATGTACCTTTATATCCCACATGGTTCAGATAAAACTTATCTGCCCCCTAAATTGGTATCCAGTAAGATTCATCTTTATATCCCACATGGTTCAGATAAAACCCCTATTGTCAAAGAGCTCTTATGATAAGAAGCAAAACCTTTATTTACAACTATTTTAGCAGATTCTATTTTGAATATGAATAGCCCTTAAATAAAGTATTTTGCATCAAGCCTTTAATCGTGTTTATCATAGGTCATAGGCAACAGACTATACACTATTGATATTCAAGGGTCTGTTTAATATATGAACAAAAATCAGGTTCGATGCAGACCCTAAAATTACCTTTTTATCCTCACCCTCATCCTTAAGCCTCTCGCCTTTTGCCTCTCGCCTATATCCCTACAATATATTTCCTGTCAATTCCCTCTCTATGCCCATCACTGTCTTTCTATAATTAAGGCGGTTTTCAAGACTATAAAAATAAATTGAGTCTTCATCTTCTTTTATTACTTTATGAAGTTCATTTCTGCATTTTTCGAGCTTTCCTATTGTAATATCCCCCTCAAAGACAGAATTCTGCACCCACATAAAATACTTTTTCAGTATTTTCCTGACTTTGTTTACCCTATTCTCTCCGATGTCATAAGTGACTATTAAATAGGCCATAGGCAAAAGGCTATAGGCTATAGATAACGGCTATAGCTACTATAAATTCTCCTTTTTTAATCCCCAAAGTAATTTTTCAATTTCACAGATTAAAGCTAACATCTCTTTGTTAGGTTCTATATATTTTAGATCAATGCCAAGTTGTATCAAATATTCAGTCTCGTCCAAAGAACCCAATGCTATATCAATAAAACGAGTGAGTTCTTTATTGCTCTTGCGAGCATATCCTTCAACAATATTGGTAGGGACAGATAGAGCCGCTCTCCTTAGTTGAGCAGTAATGCCAAATATTTCATGACGTGGTAATTTCTCACTAATTTTATAAACACTCAATGCTAAATCATGAGCTTTCTGCCATGCAATAAGATTTCGATAATTAGCTATTTATTTTCCTCCTTTTGCCTTTTGCTATCTTTACCAGTCTTTCTATAGCCTACTGCCTTCAGCCTTTAGCCTAAGGTTACCACCATGCCTTGAACGGGACATAAAGCTCATCTCCTATGAGATGCTTGATTAGTTTATAACACTCAAGCCTGATAAGAGTCCTGTATGAGACATTCCGCTTCAGCCTGCGGTGCTTTATGGTTGTTGAAAGTTTCTGGTCATACTCCCTGAGAAACTTCTTTCTCCCATTGTCATTCATGTAGCAATAACTCACATCCTCATCAAAATCCTCAAGCTTAATCATATTATTATTTATCAGCTTGAAAATAACCGGGTCTGCAATCAGCGGCTTGAATATCTCAGAGATATCAAGGCTCAGGGAATATCGCCTTTCTCTCGGCTCGTGCAGATAGCTTATCGTGGGATTAAGCTGTGTGTGATATATCTCCGACAGCACGGCTGAATAAATCATGCTGTTTGCAAATGAAATCATGGCATTTAAAGGATTAGTAGGCGGCCTTTTTTCTCTCTTTTCTATAAAAAACTCGTCACGCAAAATGACGTTAAATGCCTGATAATAAGCATCTCTTGCCCTTCCCTCGCAACCCATAAGCTCATTGATGCTTTTCGCCTCTGAGGCATTGATTATTTCCCTCTTAATTTTTTCGTGAAAATCCCCGATATTCTTATATTCCCTGAGATTTCTGAGCATGTGAAATATCGCCCCTTCTACGAAAGCATAGGCGATATAAAACCTCTTTTCTTCATCGAGGTAATGTTCTGCCTGTCTCACGGTCAGTTCACCGGACACATTTCTGTCCCTCGGCATAAAACTGCCCGAATAAAATCCATAGTAATTGTAAACATGGACGGTTTTGTTCTGCTGCCCTAGAAAATTAAGAAGCTTAGTATTGAGTTCGACCTCGCCGAACAGGTGGATAGTGTCTATATCTTCAACAGGAATAGCCTTCTTATCACCGTTTTCATTTTCGATATAGACAGTATTTTCCCTTCTTTTAATCCTGCCGTTTGAGAATATGTAATATGGTCTACTCATAGCTTAATTTTCAGCCGCTGATTTGCGCTGATCTTTTTATCAGAAAAAAGCATCTGCTTATTTTATCTGAGATTATCAGCGTTTATCTGTGGCTTAATACCTTCATAAATATCAATAATTAGCCGCTGATTTGCGCTGATCTTTTTATCAGAAAAAAGCATCTGCTTATTTTATCTGAGATTATCAGCGTTTATCTGTGGCTTAATACCTTCATAAATATCAATAATTAGCCGCTGATTTGCGCTGATTATCACTGATATTTTTTCTTTTATTATCAAACACAAATCTTTTAAACTCTGGTGTTCTGCCAAAATTTAACAACAACCCAACTTCAAGATTTGTGGCCTTTAAGTAATTGATCAATTGCGCTTCATGTGCCGGATCTATAGAGCGGACAGCTTTTAATTCAATTATTACTTTTTCGTTCACAATGAAGTCTGCTTTAAAAACACCGACAATATTGTTTCTAAAAAATACAGAAATATCTTTTTGCCTCTCCACGCTTAGACCATGCCCTGATAATACTACATACAGTGCATTTTCATAAACTGATTCTAAAAATCCATCACCGAGTTCATTATAGACTTCATAAAAACTTTTAAGGATTTTATCTGTAATTTCTTTATGTTTAATGCCGATGTTCATAAGTATCGGTAATTAGCCGCTGATTTGCGCTGATCTTTTTATCAGAAAAAGGCATCTGCATATTTTATCTAAAATTATCAGTGTTTATCTGTGGCTTAATACCTTCAGCCTGCTAAACAGAATTCATAATAAGCGCATTTTGTGCAATACGGAAGTTTTTTTAATTGTGGAGGTTTATCCAGCCTTAAAATCTCATGCAGCCGGATTAAGGCTGTTTGAACCTCTTGTGAAGCCTCAATATCGAGAATAATCTCTTGCCTTTTTCGCATTTTGGGATAATTGATTACCCCGTGTTTTTCGATGCCAAGCTGTTTAAGATAATAGAGATAATATAGCAATTGAATCCTATCGGCATGGGCAAGTTTGTTTGAATATTTGACTTCCCTTATTTCATCATCACCTACGATGTCTATATTGATAAGGTTATCGATGAGCATCTCTTTTTTATCTTCCCTTGGATACGAATGCTCGCCGAGCAGCTTGCCCATTAAAACCTTATCAGAGCTTGATTCCATCTGAATGCCCCTGTCAAAAAGCCACAGCTTTCGCTCGCAGACATAAAGGTAATTGACCTTAATGCCGGTGGTCTTGAGGGACTGAAAGTCTATGTCTATATTGATAGCCACAATTAAAACAATATACTTAATGGCAAGGCAAATAAGTTATTACCAAAAGGCAACAACTGTTCTCCAGTATATAAAACATATCCTGCTTTGAGATTGTTAACGCTGCCTTTCAAAGCTACAATATGTTTGAAATCTTCTTTTGTCACTGTCTTAGAAAATTTAGCCTCGATTGCAATGATGTTTTTCCCACGCTCGATAATAAAGTCTATCTCTTTTCTGTCAAGAGTCCTGTAAAAGAAAATATTGAAAGGCTTATCTGAATATTTTTTAGCTTTCAGGATTTCTGAAAAGATAAATGTTTCAAAAATGCTGCCTTTGTAATGCGATGTCATAAAATCTTCATGTATTGATATACCAAGCAGATGGGACAGTATGCCGCTGTCAGTAAAAAACAGTTTTCCTGTTTTGATAAATCTTTTGCTTATGTTTCTGCTGTAAGGCATTAATACATGTATCTGATATACAAGTTCCAGTAAATTTAGATAATTATCAAGTGTTTTCATTTCTATGCCTGCGTCTCGCGCAATGTCGGATTTATTTAGTATATTTCCTGAACGAGGTCCCAGCATATTGTACATCCTAATAAATTTATCAAGATTTCTTAACTCTCCAATGTCTCTTACATCCCTCTCGATATATGTTCTTATATAAGAACTGAACCACAGGTATTTTCCCATAGATGTGTCTATTTTCTGTACTTCAGGATACCCGCCATTTATAATCTGATTAATCATCCTTTTGGTGTCTAATACTGGCAAAGAAATATTTTCCAGATTGCCACTGAAAAGAATATCTATGACATTTTCGGATTTTGTTGCAATCTCCTTGCAGCTTAACGGTAAAAGTTCAAGAACAGCAATCCTTCCTGCAAGGGTATCAGCTATGTCTTTATATGCCACTATATTTGTTGAACCTGTCAAAAGAAAGCTACCGTTGACTCTTTTTTTATCCACATCAAATTTGATTGCATTTAAAAGTTCTGGAGCTTTTTGGACTTCATCTATAACAACAGGCTTTTTAATGCCCTGTATAAACGATCTGGGATCAGCCTTTGCTGACGAATATGTTGCAATATCATCGAGGGTTATATAATTATCCATTACCCTCAGAGCAAGGGTAGACTTGCCGACTTGCCTTGCCCCGGTCAGCAAAACCACTGGAAAATGCTTCATAGCAGCGGAAAGTTGAGAGGAAATAATTCGTGGATAAAGCATCTATACTCCTTAATATTTTGGTATTATATTACTATAGTTTAAAGGTTTATGCAACAAGATTATAACTTTATAGAGAACGGCATTTTTTAGCCCAGTTAATCCATACAGTGCATATATTCGATAAGAAAACCAATATTTTCAATGAACTTATATAATTATCAAAACACACTGTGTAATTATTGGAGCAAGTGGATAATTAGCCTCAAACTCATCTGGTGCAAGGGTTCCCAGCTTATTGAAAAAGAAATTTATGAATTAACTGGGTTAGTTTAATCGGCAGAAAAAATCATTAAGCTCAAGAAGCTGTGCAAGAAGTTCTTTTTGGTGTTTGTCAAGGATTTGAGTTTTGTTCTTTTTTCATAAAACCGCCCTATCTATATATCAATTATTCCTGAATCTTGCCTTTCCCTTTTTTTATTCCCTGTGTTAAAGGTTACCCCTGTGTTCTTGTTGTATTTTCCGCTAAAGATATAAACTCCGCTCAACCATTTCTTAATTTTATTCATCTGTTCATCACTGACGCCTTTAAGTTCATATGCAAGATAAGAAACATTTTTTAGATTTAACGAGTTGTTATAAAGATATTTTCTAATGTCAATATTTACCACATATTCGGAAAGAACATCAATTTTAAAATATGTATAGCTCAATTTATTTTTATTAAGAAAATTCTCTATGGATTTCTTGAACTCTTTTTCCCTATCTTCTGGAATTGCTGGCACTGTATAAATTTCTCTGAATAATTTCAACGCATCTTCTTTTCTATCAGACATATAACCTGCATCAAGAATATCAAGGGTTTCGTAAAACCTTTGTAAATAACCCGATTTCGGCGGCAATAGATCATAGAGATTTTCTACCAATGGTTTCTTGTCGGCTTCAGCGATAGTAAAAATCAACATCTTTTGCATCTCAATCTTTTTCTTTTTCACCTGTCCTTTAGTTTGAGAATTTTGAACTGTATCAAAAGTTTTAAATAAATCTTCAAGAAAACTTTTAATCGCATCTTGAGTTTTTTGTTTATCTTTTTTTTCTTCCGGCCAATGCTTTTTCTTTAATTCATCGATCTTACTATCAGAAATTGATTCCGGCATTGCTCCCCTGAATAGTAATGCAAGCGAAAAAGCCAATAAATCGTTTTGATATACAATCCCTGCACCAGAGGATAATTTAACGTTGTCATTTGGCCTTTGATAAAAAATAATAATATTAGGAACTGTGGATTCTTTAGCATCCAAATATTTTTTGAAAGATTCTTTATCTCTAATCCTTCTCAGTGCTCTACCCATTCTTTGAACAAGCGAATCTATCGGGGCAAGTTCTGTATAAAGAATATCTGCATCTATATCAAGGGAGGCTTCGACTACCTGTGTTGCTACGAGTATTTTGCCTTCTTTTTCATCATCTGGTTTTGGATTGCTAAAAGTTCCTGGCATATCTTTAGTCCCGACGATTTCATCCTCAAAGCTCTTTCTATCATTAAAAGTAAATCTTGAATGAAGAAGTTTTAAATAAATTTTTTCTTTATTAGCTTTAGCAATTTCTTCATAAATCTTTTGTGCTGTTTCCACAGTATTAAGGATGACCAGCACCCGTTTCCCTTCCTCTGCCTTGCTCAATATTTTATCAATCATTTTTGTAATATCATCTTCACGGACTTCAATTTTATGTTTACAAATATGCTCACAATCCTTATATTTATCTATGATTTGAAGTTCATCTTTGCCGATTCTATCCTCTATTTGTTTTTTCACAAAAGGCGGCAGTGTTGCCGTCATCAAAAGAAATTTCCCGCCCAGTTTTACAACATCTTCGATGAGCTTAACAATGATTGCTGCTGCTCTCGGATCATAAGCCTGAACTTCATCTACGACGAGTTTTGAATAACCAAGCGTGGAATAGATTTTTTCATAACCAGGATACTTCAGGGCGGTGGGGAAAATCTGATCTCCTGTAGAGACTAAAACCGGTAGGGATAGCTGCCTTGCCATATCAAGGATTCTTGTGTTTTCTCCTTCGTGGCTTTCAGATTTTGTAAAAAGATACACATCAGCATCAGAATGCAATAATCCTGTATTTTCATTATTATTGTTATTAAAATATCCACATGACCGCCTAAATATTGCATTGACCGCGCTCCTGAGCGGCAGTGTAAAAAATAATTTCTTGCCTGCACCCCATAAGTATGCAAATTCAGTCTTTCCAGAACCGGTTGGAGCAATAAGCATTACATTGGTATCCTTTGTTTTATCAATCTCCTGTAACTGCCATATTTTTATAGATAGCTTCTGTTCAATTTTATTTTTAATGATTTCATAATCAGGAATATCTTTCTCTATATACTCATTAACACCTTCTTCCTGAACATAAGAGGCAAAATGGTCAATCCTCATCAAACTTCCTGAAACGTTAATCCATTTTCTTTTCTCTTCATCATTCAGAGTTATCCTATGAGGCAGAAAATATCCGAAATAAGGCGGCAGAAGATAGACAAAAAGATCGCTTCCATTGACAATAGTGAAGGCAAGCTCTTCGTTGAAATTTAGGATGCTTTGATAGTCTTTAAATAGTTCATCTGTAAGATGCGTTTTAAGGTTCCATAACAATTCATTTCTAAAGACGGTATTTTCTAACAACAAGTTAATTGCCTCTCGAAAATCCTTATTGCTGCCGAGTATTATATTCTGAAAATTATTTCTCCAGTGGTGGAAAGCAATAGCAGAAAGCAGTATTTTTCTATCAAATTCATCAGAGATTTTCTCTCTCAAGACATTTTCGTCAATCCAGAGCAAAGAAAACAGACTGTGGGGCACATCAGGAAAAGAGGGACGAGGCTCATAGTTCCAGTTCCTTAATGAAATCTGAAAAGAAGGGGAGACTTTCCCAATGTCATGAGCAAAAGCAGCACGCCTCAATAATACTTCATATTTTTTCAGTGCAGGGACTTTGTTTATTAAAACATCTAACTGTTCGAATAAACCAATCGTATGCTTTTTAAGTGAAATAGATTTTTTGCTCTTAGCAAGAATATCAGCCATTTAATCCACCCTCATTTTTGCAAAGAATAATGGGATCGGAATCCCCTCGCTGGTATCTACATAAAATTCTTGTTTCTTGAACCCGCCTTTTTCAAACAGCTTAACCTCAATGTATTTGGTAAAGACTCTTTGATTATTTTCAGTTATCCGATAAAAACTCGGTAGCCTGAAAAGATTGCCGTTAGCTTGCTCGTAAAACTTTTTATAGCTTTCTTTATCTGGCATAAATTCATCATCCATGTCCGATAAAGTAGGAATCCATGTAAATAAAGAAAGATGTCTCAGACCTCCCTTGTCAATACTAATTTTTTTAATCTCTTTGATAACAATCCAGTCCTCAGACCTTCCAAGATGAAGCGATGAAAGTCTATTGAACGGATTCTCAAAAGTGGATTTAATCTCATCCATTAATTCCGGATGATAGATGTAAACACAAAGGTCAACATTATGGAGGACATCTACTGTTACTGGCATCTGTCCGCCTGGATGCTGAGGCACGCCGTCCATGATTCTGTTTATTGTTGAATTAAATTTATTAATATGGCTTTCTTTCTTTAAGTTACGAAACCAGATATACTCTTTTACTATGCTTTCAAATGTCCCGTAGATTGCTAAGGACAGACCCTTCTGTAATTCTTCAGCATCTTTGTCATCTTTAATGCCCATTACATTGCAGATTAATCCCTTAACCGTAGAGTGAGGAGGTATTGGATATGTAAACCGCCTCCGATAGCTAAAAGGCACTCTGTAATGAGCATCCGGCTGATGGATTTTGATTCTCAGAACTTGTTTCATCATGTCTTATTGTTTAACTCCCAGTTGTTTCAAAAACTCATCCCAGTCAGTATAGAGATCAGAGGTATTTATCTGTCCTGCCAAATCCTTGGGATTATAAACATAGACAAGTCTCTTATCGCTTTCACAAAGGATATAGGAATTATCAAGAATAGATTCTTCAAAATTTCCCAATTCAACAAAAGAATTAAATAAGGGAATAGGAAGCTTTAATCCAGCAGCAATTATGAATAATGGAACAATCCCATAATTTTCGCCACTGGTGTGGTAAATAAGACCGTTTTTCAGGACCTCAAGAATCTGGCATATTCTTATTTTCTTTTCTATATCGTCTAATCTAAAAATAGCTTTTTTCTTAGCACCTTCTTTCCTAACTTCTATTTCTCCTATTGCAGAGTTATTTTTCCCTTTTACAGCATACTTTTTGTCTTTTTCTCTCTCTTCTGCTTCTATGACATGAGTCAATACTAGAGATTCCGTCCCTTTTTCAGATAAAAATAATGTCAGCTTTTCTGCAGTGCTATCATAATTATGATCCTTTATCCACCATTCATCATATCCCAGTTTATCAATATCCATTGTAAAAGGAACCTTAAAAAGTGCCCCCTGTTCTTCTTTATTAACAGGATTAGGATTAGCTCCGCATCTGGAAGCAAGATCATGGTTTGCATTAAACTGCATATCTCCTTCCCATGTCTCAAGGGCAACTGCCTTTGTAATTCCAACAGCAGCTTTTCTTGTAATGCTTGATTGTCCACCTATTGTAAACATATAACCGAAAGCATCAAGCTCGGCGTGTGTAAGAATATTCTGACTTCTTAAATCAAACTGGACAACTTTATTATTTCCTGTTCCAGATTCAAAACACAGAGCTGGAGTCCAATCATCTTTGTAAGTTTTTGAAAGTGTCTCAAACAGATAATGCCTCATCGCTACCCTTGATAGATAGCTGAAAGTTTTATTTCCGAATCGTGTAAGTTTTTTGATTGATGGAATATTCCCGCCCAATTTTTCATCTCTATTTAGAGCCGAAGCTTCAAAGATAGTGGTAAAAGTAATAGCCTTCAAGTCATCTTTTAGTTTGCAATTATTATTACTCATTGCCGCCCTCCTTAGTTTTTTCAGTTGTGAAATTACTCAAAAAAGCATAAATGAATGCTCTAAAATGGTTTACATCGTGTTTCTGTTTCGAGGCTTCTACCAGTTCAATAGGAAATTTTACCTTCTTTGTAGTGAAATCTCTCATCAGCATACCAATCACATTATCTCTTTTTCCAAGCCTTGTTTGCTCAAGGAGTCTCAGCGCTTCTTTATTAATGGCTTCTTGTAAACCTGTTTCATTTCTTGCAATTGACCATCCGCTATTCCTTAATCTTTCAATTAAAAAATCAGGCTCTGCTGTTTTCAGGCTATTAATAAGTCCATAAATCTTTTTAAGTTGCTCATTCTTAGAGCCATCTTTTTTTAGGTCGTATTCGATAGATTCAAGCGTTTTCCTAAAATGCGATATTTTCTCTCCGGCAAGAAAAATGTTCATAGTTTTTCTAACATCTTCAAGCCACTCATCAATATTGTCCGGTCTTATCTTCTCATGCAGTTCATCTAACTGTTTTGTAATATTTTCGTAAATGCTCATATTATCACCCCACTTTTAAGATTGAATTTATTCTGACATAAAGTTCTGGCAATATCACTGAAAGATTTTTAAGACTGCGTGCATCTTTGTTATTAAGTTTTGAGAAATATTTATCCTCAAATGCACTAGAGTTTGTCATTGCGTACCGCAAGATTTTCTGATTTAATATCAACAAGCTATCAAATTTACCGCTTAATATAATTTCCAGAATAAAATCTTCTTTTGTTTGACTGATTAAACCCGCTATATCTTTATTGAGCAGAAGTCGCGATGCTTCATAAGGCAAGGAATAATAGTCTATTTCCGATTGCTTAGTAGCACGATTATAATTTTTTACTACCATTTCAATATTCATCATGCTCCATGCTCCAAGTGTGGTAAAAATCTTCTGTGCCAACTCCATAAAGCTAATGCCCAGTATTTCTCTGATCTGATAATTATTCCGTCTGCTTAAAATCTCTGAGGCATATTTATTAAGATGCCACATCACTTTGAAAGAAGGAACATTAATAAAGATTTGGCCTCCCTGTGTTCTTGCATTCTCAAAGGGAATATGATGATGAATTATCAAGTAAGCACATAGTGGGCATATTGAAAGAGAGTCATTTAAATTCCAAAAAGCATTCGGAAACTCTCCTGTTGAGGGAGCTAATAATCGCATATGTGGTTCCTGAAAAACAAACAGTCTGTTTTCCAACTTGCTATCTGGATTTGGCTTCAACACCTTATTATTGCTGCACAAACCACATGCGGACTCAGATTTTATCTTCGGATAATCCTGCAATTTACTTGTTAAAGCAGCAAATTCTAACGACTTCCATTCGCTCAACTGAACAAGATTTTGATATGGTGTTTTAGAAGCAAACAGCTTGTTTCCTGCTTGAATAAATTTATAGCCGAAATTTCCTAATTGTCCTATAATGTCTTTATATTTTTCCTCATAGGTTTTTCCTTGCTTATCTTTCTTATAAAGCCATTCTTTCATATCGCTATCATTAACAAGATACTCTGTGTAATACTTCAAGCACAATGGAAGTTCTTTGTTATGAATTTTTGTATTCTTAAAAATATCTATATTAATTATTACCGTTCCATCTGCCTGCAGCCAATTTTCAACAGTAGTTTCGCCACATGCATGTGCTACAACTCTCAAAAAACCTATAACCGAAGCATTATACAGCCAGTTTGACGGATAAATTTTTATTTTTTCTTCCATCCCTACTCCCCCTCTCTCCCAAACCCTATCTTTCGCCTCTTGGAGTCAGGCGGGGTCATCAGTTGTTTTATAGCATCAAAGATTACTTTAAACTGAGCATCATATTTCTTTTCCATATCCTCGATATTCCGTTGAAGCTCTTTGTGAGATAGAATAATCTCCCTGAGTCGTGTAAAAGTTCGCATTATCTGTATATTCACATGAACGGCCCTCTTACTGCTTAAAACTCCAGACAACATTGCAACGCCGTTCTCCATAAAGGCGTATGGTAACTTTCGCGTGCCGCCCCAACTTGATGTTCCAAAATGGAACTTCAAGTTGTCAAACTCATCATTTGTCAACTGGAACATAAAGTCTTCAGGGAATCGGTCAATGTTTCGCTTTACTGCTTTATTTAAATCTCTGGTCTCAACCTCATACAAAACTGCAAGATCCCTGTCCAGCATAACCTTCCTGCCTCTGATTAACACTATCTTGCTCTCTATAATTTCATGCGGCACTATGTCTATTTTCATCCCCCTACGCTCTCTTATAAAAACAGTTCAAACGGTTTAAACGGTTCAAGCGGTTCAAACAGTTCAAACGGTTCAAACGGTTCCTTTTTTATAGTCCTTTAGAAAATCTTCAACCTCTTCCCTCATACTTTTTACCGGCGGTTTTTTGTATTTTGTCCCTTTATAATTGCTTCCTTTTAAGTATTCCATGAAATTATTAATCATAATAGAAAGTTTTTTAAAATCATCAATCAATTGCTCAGAATCTTTTTGAGTAATATAACCCTGATCCATTGCAACATATAATTGAGAGCGCACTTCCCCGCATGAGCCTTTTGCGATTGACAGAAATTGGCTGAACTCCTGATTGCCGCCTCTCTCAAATCCTTCTGCAATATTTGACATTACTGATATGGATGCCCTTCTGATCTGGTCTCGAAGACCATAATCTTTTGAGAATCCGCCCGAGCCTGTGATTGTATAAATTCTATCGGTCAATTCTCGCGATAACTTCCAGACTGATAAATCTTCGAAATATTTAACAGGCATTCACCCTCCTGTAAACTAACTGTTCAAACTGTTCAAACCGTTTAAACTGTTCAAACTGTTCGAACTGTTTCATCCCAAACCCTATCTTCCGTTTCTTGGACTCTGGCATAATGTGTTGATAAATAGTGTCACTTTAAACCGCTTATGAATCGGTCCGCTTCTTTTTTGCTCAAAATCCTTAAAACCACCACTTTACCGGATTCTATAACATAAAACACCCTGTGCATATCGGCTCTAAGTCTATAGAAATCTGTTTTCTTGCCTTTTATCTTCTTTATAAGTCTGCCTTTCGGAAATGGATTTTCTCTGAGCGCGCCGAGCGCACGCACAATCTTTGAGCAAACAATACCGCTAAAGCTGTCCATATCCTTTATTGCATGAGGAGACAAGATAACATCAAATTTATCCACGCTTCTTTTTCCTTTTTGCAAGGTAATCATCCAGCAGAACGCCGCCTTTGGCATGATATTCCGCCATAGCTTCGGCAAGCTCGTCCTGAAGACCTGAACTCATCTCAAGCAGGTAGTCCTCGAAATCCTCCTCGGAGATAGCGGTTACTATTGCCCTCGGCTTGCCTTTTGATGTAATGATCACCGCCTCTTTTTCCGCATTTCTCAAAATCTCGGATGTCTTGTTCTTCAGTTCTCTTACATTCGCAAATTTCATTGCATTACCTCCATGTAGCTATATTTATAGCTACTATGACACACTTTTCAGATTTAATCAACCGTCGCTATGTCCGTCCGCTTTCACTCCATCCTACTCCCTCTCTTATAAAAACGGTTCAAGCGGTTCAAGCGGTTCAAACGGTTCAAGCGGTTCAAACAGTTCAAGCAGTTCAAACGGTTCAAGCGGTTCAAACAGTTCAAGCAGTTCAAGCGGTTCAAACGGTTCAAACGGTTCAAACGGTTCAAGCAGTTCAAACAATATCTACCATTCCAAACCCCTGCCCTGTTCTTAATCCGACGCCGATTTGATATAGCATCTGCAGGTCTCGAGGGTCGCCTTTGAGTTTGAAGCAGCCTTCAAAGCAGGTAAGGGTCATATATGGCTTGCCGGTCTTTTCGCGAAAACCTCTAAGAGTGTGTTTGACTACCTGTTTTTTTACATTCAGAGGGACAAATTCCATTTCCTTATGAAGCCCGCATCCCCTTATATCTTTTAAAATCCTGTCGTGGATTGCATTGAAATGCTCGTTGAAATGTTGATGGCTGTAAGCGGTGGGCTGAAGTTCAGAAGATGCAGGGGGCGGGTTGGGTGCTACAGGCAGAACGGGCTTGCCAACTTTATCCTCAATCAAAATGGGGGCATTGGTCTTAAATGCGACTTCAGCCCCTTCAAACTTTTTTTCATTTAGCAAAAACGCTTTGTCAAACCTTAGCGTTATCTCATCGTTAAATTTAAATTCCTTTATCTTAAGCAAGCCGTTATACAGATTTGTTATAAACTCAAAGTCCGATGAGCTTATATATAAGGAAAATTTACAGTATTGCTTGAAAATAAAAACGGTATTTGTAATTTCTACACCGTTATCAATTATTATCTTGTCTTTTTTCATCTCCCTCTGAATAGGCATAGATACATTAAAACAAAACGGCTTTGCAACTTTTGAATGGACTGAGTTTTTTTCAGGATAAAGCCTTTCTCTGTATGAGCTATCTGATTCATTAAGAGCCTCTTTAATTAGTGCCATAAATCTATGGCGATAAATGACGGGCAATTTATCGGCGAAAAAATCAATCTTCAATCTCATGACAACACCAACTCTATATTCATTCCAATTCTCTCCCATGGGTCATCATCAACTTTTAACCAAATAATCTTTGCCTCAAGTATTAACCCCCTGTCCATCATCTGGGCAATAGCAGAGTTGTCAACCCTTGGGACATATCCTAACTTATGAACTTTCCAAAAGACCTCTATTGCCTTTTGATCATAATGATTGTGTGGTTCTCTTCTAAGTCGGAGGCTGTCACCCACCTTAAGGTCGTGCCAAATGACCTCTGCATCATAATATATAAACCCTGCCAGCACTGTCTTAAGGATAAGTATGCTTTGGCTGCTTTTCGAAGAAGGTATATAAAACAAGGCAGGCAGTCCTGCTATGAGTTTTAAAAAGCCTCTTCTTTCTATCCCCTCTGAGGTTTGATTTAACTTCATGTTAACCTCCATAGTTTTATATAAAACTATTTTACAATAGCATCTCCCCCAAATAATGTCCTATTTGTAAATATTGCCCATCTTTTTTATCTCTTCTTTTATTTCAACTCTGAGTGCTTCAGGAGAAACAACCTCTATAGCGGAGCCAAATTTTAATATCTCACCTTTTAGTTCAGCAAAATTCGTAGCAGGCAATTTTAATGATAGCCTGCCATCTTCATCATCGCTCATTATCTGCGCCTCATGCCATATCTGCTCTTTTATCCAATCAGATATCTCTGGGTTAAATCTCAGGCAGACCTCTTGAGGGATTCCCCCTGTAAGAATACCAAAACAATTATCTACACTTGTCTTAATGTCGTGGATAGTCAGGATATCAATATGTTCATCTGATGTTTTTATTGCACTAATACGGGACAGGGAAAAATATCTTGTTTCTGCTTTTTCTTTACAGTAGCCTATTAGAAACCACCTTCCCATATAGCAGAGTAAATTCATCGGCTTTACAACACGGTGTGAATTCTCCTTTTTGTGCGGGGAGTAATAGTCAAACTCTATTGCCTGCTGATTAAAAAGACTTGAAATGACCTGCTGAAAGATTGTCTTTTCAACCCTGTAATACTCTATGTTTTTAACCATGACATTGTTAATAAACTGCTTAAATCTGGCAAAGTCTGATGTAAGGAAGCCTGAAAACTTTTCTATCACAAGATCGAGAGATTTCTTAATTTCATCTTGAGGGATGTTGCATGCTAACTTTGCAGCAAGACATAGCGCCAGCAGTTCATCTTCATTTATCCAGATAGAAGGCAACTCATAACCTGAGACATCATAGCAATACCCTCTTCTTTTTGAATCATACCGCAAAGGAGCATATAATCTATTCCGTATAAAATCTATGTCTCTTTGAGCCTGTTTGGAGGATATCTCGAATTCCTGTGCAAGCTTTGTGGCATTAGGAAATCTGCTTTGTTTTACCTCATTATGAAACCAGAGGCACCTCTCATATGCAAGCTTTTTGCTCATCTGCTTTGATTATTAAATTACCTGAAATTATAATGTTTTCTTATAGGCTCGACTACTTCCCAGTTGCACGAGAGTCCTTCTGGGACGTGACAACTAACCCATATTTACATAAAAGATGCAATGTTCTATCGCTCTTTTAGTCCAAAATAAAAAGTTTTGATAGGAGAGTTTTTCAACAGGCTGTTACAATTTCACCAGCACCTTAGCTTTCACTTCGTCCTTTATTTCTTGTATGAACTGTTTGAATTCTATTTTTCTATCCCAGCTTAAATTGATCTTACAGATGTGTAGTGGTATGTTTTCTCTTTTATTCCCGAATGATTCTGTATCAATGGTTAAGGTCTGAGTGTCAATATCTGCCTCTGAGGGATATATAAGACAGCAGGACTTTGCAGTTGGAATTGCAAGTGCATATGCTATCACTTGATAAAAATCTGCGTTGTTTTCTTGCCGCTTATATTTTGCATCGATAATGAACGGGTATTCATCTGTGTCTTTCTTCTTTAAAATTATATCAGGTCTAACCCCAATGCTCTGCTCTTTTACAAGGCTATTGAATCTCATCTGGTCTGCTACAATGAAGCCCCTAAAATCATTATCTTCTTCGATAAGTTCCCCGATAATTGTTGTAATAAAGTCTTCATAGACTTTGTTCATGTTGACAATAAAATTAAAGCCTTTTGATGCCCCTTTGTGGATGTATCTGATAAAGTGGCTTTGCAGGATGACCTTTGACAATTGTATTATCGTCTCATAGTGTTCATTTAATCGGCTGAACTGTATCTTGTTGCAATCTTCAGGGGCTACATCCACAAGGCTTACTTCCTCCCTCATAAGGATGCTATATCTAAGCAATTCTCTTTTAACATCTTCATTGAATCTTATTAAGGGTATGAGCAAAGTTGCTGCTCTCAGAACAATACGGTTCTCCATATTATCATAAGTAAGGTCGCCATAAGAGCAGAAGAACTTTGGCATTTTACGAATATCATTTTGCAGCTGTCCCCTGATTTTCAGCTTGCCCTTGATATAGGATACATTCTCCTCTTTCCTCACATATTTCTTATAAAAACCCCTCTTATAAATCTCTTCAAGCTCATTCAGGAATAATCTGCCGAGAATATCATAAAAGCTCTGGCCTTCTTCAATCTCTATAATTTTCTCAGGGTCATAAAAAAAATATCTTTCGTCTTTGAGAAAGCTGAGCATATAAAAAAGATTTGTCTTAACTTTTGTAGAGAAGTGGATTCTGATTTTATCAAGCTGGATGATGCCGGAATAGGAGGTGTTCTCAATCTTTAGCTTGTTATCACGCACCCCCCTGCTGAGTTTATAAGGAGCGGATTCCCTGTCTTTAAAGCAGGGTTTTTCAAGATAGGCAATATCAGAGTCTTCATTAAGATTTTCAATAACCTGCGATTGATATTCTTGAATTTCTATAATGTTATGAGTGTTCATTTCTTACTATCTCATCAAGCATCTGATTTAAGTTTGTTCTGTTGATTTCTTGTATGCCGTGAATCTGGCTTATCCAGCCTGTTTCTTTTCCAAATAAGATCTGGTTTATCCTTGTATAATCGCCATAGCAGTATTCCTCTAAAAGAGGCAGTATCTCATGCCGCCACACCAGAATCAGGTCGTCAATAGTATTGACCTTAAACAGAAAAGAATGGCCAATCTGTTTGTCTCTGCCAATTGCTTTATCAGAGCATATCTTGGTGTTAATCTTCAAGATGGCTTTTTGTGATTTATCGAGCATATTAAGAACACCGTTCTCAAAATTATCGCTATTGTTCTTAACATAAGCAGCAAGGACATCGAAGTCAGGGTTCATTTCAATAAACCCGAACCTTCTTCTTAAAGCAACATCAAGAAGTGCGATGCTCCTGTCAGCGGTATTCATCGTGGCAATGATATATAGATTAGGCGGGACGCAGAAATCGTTATTGGATGCCGGAAGCTTTACGATTAATTCATTTTCTTGACCGAGCCGTTTATCAGCCTCAAGCAGGGTTATCAACTCGCCGAATATCTTTGCGATATCACCCCTATTGATTTCATCTATAATCAGGACATGGGAGGACGCATCGTTGAATTCGATATCATCTTTTAAGGTTTCATATTCTTTGAAAACCTCTATCCAACTTTTGCCTTCTATTTTTTCGTCTGATGAATCGATAGCTTTGCCCAATGCCCTTTTGCATATCTGCTTGAAGATTCCGGGCTTGAGGGTGTATTTAATGCTATTTGTGGCAACATCTTCGCCTTCTGTCTTGACAGTTATACCTTCGATAAATTCCTCATAACTGTAAGAAGGGTGAAAGGTTATAAATTCTATCCTGCCTTCCTTTCGGTATTTCTCATATTCATTATCTGAATCCTCTAAATCACCGCCTAATATTTTGACAGCAAGTTCTCTGGTGCTGTAGGTTTTACCTGTTCCCGGAGGGCCATAGAGGATGATTTGTTTTTTCTTTCTGAGTAATTCAAAAACCATGTCAATTGCGATATCTTCAGGTTCTTCTGTAATAATATCTTCTTTTTTCTCTATAATTTGTTTTAGAGGTTGCTGATAATCCTTGTTTTTATCTATAGCTTCAATGAAGCCAAATAAATCGTTAAAGAAAGCAAGAGGGGCTTTAGAAGTTAATTTAATTTCATTGTTATATTTACTTATTCTTGTCCATTCCCCGTAATTAGCATAATTTTCAATCAATGAATATAATTTATCCGTAAAGAAGATATTCGATTTATCTATTGTACCTTCGTAAATCTTGTAATTATATTTCGGAGTAAATAATATTTCCCTGCCGTTTTGATCGATCTCAATTCTACAAAGGTAACGATCATGTGAGTATAAATGTGCATTTTTAGAAGTACCCATCCAAATATTTAAACCAGCCACTGAGGGTTTGTTTTCTAATTTTTTTAAAAAATTATATGCGGCAGGAAAAGTATTTTTTAATAAATCCCTTCTTTTTATATAGTCAGATCCCAATTTAGTATTAAAAGGCATTTTAAATCTCCTTTATTTCTTTATTAAATAATTCTTCGACTAACGCATTCCATATACGTTAGCAGTTCCTGTAGTATCAAGTTTAACCATAATAATACTTCCTATTAATCCAAATCCTCTCTTTTTATTTCTCGTTTATTCAACTGTGCTAAGTAATCTACGACAGATTGAAATTCAAAATCCAATATTTTCTTAGCTAATCTGCCTTGAATTTTTATCGCTGCTGAAGACAACAAATTATTGTAAATGTGTGCAATACACTTATGACCTCTCACATGCTGAGAATTAGTGGCTCTTTCGAACCAAAATAGTTCTCCCGTCTGAGTGTGTTCACATAAATGGGCAAAGACAACATGACAGGTATTATAATCCACCTGCCTACCGCTTTTGCTCTGAATAGATAACTTTGGGGTGTTTCTATAATGAATATGAACTCTATGTTCGTAGTTGCCTGCACTCTCATAAAAATTGCTGTCAGAAGCCCTTAATGCAGAAACAAATGTTTTGATGGTCATATTGCCCTTTTTCTCATTAGAGAACTTCACTTCCCCTCTCTCCATATTCTCAATGATCCTTTTTTGCGTTTGGATATCCAGTATTTGCTCTGCCAGTTCGTTGTCATATCTGACTTTCATCTTTTGCCCCTCAATTTCTAATATCTTATAAGAGCCTTTAAGATTTTTATACCTACCGCCTACTACAAAACATGCCTCTTTTGTCATGCTAAACCTCCTTTTGCTTAGCTTCGTATTGTCAAAAGTTTTTAAGCTAAAAGCCTTAAAACCCTTGCCCAGCAATACATTGCTTTAAATGAGCTTGCCTCCCCCCTACGATGGACGATAGACGACCGTTCGCTTCGCTCACTAAGACGAGGGACGATTCATCCTTCATTCATCGTTATTTGTGACAGGCGAGACCTGTCTGCATGCAGCGCACAGGCGAGACGCCTGTCCTACCAGCGGTTTTTCGTTTTTCATATCAACTATCCCTGCTTTTCATAAAAACTTTTGACATTACCGCTGTTATTAGCAATAAAAAAATTGCATTGTTTTTACTTACTGCTTGTTCATAACCATAATCCGTAGTCATTACGGATTATATTCACAAAGTCGGTTTTTATGTCATTTTAGCAAGCGACTTGCATCGGGAATCCTTCTGTTACAACCCCCTAACCCCCTTTTCTAAGGGGGAATTAAAGGTGTTGTACGCCCTTTTTAATGAGGAATTAGAAAGATTTCTAACAAGCCTGGGTGACGAAAAAGCTATAGCTTATAAACAGACACTACTTAATCCCTGTAACAGTATCTTTTCCCCTGTTTTCCTTCATTTCATTTGAAGTTTCTGAAATCTTGAAAGCATTCCTTATTTTTTCTGAATTAGAAATTCGCTCTGCATATCTTTCCATTGTATCCCTAATGCTTAGGGCTATAGCATCAGATAATACATTAGCTCCATTGCCACAGTTTATTCCTGAATCACCATCCGCTGAACGAGAACCACCAACTGAAGTTGTGACTAAATTTCTATTATTCATATCTTTCACGACAACATCCAGAACAATGTCACAACTTGCATTAGCATGTCCACTCCAGAAGCCCATCGAAAAGCTTATTTTCGGAAAAAATCTATTCAGCTTAATAAAGATTACTCCTTGACTATTAAGTTTTTGCATATGCTCTTTAGAAGGTAAATTGTTTTGTTCGATGACATTTTCAAACAAAGCATCGGTAGTTTGTTTTATGGATATAGCGAGTGCGGAATCGAGCCTAACAGGATACTTATGCGCCCCGCAAACATAACTACTCGGTTTTACTTCTTGGGATATATTATTCACGCTATCATCAATTACCAGCACAACAGTTCCCTGAATTTTATCCTCGTATGAAGAATAAATGTTGACTGCTGGGGCAAAAGTCGATGGGACACTATAGGCACATCCAAATAAAAAAATAAAAATACAGCTCACCACAAGGATTTTTAACATTTTCATATACCTTCTCCTTTTATTTAGCTTTTAATGAATGATTATAACTGAATGATACTGCCAACAGTATGGCAGTCTGAAATATGAAAAATCTTTATTGCAAAATGATTAGATGGTAAAGAAAAGTGGATGATAATAGACGAATATATTATTTATTCAAATTTATTCAAAGCCTGCTTTAGTTCCTCACGAATTGTATTTTTCAGCTCTTGGGGTGAGGCAATCTCAATGTGTGGCAACCATTTATATGCCCAAGATTTGATGTCTTGCAGTCCATTTACTTCAAAGCTGAGTTCAAATCTACCGTCCTGTAATTCTCTGACTTTTTGACTGTTGTGCCACTCTTTCCTTAATACGAATGGTTTTACTTCGGCATCAAAACGCAGGATAACCCTGACAGGTTTTTCTCCCACTACAGGACCAAATGCTCCTGCTAACTCAGCATCAGGGTCTATTTTTACCGGCGTAAAGTGCTTATTAAGGACTTTCAGGGAGATTATTCTGTCAATGGCGAATGTTCTTATCTCTTCTCTTAACTCACAGTATCCCCTCAAATACCATATATTGTCATGATAAAAGATATAGTATGGATTGACCTGTCTTTTCGTCTCATTTTGAGAATAAGCTGATTTATAAATTATCTCGACCACTCTAAAATTTTTGCAGGCATCTGATAGATGTTCAAGAATCCCTATAGTCAATGGAGAAATAGGGTCAGGTTTAATTACTATGTGTTTAGAAATCCCCTTGCTTCCATGAGTGAGTTTCTGTTCAATAGATGAGATGCCCTTTTCTACAAATGAGCCATAGTTCTTTAAAAGATTTTTTGCGAGAGCCAATGCAAGTTCTTCTTCAACTGATATGTCGGGTTTTAGCAGAAAGTAGCCTTCTTCAAACACATAGCTCTTTTTGTTCTTGCTATATAAAATGGGGAATTTAGCAGTCTGTAGAATTTGAATATAACGGAGGATAGTCCTCTCTCCCTTCTCAAAGTCGTTCATAAGGGAATGGACTGTTACCTTCTCAGTTCTATCAATTTTATAGAGTATTTCCAGAAGATAATCGAATTTATTAGACATCTTCTCTCCATAGATTTAATCGGCGAATTTGCTTTTCAATATTCCAATTATATCAGAACATTCCTGCCAGCAGTATGTCAGTTTTAAAAATAGTCATCCATAAATAACACCATACAGACAGTTTAAGACCCTTAGTATCAAATCAGAATTAAGCTTTGAATCATCATGCTGCAGATAAAAGACATCCTGTGCAATCCCTTGCTCAGTGTTTATTATAGCGGAAACGATATCTACCTTATTTAGGTATAATTGAGATGATATATCATAAAGAAGACCAATTCTGTCAGGAGAAGCTATTTCCAAAAGGGTATATTCTGATGAAGCATCGTTGTCTATTTCTATAAAATACTCAAATCTCTGAAAAGCTCGAATATCTCTATGTTTTTTTATAGCATAACTGCTAATATGGGAGTCATTTAAAGAAATCTCTTCCAATTTTTGAAAGATACCTTTTTTCAGAGCAGTCTTCAGTTCGTCTTCAATACCTTCCCACCAGAGGTCTCTCCAGTTTGATATCAATATCTTATCAAGGACAAGCCCTGAACTCGAGGTATAAAGCCTTGCACGAATTATATTAAGCCCTTTAGATTTTAATATCTTGACTATCCTTGCAAAAAGTCCAAGCACATCAAATGTAGCTATAATAATTTCGGCTGTGCCATCAGTTTTATCTTTAATCAATACCGAGATATTTTTATCGGCTATGCTTTGTACTACTATATAATCTGTATATATTTCTTCAATTGTATTTGATATTAAATATCTACTAGGCATATCCTTTATAAAGTTGTTGATTTCAGGGTCGGCAACTACATATCCTTCCTCAAAAACACCTCTCAGGTGCTTTCTTGCTTTATTCATCAGGTCATAGAAAAGATATGCTTTCCACTCTGTCCAGAATTTTGGACTTACTGCGGTCATATCGGCATATGTCATAAGAAAAAGATAGTTTAGATTTTCTTCATTTTCAATTATTTCACAGAGGGTTGTAATTGTTTCTGGTGCATCCGTGTCTCTTGTCAATGCAAGCTTTGAGAGAATGATATGATTTCTAACTAAAAATTCTATCTTGCGAGTGTCGTAAGCAGGAAGATTAAATCTTTCCAGAATACTTTTTATTATTTTATAACTCTTTTCCTCATGTTTTTTAGAGATGGTTGGGTGGATCCCCTTTCCAATGTCATGAAGAAGAAGAGCTAAAAATAGCACCTCTTGCTTGATAGTATCGAAAATATTTTTGAGATAATGTAATTTTTTATTCTTTGTATTTTTAAGTTCATCAAGATTTTTTATTGCCAGCAGTGTGTGTTCGTCAACTGTATATTTATGATATGGCTCATAAATCACAAGGTGCCTTAACCTTCCAAATTCCGGTATGAATCTATCAAGCACAAGCGATTCATGCATCTGACGCAATGTTTCATATACCCTTTCTCCCTTTAATATCTCGATGAAATAGCGAATAGCTATCTTGGATAATTCATTTTTCTTTATATAGATAGCTTTGTTATTGATGGCGCACTTAAGCTGATAACTGAACTTCTTACCTGTAAATGAGTATAAGTAAAAAGCCTCCAGAATATTTTCAACCTTTTTCAGCACCTCATGATTTTTTATGATAATTTCATTTCTTGAAATAAAAAAATTAGGAGAAATTTTTTTTATATAAAAATTATGTGAATGCATTATATATGGCATGCTGCATAGATGCTCCACCTTATTAAGAATAAAAAACACTTGCACAGCTTTTTTATAATATAGCCTCATGAGTATTTCTGCGGCATGATGCTTTATAGTTCCCTTAAGGGAAATCATTTCTGCAACCTGTGATTGAAATTCAAAGGACAATATGTCATTCCTTCTTTTTGATAAAAAATGTAGGCATATTCTTATCTTAAGCAAAAAATCATATGCCTTAATAAGGCTGATATAATCTTTTTTAGATAATATCTTTGACAATTCCTGAACATCGTTTACTCTAAAAGATGTTCTTGCAAGCCATCTGATAGAGTGAATATCTCTCAAGCCTCCTTTGCCCTCCTTTATATCAGGTTCAAGAAGATATGCCGAATCCCCCGATTTCTTATGCCTTTTATCTGCTTCAAGCATGATTCCTGATATAAAAGACATTTTTTTTCTAAATATTATCTTCTGATAAATATCCGTTCTATATCTTTCGTATAGATTTGAATCGCCAGTAATAAAACGCGATTCCATTAATGCTGTTCGTATTGTAATATCTTTCATTGCATCTTCAAGGCATTCATCCAATGTCCTGAAGCTGTGGCTTATATTTAAGCCTAGATCCCATAGATTATATAAAAATGCTCTCGCTACTTTTTCTGAAAAGCTATCCCGCTTTGTAGATAGCAGCATTATATCAATATCGGAATAAGGAGTTAGTTCTTTCCTGCCATAGCCACCGACCCCGACAACAGCGATGTTTGAACGAGTAAAATATCCATTTTTTATTTTTGTCTGGTTTTTTAGGACAGTTTGAAAGGTATTAATAATCAAATCATCTATAATATTTGTGAGTTGCTCAGCTATTTTAATGCCGCCTAATTTTAAGAATGAAGTCTCGTTTAAGATATTGTTTAATTGTTCTATAATGTTCATTATTATTTTTAGTAGATAATATTTTATAAATGTTGAACAGTCTTTTTAATCGAATAATAACATTTACAACTATATCCATCAAATATATTGGATGAAAGCCAATTTTTTTTATAATATCATTTGAAAAATTAATTGACTTTTTTCATGCTTTATAGTATCATTTTTTGTCAAATAGCTTCTGTTTTTGTCTTTAAAATTAAGATTTTCCAATGATTTTCATTTTGACAATACTTTATCCCGAAGACATTCTTATCTAAGCATATATAATATTATATTTTTGGCTCTATTTAATTTAAACTTTTTAGTTATGGTATTGGAAACTCTTGCAAAAGTCCTTGAATTGTCATTTCGAGCATAGCGAGAAAGCTTATAAGTTATTGTTATTAAAAGATTCCTCACGGAGTTTATCCCGAGCGGAAAGACGAGATTCCCCGCTTCTCTTCGGAATGACAAGTGAGGGGTTCGGAATGACAGAGTGATAGTTTTGGAATGATAAAAATGCCTGTTCTTATACTTTTGCAAGAGACTCTCTATAATAATATAGAAGCGGTAAGATTTCAATAAGTTTAGTTATTGAATTTTCTGCCTTACCGTTACAAAGGTTTTCACTTAGGCTCGTGAAAAAGCTTTCTGCATAGTTAAATATTTTTATTCGATTATTCTTTGGAGGGATATAAAGATGTTAAAAGTAATAATTGATGGAAAATCTATTGAAGTCCCTGAAAAGACTACTATCCTCAAGGCTGCAAGATCGCTTGGTGTTGATATTCCCACTTTATGCTACGACCACAGACTCTCACCATCTGGAAGATGTAAATTATGTGCTGTAGAGGTAAAAGGTCAATCAAAACCTGTATATTCATGTCTTATACAGGTAAAAGATGGAATGGAAGTTATCACTTCATCTCCACAGATATTTGAGCTAAGAAAAGCTAACTTAGAAAAAATCCTTGCTGACCACCCCAACGATTGCATGGTCTGTGAAAGGGCTGGAGACTGTAAGCTTCAAGAAATGGCTTATCTATATGATATTGATATATCAAAGGTTAAAGCAGAAAAAGCAACATATAGAATAGACAACAATCCATTTGTTGAGTGGGAGCTTGCGAAATGTATTAAATGTGGTTTATGTGTAAAGATGTGCGCTGATGTGCAAGGTGTTGGTGCATTGGCTTTTGATAAAGCTGACCCTAAAGGAAAAATTACAACACATGACGGCAAGGACCTGAATTGCGAGTTTTGCGGTCAATGCGTAAGTGTCTGTCCTACATCATCTCTAACAGGTAAGATATGGAAAAAACAAGGCAGAGAAAAGGGCGTGAAGAAGGTTGATACAACCTGCCCATATTGCGGTGTAGGCTGCAGCATAACTTTAAATGTCAAAGATAATAAAGTAATCCGTGTTACAGCATCTATTGATAAAGGAGTTAATAAAGGACTTCTCTGCGTCAAAGGACGTTTTGGTTTTGAGTTTATTTCAAGCCCAGAAAGACTTACCACACCGCTCATCAGAAAGAACGGAGAGCTAAAGCCTGCAACTTGGGATGAGGCACTTGATTATGCCTCCAGCAAACTTGCTGATATTAAAAAGGTATACGGCTCTGACTCAATCGCTGGACTTTCATCAGCAAGAACAACAACAGAGTCCAATTATCTATTTCAGAAATTTATCAGGACTGCAATAGGGACAAATAACATAGACCATTGTGCTCGACTTTGACATGCCCCAACTGTAGCCAGTCTGGCTGCAATATTTGGTTCAGGCGCAATGACAAATTCCCTAGCTGAAGTAGAAGGCAATGATGTAATTTTCATTACAGGTTCAAATACAAAAGAAGCTCATCCGGTGATTGGGAATTTGATGATAAAGGCTTATAAAAATGGTGCAAAGATAATAATTGCAGACCCTCGTAAAATCTCTATGAGCAAATTTGCATATCTTGTTATGCAGCAAAAACCCGGCACAGATATAGCTTTATTCAATAGCATCGCTCATGTGATTTTCAAAGAAGGGCTTCACAATCAGGAATTTATAGACAAAGTAACAACGGATTTTGATAAATGGAAGTCATTTATCGAGGAGTTTACCCCAGAGGTTGGAGAAAAACTGACAGGCGTTCCTAAGGAAGATATTATTAAAGCTGCTATTACTTACGGGAGCTCAAGAAAAGCAGCCATTTATTATACAATGGGCATTACCCAGCACTCTCACGGGACTGCGAATGTTAACACAATTGCTAATCTTGCCCTTCTCACTGGCAATATCGGGAGGGAGTTCACAGGTATTAATCCTCTAAGGGGGCAGAATAATGTTCAAGGTGCCTGCGACACTGGCTGTCTGCCTGTTGTATATCCCGGATATCAGGCTGTTGCTTTGCCTGAAATTCAGAAAAAGTTTGAAGATGCATGGGGCGTGCCATTATCACCAAAGCCTGGTATTACAGCTCCTGAAATGACTCATAAAGCGATAGATGGAAAGATTAAAGCTATCTATGTGATGGGTGAAAATCCCGTCCTCGGTGACCCAAATATGTGGCATACTTTGAAAGCTTTAAAGAGTCTTGACCTATTGATAGTTCAAGACATTTTCCTTACGGAGACTGGTAGGGAGGCACATGTTGTATTTCCAGCTGCATGCTTTGCAGAGAAGGACGGCACTTTCCATAATACAGAAAGAAGAGTTCAGAGGGTAAGAAAGGCTATTGAACCGCCTGGCGAAGCAAAAGATGATATATGGATAATCTCGGAGCTCTCAAAAAGAATGGGTTATCCAATGAGTTATGCTAATTCAGAGGAAATTTTTAAAGAATTAGGCAGTGTCTGGCCTGCTGTAAAGGGGATTGATTATTATAGGATTGAAGAAGAAGGTATTCAGTGGCCTTGTCCAACTCCAGAACATATGGGAACGCAGTATCTTTATAAAAACGATGTCTTCCCCAAAGGTAAACCACATTTTTCAATTGTTCCATTTGAACCTGCAAAGGAAAGTGTGGATGAAGAATATCCATTTATACTGACAAATGGCAGAAACCTTTTCCATTATCATTTTGCATCAATGACAAAGAGGGTAAAGGCAATAGAAGTAGTCGCTGGGCAGCCATATATTGAAATAAATCCTGACGATGCAAGCAAACTCAATATTAAGAGTGATGATTTAGTTAAGGTTTCATCCCGTAGGGGAAATGTGGAAATTAAGGCAAGGATAACTGATGCTGTAAAAAAAGGTGAAGTCTTTATACCTATGCATTATGCTGATGCTGCAGTTAACATACTAACAAATGATTCAGCACTCGATTCTGTCACTAAAACACCTGAATTTAAGGTTTCCAGCGTAAAGATTGAGGTTATTTCCATTTAGCTTTTTTTAAGCTTATATTTAATAATTAAGGAGGTCTTAAAAAATGCCACTTGATCCAACGAAGTATGCAGATTGGCAGATTGCCGAAGCTGCAGAAGAGAAGATGAGAAAAATCAGCGATATTGCTGATGAACTGGGGCTCCTTCACGAGGAACTGCTTCCTTATGGACACTACATTGCAAAGATTGATTACAAAAAGGTTCTTGCCCGTTTGAGCAGTAAACCTGATGCCAAGTATGTTGATGTCACAGCAATAACACCTACACCACTTGGCGAAGGAAAATCAACTACTACAATGGGCTTAACCCAAGGACTCGGCAAAATTGGTAAAAAGGTTATCGCTGCAATTCGCCAACCTTCGGGCGGACCAACAATGAATATCAAAGGTTCTGCAGCAGGTGGTGGGTTATCACAGTGCGTTCCTTTAACACCATTTTCATTAGGACTTACTGGTGACTTAAATGCAATAATGAACTCTCACAACCTTGCAATGGTTGCCTTAACATCAAGAATGCAGCATGAAGCCAATTATACTGATGAACAACTTGCAAAGCGCAATCTAAAAAGACTCAATATTGACCCACGCAATGTTGAGATGAAATGGATAATTGATTTCTGCGCCCAAGCATTGAGGAATATCATTATAGGCATCGGTGGAAAGACTGATGGCTTTATGATGAGTTCAGGCTTTGCTATAGCTGTTTCTTCTGAAGTTATGGCTATTCTCGCAGTAGCAAAAGACCTTAAAGACATGAGAGAGAGAATGGGTAAAATAGTCGTTGCCTACTCCAGGACTGGTAACCCTGTAACCACTGAAGATCTTGGTGTAGCTGGTGCAATGACTGCATGGATGGTCGAAGCCCTTAACCCAAACCTTATGCAGACGATCGAAGGTCAGCCAGTGCTTGTGCATGCAGGACCATTTGCAAATATAGCCATTGGCCAATCTTCAATTATTGCTGATAGGGTGGGTCTTAAATTAGCTGACTACCATGTGACTGAATCAGGCTTTGCAGCAGACATCGGATTTGAAAAGTTTTGGAATCTTAAGTGCCGCTATTCAGGGTTAGTGCCCAATGCAGCAGTTGTTGTTGCAACAATTAGAGCATTAAAATGCCATGGTGGCGCACCTGTTCCAGTACCTGGCAAACCGATCCCTGTTGAATACAAAGAAGAGAATGTTGGATGGGTAGAAAAAGGCACGGAAAACCTGCTCCATTGCGTAAATATAGTTAAGAAATCCGGAATGAATCCAGTTGTCTGCATCAATGCCTTCTACACTGATACAGACAATGAGATTAAAGCCGTAAGACGCATTTGCGAAGCTGCCGGAGCTAGAGTTGCCCTTTCTAAACACTGGCAGTATGGCGGTGAAGGCGCTGTTGAGTTAGCAGAAGCTGTTGTAGATGCCTGCAATGAGCCTACTAATTTCAAGTTCCTCTATGAGCTTGACACTCCACTTCGCAAACGCATTGAACTCATCGCCACCGAGGTTTACGGTGCAGATGGGGTTGAATACTCACCAGATGCCCTTGCAAAAGCTAAGAGGATGGAGGCAGATCCTGAAATTGCAAAACTTGGAACATGCATGGTCAAAACACATCTAAGTCTTTCAGATAATCCAGCACTTAAGGGTGTTCCTAAGGGATGGAAGCTCTTTATCCGTGATATCCTTACATACAAGGGTGCCGGCTTCGTTGTCCCAGTTGCAGGTACAATTACTTTAATGCCTGGAACTGCATCAGATCCAGCATATAGAAGAGTGGATGTAGATACTGAGACAGGAAAGGTTAAAGGCGTATTCTAAAGAATTACTTTAAGTATTTGTTAAAAAGGGCTGCTTATAGTAGCCCTTTTTAATTTTTACAGAAACTTATCTTTTATTGTATTTTATTGCGTTATCTTTTGAAAGTTCTTTAGGGTATTTCTTTTCATTTAAACTTATCTTCTCTACAACTGCTTGTTCTAAATCTATTTCGAGCTTATCTGCAAGCCTGATAAGATAAATCAAGATATCTGCTATTTCTTCCTTGATCAATGCCATTTCTTTTTCATCGTGTATTATCTGGACTGACTGTTCTTCTGTAAGCCATTGAAATATTTCAACCAGCTCTGCCACTTCAACAGATAGAGCCATTGAGAGATTCTTGGGTGTATGGAATTGATCCCAATTCCTTTGTTTAGCGAAATTTGCGAGATAAGTGCTTATTTTTTCAATTTCCATAATATCATCGAGGCTATCTTCTGTGCATACCGTGTCTACCCCAAAGAGGTCTTGAGTTCATATCTCTTAGTATAATTTTCTTTCCTGTATCATGGAATTTTATTGATCTTGCAATTATAAAAATGTTGCCGTCCCTTGAATATAATTTTGAACCTCTAACCTCTATCCTCAGTCCTGCATTGAAAATGATATCTTGTTGTGATAGATACCATGGAGGGGCTGTAACAATATAATAAATCCTTCTGCCAGGACTTAAACTTAAAATTATAGGACCTCTTTTAGATAATGCTGTATTTATGACCATTCCGGATATTCTTATTTCAGTGTTTTCATCATAAACCTCTGAAAGGTCATCTTCAGCATAAGATGGTTGCCCTATAAAAAATGTACAAACTAAAAAAATTATTGAGATAGCATTCATAGGAAATATACCAAAAATATCCAATTATATTAACACAATTTTTCTATATTACTAATGGTGGCATAAGTATGAAGACATTAATTATATAAAATCCCTCCTAACCTCCCTTTGCCAAAGGGAGGTATGTTTACCCCCTATCAAGAGGGATTAAGGGGTGTGTTGCCCTCTTTAGCAAAGAGGGGTAATGCCTGCCTGCTGCGACTGCGGCGCAGGCAGGGGAGATTTTTCAATAATGACGCCTTACTTATGCACTCCTTAGTAAAACACTAAAAAGGGTAGGCTTTTTAGATACAAATAAAAGATTTCCGCCTGTTATGTGAACACAGAGACAGGCAGAAATCTTATGATTTTGCTTTACAAGTCTGATTTAAATTATCATGCAATATTGTCAACTAATTTGAACTTGAGGTTAATCATTATAGTTGAGCTAAAAATTGAACCCACCGCGTCTCATCATCTTTGATCCATACGCCGGAGCACAAAAGCCTTCCCCCATTCTCCCTCTGACATTCTGCGTAAAACACTGACCTGTCGCAAAACCTGCTTCATTGGCTCTTTTTTGAATTTCTATCTTCACATCAACCATTTCTTTCTTTTTTTGGGCTATTGCATTCCAATCGGTATTTGCCTGTGAATAGAGGATTGATAAATCAGTTTTCAATGCCAGCATTTTCTGTCTGAGTGGCAAAATCTGTTTTTGGAATTCAGCATGTTTTTGAACTAATTCTGGCTGTATATTAGCTGGATTGCATAACCCTCTGCCACCTCCCATGCCAAATCCAGGTCCGAAAGCAAAAACTGAGGTCGAAAAGGCTACAACAAGAGCAACAATAATAAATAAAATCATAATTTTTTTCATTATATCACCTCCTTTCTATAAAATCAGCTTAATTATCATAAAAGAAAGCAATTGATATGCCAAGCAATTTTCATTATATATTAATAACTAATCTTACAATATCTTATATTATATTTACTGATTAGAGATGATGGTATATTTTTTAAAGTCTTACAAAAATGAATGCATTAATTGCACTTTCAAGTGCATTAATTGCGTTTTAGATTGATATATATTGTGAAAGCAATATAATTACTCTGTTTGAAGTGACAAAGTAGCGGGAGAGTAAGGGCGGTTTGTTTTGAACCCGCCCCTATTTTGAGATATAAAAATCTATTTACTATGAGGCTGACTAGCGCCAAAGCTAAGTTTTGCTATCTCTTCTTTATTCATTTCTATTTTATAATTCTTTTTGATATTATCTATGAATTTATCAAAGCTTTCTTTTTGTTTTTCAGCAATGAGTCTTTGATTAATTAGTCCTTTGACTTTATCAAATTCAATCAAATTACCCTTTATGTCAGTAATCTTTATTATCCTATAACCTTCATTAAGCTTAACAGGAGAGCTTATCTGCCCTTTTTTCATGGTGAATATCATCTGTTCCAGTTCTTGAGAAAGTTCACCCTTTTTAACAAAGCCTATATCTCCACCTACCTTACTTGAAGCCTTATCAGCAGACATTTCAGATGCAACTTTTGCAAAGTCTTCTCCTTTGTCAAGTCTTTCTTTCACCTTATTTAAATCATCTTCTGACTTAATAAATATATGGCTAATCCTTATCTGTTTGTTAATTATGAAGTCATCTCTATTATTTTCATAATATCTCTTCATATCTTCTTCAGTCACAGTAGGCATTGCTTCTATTTCTTTGTCAAGCAGATCATTTATGAGGGTTATCTTCTTGAATTCTTCGAGTTTTTTCTGAAACTCTTTATTTTTGTCCATACCCCTTTTCTTAGCTTCAAGATAAAGCATCTCTTTTTTAACTAGTTCATCTACAAATTTTGTTGTGCCTTCAGGTCCTTGAAAAAATTGCATTGCCATATCTGGAAGCATTTGCATTTGCTCATTGACATCTTCCTTGCTAATGATTACACTGTCAATTTTTGCAACATGTCCATCTTTTTGTTTGCCGTCTTTGGCACAGGATGAAAAAATAAAAAAAGCAATAATCACTACCCAAAAAATCTTCATAATACAATTTCTCTCCTTGTGAATTTAAGTTATTTATTGTAACATAATTATTAAGTTTTGATTTTATGTATATATAGGTTAATCCAGAAAAATAGAGATTAGGGTTAGAGTCTATCGTCTTCTATCAACTATGAAAAAGCTTCCCTTAATAGATTTAGCATATTTTTTTATATCAGCTAAAATCTCAGCAACTTCACCATAGTGTGAAAACCTCTTATATATATTATTAGCAATGCCAATCGATAAAGACATGATAGGAAAAGATTCCACATTTCCCTGACGATCGACTGATTTTATGCAGCCCTTTTCTCTATCAGCATTGTTATAGAAAACAGGTATAATCTTGTCATAATTTGTAATTATATTTTTCGATGTGTTTTCTATTAGTTGAACATCCATAATATAAATGAAGTCATCTCCGCCTATATGACCTACAAAAGCCCCTTGAGGCTGGTTCCCTCTTACTTCATTGAATATAAGTCTGCCTAGCATCTTTATAACTTCATCCCCTCGGCTGAAGCCATATGTATCATTAAAAGGCTTAAAATAGTCAATATCAGCATAGGCAATTGCAAATAACTCATTTTTTTCGATCCTTTTTTTAATCTGATTAGCTATAGTAATATTGCCCGGCAGCCGTGTGAGAGGATTAACCTCGATCATCCTTTGTGTTCTGAGAAGACATAAATCTACCCTCATGTTTATTTCTTTCTCTAAAGCATAATGCATAATATAGTCATCCGTTAGCAAGTTTTGCCATGAAGAGATAAAAAAATCATCAGGAACGATACAAAGAATAGACATCTGTCCAAAAATAAAATCAATTTTTAAATCATTCAAGCTTTTTATTAAGACATTATCCTTCTGGCAGATATCTGCAATAATTATGTCGGGATTTGAATTGTATATATTATCAAGGGCTGAATAGATATTTTGAAATATTGATAATTTATATTTTTCCAAAAGTTTATCTTTAAGCAGGTAGCTTATGGCTGGATTTTGTGTAATTATTACAATAGAATTCATCTTATATTATAGAATAAGGCTTTCAGATTCATTTAATAAATCTTCCATTTGGATGAAAATTTCTAAAATATCTTTTTCCGAAAGATTGAGCCTATTCCATACAGATGGCTTTAATGATGGCACAAAATTATCCCCTGCTGAACCGACTCCTTTTGCTCTTACAAGAATATCAGCAAGATGAACAATAGCTGTGTTAAGAGGTGTGGTTTTGGAGTGCAATGGTCTATGATGATACTCGATAGTCTCTATTAGAGTAATAGGAAAATTCCATTTTTTTGCAAGCCATGCACCTGCATCAGCATGATTTATACCAAAAATTTCTTTTTCTGCATCGAAGATGAAAATCTCTTCATTATTAATCTTTTCCACAACTTTTTCGTATTCATTTGGGAATTTAAGTATTAAAATAACCTTGCCTATATCATGCAAAAGTCCAGCAACAGCAACCTCTTCGGGTTCTTTTATATTGATTTTCTGAGCAATAATGCGGGCGGTTACAGCATTTCCAAGTGAATGTTCCCATAGCCCTCTCATTGCTTTCTGCATGGCTTCGAATACTGATACACCGAGCAGAAGCCCTCTGATAACATTCAATCCCAGTAAAAGCAGTGCTTGATTGACAGAAGTTATCCTGCCAGGAAAACCATAGATAGGAGAATTTACCATTTTAAGCACCCTTGAGGTTAAAACAGGGTCTTTTAGTATAAACTTGCCTATTTCAGAAAGAGAAGATTTTGGGTTTTCAAGGATATTGAGTATCTTTTTGAAAGTATCTGGGATTGTAGGGATTGTATCAATCTTGTAAATTTCAGCTTGTATTGCTTTTATATCCAGTTTCATTATGATTTATATATTTCGTTTACATGTTCAATTAATATTGTTTTGAGCATAAGCATATATTGTTCATTTTCTGTTTTTTTGAACCTTGCATCTATTTCTATCAAAACTTCTTCCTTAGATTTTTTGGATGTTCCTTTACCTTGAATCATAATTGAGGTTAATCCCATTTTATTTAGCCTATTAATAATAGAAGGTGTTAGCTCTATCCCATCTGCAAGCAACACCATACCGCTATCGTTTTGCACGGGTTGAGCTAATTTCATTCCATGTTTAATATCGCTGATTAAAACTCTTATCATGATTAATAAACCTCAATGATTAAATTAAGAGCATATATTATAAATATCTTAGAGTGAAAAAAACAGATGTTATTAAGACTATAATCTGTAGTCATTGCGAGTGAAATGAAGCAATCTCACCTTTTCTTACGAGTTTTCTTACGAGATTGCCACGCATCCTTCGGATGCTCGCAATGATAGTAAAATCATCATACAGCTAATATTTATTATGGATTATGGTAAGACTTAAATATTAAATCTGAAGTATATAATATCACCATCCTTCACCTCATATGTCTTGCCTTCCAATCTGACTAAACCTTTATCCTTTGCAACAGACATGCTCCCACAGGAAATAAAGTCATTATAGTTAATTACCTCTGCCCTGATAAAACCTCTTTCTATGTCCGTGTGCACCTTTCCTGCCGCTTTGTAGGCATTTATTCCTTTTTTTACTGTCCATGCCTTTAACTCATTATCAATTGTAATAAAGGATATTAACCCGAGAAGGTCATAGCTAAGCTTTATGAGTCTGTGCATCGCTGGTTCTTGCAATCCTAAATCATCTAAAAAAGCCTTTGTATCACTGGATTCTAACTGGGCTATTTCCATCTCTATAATTCCACATAGGTTTAACACTTTTACCTTTTCAGGGAATCCTTTTTGAGAATAATAACTTTCTATCTCATCTTGGAGTACTTTTATTTTTTTTGAATTAATATCTTTCTCAGCTATATTCAATACTACTATTTCAGGTTTAATGGTGATTAATTGTAAATGCCTCATTATTTTTTCTTCATCTTCTGAGAAAATAATTTTTCTCAGGGGTATATCAGCCTCAAGTGCTTGTTTACACTTAGCAAGTAGTTTTTTCTCAGCTTCATCTGATTTTTTACCCTTCTTCTGTGCTTCATTAATTCTTTCTATTCTTTTATCAACAAGTTCAAAGTCGTGGAATAAGATTTCTGATTCAAATATCCGAATATCTCGCAACGGATTAATATCATCTATAGGATGTTGAATGCTTAAATCTTCAAAAGCTCTGACTGCATGTAATATTGCATCAGCATCTTTTATTTGTTCAATAACTTTTGAATTATGAGTTGTATCTTTAATATTGATGCCTGCATAATCGATATATTCGATAAATGCGTGAGTAATTTTTTTGGGTTTAAATATCTCAGCAAGTTTTTCAATTCTGTAATCAGGGACTTTTACAATTCCAAAATGAGGAGACTCTTCTTTTGAAGGATAAGAGGTTGTCTCTAAATTTTTACCTGTCAAGGCATTAAAAAGTGTAGTTTTGCCTGAATTTGAAAGACCCGTAATTGATAATTTCATAATATATCCCTAAAAAAGCTGTATCTTTTTCTCACGAGCATAATTTTTTATTATTAATACAGATGAATGTAATCTCTGCAGTCTGATATTTCTATTCCTTATTTTAGTAACATCATTATGTGGAAAAGGTTCAGTTCTTATCTCAATCTGTTTTTGGGTTATAGCTTTTAAAATATTTTTTATCCCTGTATCGTTGAATATCTTCAGATAAATAGGGTTAATAGATATATATCCATCAGCAACATCTTTAGCAATCATTTGAAAACTTCTCCCTATTTGTCCCGACATTTTTTACTATTCCTCTTTTGCAATAGCATCTTTTCTTTTAAAAAGCTTTGATAGCCAAACGCCAGCTTCATAAAGGATGTATATCGGCACAGCCATTAATATTTGGTTAAAGGCATCAGGAGTAGGCGTGAGAATGGCTGCTAAGATAAAGGCTATTAATATAGCATACTTTCTGTTTTTAGCAAGAAATTCAGGGGAAACAATTCCCATCTTTGTTAGGAATATTATTACGATCGGGAGTTGGAAGATTAATCCAAAGGCAAGTATAAACTTCAAACAAAAATCTATATACATTCCTACTGAAAGCATCGGCACTAAAATATCCCCTACTTTGTAACTTAATAAAAAGCTTATCGCAAATGGTAAAACAATGAAGAAACAAAAGGAAGTGCCAACAAGAAATAGTGCGGTTGAAGAAAAAATGAAAGGCAGTATGTATTTTTTTTCATGTTTCAGTAAGCCTGGTGATATAAATTTCCATATTTGATAGAGAAAGACCGGAAGTCCTAAAATAATAGCTGAAACTATTGAAATCTTAATGCTCATCCATAGAGCTTCAGCAGGAGCGAGAAAAACAAGCTTTGTATCTTCTAGTTTATTCTGTGGAACAAACTGAAAATAAGGATTTTCTAAAGATAAAACGAGATTATATTTTAAGGGAAATATTAGAATATTAAAGATTTCTTCTGAAAAATTAAAAGCTATCAGAAAGCCGATAAAAAGAGTAGCTAAGGAAATGAAGATTCTGTTTCTCAGTTCTCCAAGATGTTCAGTGATAGGCAGTTTTCCATCTTCCATTTACCTTTTATATTCCCCTGTTTCTTGCGATGGCGTGATTGAAGTCTTTTCTGATGCAGATTGAACATTAGAGGTTTTACTATTTTCTCCGATATCTTTAATAGTCTCTTTTTGATGCATTTTATCAACTTCTTTTAAAAAATCTTCGCCCTTATATATATCGTTTTTTAGTGTTATAGGATCTTTTACTTCACGAATTTCAGATTCAAATTGCTCCTTTACGCCCATCATTGATTGTTTAAGAGTTCTTACAGCTTTACCAAGAGTTATAGCAAGTTCTGGCAATTTTTTGGGACCAAAGACAAGAAGAGCAACTATAAAAATCACTATAAGTTCCTGAAAGCCTAAGTCAAACATAATTAAAATTATAACATACTTAGCGACTATTGCGATTTATCGCTTTTTGATGCAGAGATAGATTAAATAAGGAAAGAATATATTTGAATATATCGAAATTAGTTGCAAAAAACTATTTGCTAATGGATTCCCTTTGTTTTGGGAAAATTATGCTGATTGAAAAAAGAAGCCTGTAATCAGGGGTTCTGTTTTTAATATCAAATCCCGCTCCAATGGTGGTATAAACATTATCAGTAGTTTGAATTCTGTAGCCTAATCTCCATTCTAATAAATCGAGTTTATTCCTGTAATAATTTTTCCTTCCGACAATCTCGATTAAAACTTTTGAGTTATGAGTTATAGCAAGCTCTGAACCAAGATTCATGAGATACTGATCTTTGAGTCCTGAATCTTCTGGTTTTGTATAAAGAAAATTCAAATGTCCTTTAAAAGGACCAACCTTCTTGGTAAGAACAATGCCGCCGCCAATGCTGCCTTCTGTAGAGAGTTCATTTTTGCCAGAATGAGCGGATGCCATTAAAACATAGGCAATCGCTGGGCTATATTTGCTTTCACTAATTAAGCGGTGCTTTATGCCGATAGAAAAATCCTCAAACCCTGATGGATAAGTATCGGAACTAAAAACATATGGTAAAGTAAAATTCAATTCAAATTTGTCGTGTAGCCCATAAGCTAACTGAAGAAATGTTCTACTAAAATCGGGTTCTGCTGATTTCTCAAGACCTATGCCGATTCCGATTTGGTTTTGCTTCAGCGTCTCAGCGCTAAAGGTAGAAAAGACACCAAATGGTGCAAGAGGTTGCAGTCCTTTGATATCAAAAGAGGCATTAGCAGAACTAGAAATATATATTAATAATAAAAATGTGATTAAAAATAATCTTTTCATAGTTGTATGAGAATATCAAAAAAAATCCTTTCTGTCAATGTTCCTTATTTTTCGTAAGTAATTTTTCATTTACTTGCTAACATATTGGAAACTATTATTAATTTTGTAGAAAGTATGGCGGAGAAATCCTAAGCTATTTTCAGATATAGTGAAGTATTTGACAAAAAACAATTAATGTGATATTTATGAATATGAAATAAGAATTTATTTTATTTATAATTAAAATAATGGCAATACTCAATTTGATAATGTTGCACAAAAATCGTTTTGTTACTTAAAAACCTTTATCACTTGGGTTAAGGAGGAAATTATAATGGGAAATATAAGGGTAGTTAATGGGTTTAAATTTTTACCACCCAGTTTGGCTGCGTGGATAAAGACCTTTATCCCAGATGATGATTTTAAAGGTTATATTCCATGGACACCGATGACAAAAAAATTAAAAGAGCTAACTATTGCATTAATTACGAGTAGTGGAATTAGCCTTAAGAATGATACTCCATTTGATATGGAGCGTGAAAAGGTTGAACCTTTATGGGGTGATCGCTCTTTCAGAAAAATTCCGAAAGGAACAAAAGAAAATGATATTGATATAAATCATCTTCATATCAATACAAGTTATATAAAAAAGGACATTAATGTTATTCTCCCCTTGGATATAATGGCTGATTTTGAAGAAAAAGGGATTATTGGTGGTCTTGCCCCCACAGCCTATTCTTTTTATGGATTTCAATGGCAAAATACTGATTTCCTAACTGAAGCTATTGAGCCTATTTCAAAGACAATGAAAGAAGAAAATGTTGATGCCGTGCTTTTGACTCCTGCTTGACCATTCTGTTGCCAATCAGTTGGATTGGCTGCAAGATTTTTAGAAGAACGCGGATTTTCTACAATCGTTTTAAACCCGACATGGGAGTTTCATAGGGCTGTTGGAATTCCAAGAACAGCCACTATCGAATATCCATATGGAAGATTATTCGGTGAGCCTGGCGATAAAGAAGGGCAGAGTAAGATACTCATAAAGACTCTTGAGGCTTTAGAAAGTTGTGAGAAACCGGGACAAATTATTCATCTGCCATTTATATGGCATGAAGAACCTAAAAAAACTAATTGGCAGCCACCTGAGATGTCTCCTATGATTAAATATTATTTAGAGGATATTAAGAAGGCAAGGCTTTTGGAAGGATCGGGAAATAAGGCTAATTAAGATTATTATTTGGATAAACAAAATTAGCAAATAGATTTGGAGAAGAATCATTTCTTGAAACCGTCTAATCTCTATTTTTTGCTGTTACTTAGATAATAGACTTTTATAAGGGGGACTGGTAATTTGATTACTTCAGAGGGCGTTAGATTATTTATTAAAGGGCTGAAGGATTTGCCAACTTTGCCTTCATTATTTAGAAAAATACTTATTATTACTAAGTGTGATAAGTCTTGTGCTAATGATTTATATGAGATGATCTCTCATGATCAGGCTTTGGCTGAAAAGGTGCTAAAGGTCGCAAATTCACCCCTCTTTGGTCTTTCAGGGCGGGTTAGAGATATAAGACATGCCATTATGCTCATGGGGTTTGATAGACTTAAGTCTATTGCACTTGGGATGACAGTAATGAATATTTTCCCGCCTCAAAGCTCTTTTAATATCAAAAATTTATGGATTCATAGTTACGAGGTTGCCTTTTTAGCTTCATCTTTATCAGAGGTTGTTTTTATTACAAGCCCAAGAGAATCATTCGTTTCTGGACTCCTTCATGATATCGGAAGAATAGTTTTTTATAAAATGGATAGTAAGAGATTTTATCAGATACCTACTACTGAAAATATGTTTGAAATTGAGATAGAATATTATGGCTGTACACATCCCGAGGCTGGAGCATGGTTTTTAGAGCAAGCTGGACTGCCAGAAGAGATCATTTATTCAGTCAGGTATCATCATTCCCCATCAGAATCTAAACAATACCATCATGCTGTATCTATATCTGCTATTGCAGAGGGGCTTGCAAGACAATATTCTCCAAGGATTGAAGATGATGGTATATGGACAGATGAACTAAGTGCTGCTCTTCTTGCATTATCTATCAAAGATGAAGAAAGGAGGTTCATAGCAGAGAGATTATATTCAGCCAGAATAGATATACAAAGATTTTTTTCCTGATTTGGGTTTTATATGGAGTTGCTTTTTTCTGATTTTGATTTACCTTAGGGTCAAATAAATGACAGTATTAATAGGGGGGAGTTTCAATGACATCCAAAGAAATAATCTTAAAAGCGGTAGATCTTCCAGCAGTTCCTATGGTAGCAGCAAGAGTTATCGAATTAATAGATAATCCTAATAGTTCTCTTCAGGAGCTTCAGAAAGCTATTATGGCTGATCAGTCAATGACCTCAAGGATATTAAAGATTGCCAATTCATCCTTTTATGGAGTCAGACAAAATATTGACACTCTCTCGGATGCTCTTTCAATACTTGGATTAAAAGTTACGAGATTAATAGTTCTCGCTGCAGCTACTCGTGGTATATATAAAAGATTTGGTGCGGTAGAGCAGAAACTATGGGAGCATAGTTTAGGTGTCTCTATCGCTGCAGGCGTCATAAGCTTAATTATTAGTCATGTTAGAAGAGAAGAGGCCGTTGTGGCAGGTCTTTTGCATGATGTAGGTAAGGTAGCAATTAATAATAGTATGCCAGATAAATTTACTCAGATTTTACAAAAGGTTAATGAAAGCAAACTGCCTTTGATAATAGTTGAACAAGAAATATTGGGGTTCGATCATACAGAGGTAGGTTATTACCTCGCACAAAAATGGGGTTTTCCAGACCTTTTGTGTGAAGTAATCCTAAAACATCACAGTATTGAATCTCTTAATAAATATACTGACCCTTATATAGCACTCCTATGCGGCACTATAGGATTAGCTGATGCAATTTGTGTAAGACTCGGTGTAGGTTACATTAGACCATTGCCAGAAATTGATCTAGGTATAGAGAAATGGCTGAAGGTTCTTGATATACCTGAAAATGAGATTGATAAAATTATCGGAATCTTCAAAGAAAGGTTTATTATCGAGAAAATGGCTTATCAAAATTAAGGAGTTTTTTATGCCAATAGAATTCATAAAAAAGGTATTTAAAACACCGTATGTTATTAAAAAGGAAGAAAACATAAGGGAGTTACCATATAAAAAGCGCAAAAATCCCAAAAAATCAGAGAAAAAAGAAAAAGGCAAAATAGATCTCAGGGTATAGTAAATGTTTAATAAATTAATTAAATTCAAAGGCAAAAGCGAAGTTGCGAATAATAACATCATGTCATTTCAGCTTGCAGAGGCTCAAGAGATAGCCGATCTATTAATTGAAAGAATTGAACAGAAAATAAGCACTCTAAAGGATCTGGAATCAGCCATAGATAAAAAAATATTGATCATAGAAAGGCTTTTACAAAGAGCCGATTCTATCAAGATTCCTTCTCTGACAAGAACAGATAAATATGACGAAATTCTTTATTTGAAAAATAAAGGAATGAAAATTGAAGAAATTTCTAAACTTCTCGATATACCCGCCGGCGAAGTAGAACTTTTTTTAAACCTCAAGAAAAATTAATGCAGGCAGATATTTCCATGTAGGAAAATTCTTCCCTCCTTAAATATCAATTCTTCGTTTAGAGCCTCTCTATTTGTATCTTTTCAATCTGGCATTAACTTTGCTTTCAATTTTGCATGAACAAAGCGATATACATAGCATTATCTGGAGCAGTCTTAAGGCAGTTGCATATGGATGTTATTTCTCAAAATCTTGCCAATGCTGATACCATTGGGTATAAAAAAGGCAAGATATCCTTCAATGATTATTTGATACCGCAGGATTTAGTTAGTTCTGAATTAGATTTAAAGGCTATGAGCTTTCATTCGCCAATGATAACAGATTTTTCAGATGGAAATCTTATTAAAACAGGCAATGCCTTCGATATAGCTATTGACGGGAAAGGCTTCATAGCCCTTGAGGGCAATTATTTTACAAGGAGGGGTGATTTTAAAAAAGATAAGGAAGGTTTTCTTATCACTTATAATGGCATAAAGGTTCTGGGTGAAAAAGGTCCCATCAAATTACCTGAAGGTAAAATAGAGATAAGTCCAACAGGCTCAGTCTCTGTCAATAAGGTTCAAGTTGATGTCATTAAAATTATTGATTTTCAACAGCCTGCAAATCTTACAAAGACTGGTGAAAGCATGTTTCATACAAATGAGCAAGGCACAAAAGCGAAGGCTGAGATAAAACAGGGTTTCTTAGAAACCTCAAATGTAAACATTATAAGAGAAATGATTAAAATGATCCACACCATGCGGGATTATGAAACATATCAAAAAGCTATACATACCTTTGATGAGGCAACAGGAAAGATCAATAATGAAGTAGGGAGGTTATAAATGATAAGGTCATTATTCACTGCTGCTACAGGAATGGAGGCGCAGAAGATTAATATTGATGTGATAGCCAACAACCTTGCCAATGTTAATACTGTTGGCTACAAAAAAGGACGAGCAGACTTTCAGGAGTTAATATATCAGAACATAAAAACCCCAGGCGCTGCTTCCGCTGAAGGGGCGCAAGCACCAACCGGCATCCAAGTCGGATTAGGCGTAAAGCCTATCGCTGTTCAAAAAATGTTTGATCAAGGGGATTTTATGCACACTACTAACCCCCTTGACCTTGTTATAGAAGGTGATGGTTTTTTCCAGATATCAATGCCTGATGGCACGGTTGCATATACAAGATCTGGCGCCTTCAAGCTAGACAATGAAGGTCGCATAGTAAACTCAGATGGTTATCCACTTGAGCCTGCGATAACCGTTCCAGCCAACACCTTAAGCACTAATATAAGTTCAGATGGAAGGATATCAGTAGTGCAAGCAGGAAGCATTACACCAGTGGAGATTGGTCAGATTGAGCTATCTCGTTTTATAAATCCTGGTGGTCTAAAACCAATCGGCAAAAATCTTTTTATTGCTACCGAATCATCTGGTGAAGCAACTACTGGCAATCCAGCTACAGAAGGGCTTGGAACTATCAATCAAGGATTTATAGAATTAAGTAATGTCAATGTTGTTCAGGAAATGGTTAATATGATTATCAGTCAAAGAGCTTATGAGATTAATTCCAAGGCTGTTCAGGCTTCTGATGAAATGCTCCAGACCGCTAATAATCTGAAGAGATAATTATTAAAAACAAGGAAAATCAATGAAAAGCCTTTATCTAATTAAACATATACAACTGTTTAAGAAAATCTTATTCTTGATGACATTGATTATTTATGGAATCCTTTTTTTATTTACTAATAATTGTTTTGCTGAAACTTATGACCTCAATGGCATAATGAAGTCATATATTAAGAAGAATTTTCCATGGGCTGAAATTGAAATCTCCGACCTTAGTGCAAACTCAGAAATTAATGAACTACCTAAAAGGATATTATTTCAAAAGCCACCTCCAGGCAAAACAGCCTTCTCAGTCGAACTGCAAGATGGTAAGAGAATTAATGCCACAGCTCATGTTAAGGCATATGAATGGGTTGTAATGAGCAGTAAATCAATGAGAAAAGGTGATTATCTTGAGCTTACAGATGTATATCTTACATTGTTTGATGTTACAAAGATACCGAGAGGAGCTATAAATAAGATAAACGATGCAGTTGGAAAGCAGTTGAGTCGTCCAGTGAATGCCAATACGCCTATTGTTGATGCATCGCTTCAAGAGAAAAGGGTTGTAAGAAAAGGGCAGATGGTTTTTGTAGTAATTGAATCTCCTCATTTTATTATAAGAACAACTGGAGAAATTAAAAACAACGCTTATGTCGGCGGTAAAGCTAAGGTTATGAACCTATCTTCTAAGAAAGTCATATCAGGGGTGCTCGTTGATGAAAGTACAGTCAAGGTTGAATTTTAAGTTAATAAATAAATCAAATTATTATTTATTCATTTTTATATGCTTTGTCTTATCATTGACTTCTTGCGCCACTACACCGCAATTGCCGGAGCGTCCTCCAAAATATGTCTATCAGGAAGAAAGGATCATTAAACCAACTGCAAACTCATTATGGGTTGAAAGGGCAAGTCTTTATGAGGATACGAGGGCAAGAAGGCTTAATGACTTAGTAACTATTAGAGTTATAGAGACTATCGCAGGTTCAGGAACAGCTGATACTACAGCAACAAGGGAATCTGAACTCGATGCAGGGGTGAATACTATCTTTGGGATACCAAATAATCTTAACCTCGAGAACCTATATGGCAAAGGTCATACATTCTCGCCATCTGTTAAGGGTTCAATGAAGAGTGAATTTCAAGGCACAGGCGAGACAAATAGAGAAGGGAGGCTTATAGGCACTATTACTGCGAAGGTGGTAGAGGTGATGCCGAATGGCAATCTTACGATAGAATCGAGAAAAGAGATAACAATTAATAATGAAAAACAGATACTCGTCTTAAGAGGAATGATAAGAACTGAGGATGTAGCAGTTGACAATACGGTTTTAAGCAGCAAGGTTGCAAATGCTGAGATATTCTTTGTCGGTGATGGAGTTTTACAAGAGAAACAAAGCCCTGGCTGGCTTGCAAGATTTATTGATAGGGTCTGGCCATTTTAAATAAGTAATTGAAACTATAGGAATACTAAGAAATGAAAATAATCAAAAAAACTATATTTTTCATTTTATTCATATTAGTAGCTAATCTTTCAGTATTGACAGAAATTTATGCTGAAAGAATTAAGGACATAGCAAGCTTTGAGGGAGTAAGAGAAAACCAATTGATAGGATATGGACTTGTAGTAGGGCTGGAGGGAACTGGTGATAAAGGAATCTCTACTATGCAAAGTATTGCAAATATGCTTCAGAGGATGGGGCTCGCTGTTAGACCTAATGATATCAAAGCTAAAAATACTGCAGCCGTTATAGTAACAGCGACTATGCAGCCTTTTCCTAAGCCGGGAATGAGGATTGATGCATTGGTATCAACAATCGGTGATGCAAAAAACCTACAGGGAGGAACTTTATTAATTACTCCTCTGAAAGCAGCAGATGGCAATGTATATGCGCTTGCTCAAGGACCTGTTTCAATAGGTGGATTCATAGGCGGTGGTGGAGGCACAAGGGTGCAAAAAAATCATCCCACTGCTGGCAGAGTGCCAGAGGGTGTAATAATTGAAAAGGATCCACCTTTCACATTAGGCAGCAATGGCTATTTAAGATTATTTCTGCATAAACCTGACTTTACAACTGCAAGTGCTCTTACAAAGATGATAAATGAGACATTGCAATCTGAATATGCTTTTACTATTGACCCTTCATCAATTAGAATCAAGATACCTCCTCAACATACTGACACAATTGCTGATTTCATATCTCAAATAGAAGGTATAAATGTTACAGTAGATGTCTCTGCAAGGGTTGTTGTGAACGAAAAGACAGGCACAATAGTAATAGGAGAAAATGTTAAGATTTCACCAGTTGCAATTGCCCATGGAAACTTAACAATAGAGGTTAGGACAGAATATAAAGTCTATCAGCCTCCGCCTTTTGCGCCCCCAACTGCTGAAACGGTTGTAGTGCCAAAGCAAGAGGTTAAGGTTAGAGAAGAAAAGGCATCTCTTGTTCAGGTATCAGGCGTTAATCTTGGTGAGATTGTAAAAGCTTTGAATGCGCTGGGAGTAACTCCGAGGGATTTAATCTCAATATTACAAGCATTAAGAAAATCAGGTGCCCTAAAGGCAGAAGTGGAGATTATGTAATGCCAGTCTTTAATATACATCATTTATCATCAGGACATTTAAAAAATCTTGATTCAATTAAGGAGAGGAACGACCCCGAAGCCATCAAGGCTGCTGCAACAGAGATGGAGACCCTTTTTGCCTACGAATTAATCAAGGCTATGAGAAAGACCATTGGAGAATCATCCAAAAATGGTCTTGGTGGGGAGATTTATACCAACTTGTTTGATATGGAACTTGCAAGGCTCTGTGCTGAAAAAGGTCTTGGCATTAAAGAGATGCTTTTAAAAAGCCTCGACAAAGAAAATTATTTTCAGAGACAAGATAGATAAATTATTTGTATTTTGAGATTATATATAATGGATGGAAGGCTCAACCCTGCAAAATTTCTTGATATCTCATAAAATTAAAGAAAAAGAATGAAAAATCCGATAATATAGTAAAAACCCTCTGAAGGAGGTAAAAAGTGAAGATATACAATAATAAACCTTCGCAATTGCAGGACTTGGCTCAGCAAAATCTACAAAAAATAACCAAGCCAGACGCCAAAGAATCACCACAATCTACTGAAAAGACGGTTACATCTGATAGGGTAGATATATCTGGAAAGGCAAGAGAGGTTGCAGAGCTTATGTCAATGATTAGCCAGATGCCTGATGTAAGAGCAGATAAGGTTGCTGAAGTCAAGAAGGCAATAGAATCAGGCAACTATAATATTAACCCCTTACAAATAGCCCAAAGCATACTTAATGAAATATGAATACATCAGATGGCATTAAAGCTATTATGAGTGAATTAATCAATGGATACAGCGTGCTTCAGATTTTGCTTCAGAAAGAAAGGCTGTATTTGGTTAATCTTCATACCTCTCAAATCGAAGATTTATTAAAGGAAAAGGATACTATTGTAATGAGATTAAAGCTCCTCGAGAACGAGAGGAAAAGACTTCTCAAAAAATATTATATAGAAAATGGCATTAGGGGAGAAATAGATCAGAGCATCCTTTTTAAGATTGATGGGGACGATTCATTCGAGTCTCTTCGTCTGCAGCTTTTATCGCTGATACAGAGCATAGCAGAACTAAATGAATTTAATAGAATTCTCATAGATAGAACAAACTTTTTTTTCAAAAATACAATCGGCTTTTTTGAATCAACAGGTCTGAAAATAAATTCTCCTCAAAAACCTAATATGCTGTCAATGGAGGCTTAATTTGTCCATTCTTGGAATGCTCGACATCGGCAAGACGGCTTTATATGTTAATATGAAGGCGTTAAACATAATCAGTCATAATATCGCCAATATTAATACCCCTGGTTTTAGCAGACAAGAAGCTGTATTGACAACTATGTCCCCTGTTTTTGGCAAGGGCGGATTGATAGGCAGGGGTGTTGCATTCCTTGGTATTCGAAGGTCTTATGAAGAATTTATCGAATCACAACTGCTTAAACAACACCAGAACTATGGCAGATCTTATTCATTAATAGAGACATATAGCAGAATTGAACAGATTTTTAATGAGGCGCAAAATTTCGGGCTCTCGAAATCCTTTAATGACTACTTCAATGCCTGGCATGAGGTTGCTACAAATCCTGAGAGTTCTCCCCAAAGAGTTGTTTTACTACAAAGCTCTCATGCATTAGTTGACGCAGCAAAGAAGATAGAACAAGATTTACTCGATAATCTTAAATATATCAATGAAGAGATAGACAATTTGATCTCACGCATCAATAAACTCGCAATAAATATAGCTTCACTCAATGAAAAAATCCTCGAGACCGAAGCAGGTAGTCCTAATTCAGCTCATGATTATAGAGATCAGAGGCAGGTTTATTTAAATCAACTCTCAGAACTTATTGATATCAGCACTTATGAAGATGACCTTGGGAGTATAACTGTAATGGTAGGCATGAGGAATCTCGTGTACGGTGTTAAAACTAATCCTCTCTCAACAACATTAAACGATAATTCAGATAAGGAACTCATTCTGGATGGCATAAATGTTACTAAATATATCGAAAAAGGCAGGATGGGAGGTTTGTTAGATGCCCGAGACGATATTCAAAATAACATACAATATAAATTCCGCAGACTAATAGCATCCATCATCAAAGAAATAAATCTTGTCCACCGTTCAGGTTACGGACTAGATTCATCAAATTTAAATGATTTTTTTATACCATTCAGTCTTTTTACAAAAGATTTTTCTGATGGTGCAGATATTACTGCTGCAATAGCAGATTATGCACAGGTAACACTTGATGAATATGATGTTACTTTCGATTCCGCAAGCAATTATTATGTAACAAATAGGGGCACTGGTTCGATAGTTGCAACAGGTGCTTATGTTTCAGGCAATTCCATTTCATTTGAAGGCATCAACATAACCATTACAGGTACAGTTGCTGCTCGTGATAAATTTTTCATAAGCCCGTTAACGCAATCGGTTAAGAATTTTGGCGTCGCAATCTCTGATCCAAGCAAGATTGCCGCATCATCAAATACAGCAGGACTGCCCGCAAACAATGAAAATGCACTGGCAATCATACAACTTTCACAAAATCAAATAAATGATCTTGGCAATTTAACATATACAAATTATTACAGAGGCATTATCTCCGAGACAGCATCTTTTGCCTCAGCTTCAAGAGATAGTTTTTCATTTGAAGAGAATCTTCTAATGGAAATATCAAAAAGGCGGGAATCTATTTCTGGAGTATCTTTGGATGAAGAGGCAATTAATTTAGTGAAATTTCAACGTTCTTATGAGGCGGCTGCAAAAATGATCAAAGTAACAGATGAATTACTGCAGACTATTTTAAACCTATGAGAGTTACATCATTCATGATATATAATCAGTTTGTGCGATCCCTTCAGAGGAATCTTACACATTTGTCTGATAGCAGCGAGAAGCTTGCGACGGGCAAGAAAATCAATAAGCCTTCTGATGATGTGGTAGGGATAACAAGATCCCTTGACTATAAATTGAGCATCAATCTAAATAATCAATATATGAGAAATATAGATGAAGCTATTTCTCATCTCAGCTTTACAGAAATGAAGATGTCTTCTGTCGCTGATACTTTAACCCGAATAAAAGAACTAATACTCATAGGGGTGAGTGATAATACTGATGCATTGGGAAGACAATCTATAGCCAATGAGGTTGGACAATTAAAAGACCATCTCTTGAATCTCTCAAATAGCAAATTCAGAGACAGGTATATGTTTTCTGGATATAGAACTGACATTCAGTCTTTTAATTCCACAACATATAATTATCAGGGTGATGAAGGTTACATTAATGTAATGATTGATAAGGAAGCTGCTATACCAATTAACTCTCCCGGAGTTCACATTTTTGGATATACAATGGCTGCACCAGAAGAGTTAAGATTGAATGACGGTAAGTATATTCATTATATTCCTGGCGCTGACACAATGATTACAGTTGAGATAAGAGATACTGATAATATTACCGTTTTAGATACATTCAACTATTCAAATGTTATGCAGATGACGAATATCCTGACTTCTGCACTTAATAGCAACGATGTTACAAGAGTAGAAGCTTTAATGAAGCCTTTTGAAAAAGCATTCAATAATATAATCAATCATCAGGCTTATGCTGGAGCTATACTCAATCGGATAGACAATCAAATTGCAAACAACGAAGACAGCACCTTAAATCTCAAGACAGTTCTTTCTAATACTGAGGATGTAGATTTAGCCGAAATAATTAGCACAATAACAAAACATGAGACAGCTATACAGGCATTGAGACAGTCATCAGTAAAGCAGCTTTCTCAGTCATTATTTGATTTTTTAAGATAATCTAATGCTCGTTCTCACCAGAAAAATATCCGAATCTATAAAAATCGGCGACGATATCACGATTACCGTTATAGATGTTAATGCCACTCATGTCAAACTTGGCATTGAAGCCCCTTCAGCAATGAAAATTTATCGTAAAGAACTATATGACAAAATCAAATCAGAAAATATACTTGCATCTTCACTGAGTGTAGATGAATTTACAAAGCTAAAAGAGGTTTTTAAAAGAGATGATTAATTTTGAGACTTCAAGGTTTGGCTTAATCAAGATTGCAGAGGATAAAATAATATATTTTCCTGAAGGCATACCCGGATTTCCTGATATCAAAAGGTATATTTTGATGGACTATAAAGATACAGCCTTAAAATGGCTGCAGGCAGTGGATGACTCAGATGTAGCATTCATTGTGGTTGAACCCCATTTACTAAAACCAGACTTCAAAATTTCACTCGATGATACCACAAAGCATCTGCTTAATCTCGTTGATGATAATGACCTCGCTGTTTTGGTCATCCTAAGAAGACAAGGAGAGGAAATAATTGCCAATTTCCATTGCCCTTTGCTCTTGAATGCAGGAGCTATGAGAGGCGTGCAAGTCTTTTTAGATGCAATTTCTGTTTAGTAAAACAAATGTGTTTAGTCAGAATCTCCTTATCATTAAAGTAAGAGAACCCGACCTACAATTATCTATATTTTAATAGGACAGTAGTGATCGCCGGTAATATTATGTGAGAAAATTGATATGTGAATTATTAAAGATATATCAGTTCATCCTTATAATACTGAGAAAGAAACACAAGCAAATAGTCCTTAAGATGTCTTGTTATTAAAAAGTTTTGCTTTACATGGTCATATCCATTTTTACCAAGCCACTGGGCATGTTCTGGATTTGTTAAAAGGGTTCTTATTGCATAGGCAGCGCCTTCTATTGAATGACATAGCATACCTGTAATTTTGTGTTTTACCTGAAGCAGAATTCCACCAACAGCTGAGGCAACAATGGGTTTACCTTTCCATAATGCCTCTGTCACGGTTAATCCAAAGCCTTCTTTGATTGATTTCTGAACAATTACTGTTGCAGCTCTCTGCAGGGCATTTATTTCTATATCTCTGTCAGGTGGTAGAAGAAGTATATGTATATCAGGATTTTTTCCAGCTACCTCCTTAACCTCTGTTAGAACTTTATCTGATTCAGGGTCATCAGTGGCTGTTCCTCCTGCAAGAATCAACTGGCATGGCATAGTTTTTCTTACCATCTCAAAGGCTTTTATAACACCAACAGGGTCTTTAAGATAATCAAATCTTGAAACCTGAAGAATTATAGGCTTTTTTTTATCAATTCCGTATTTATCTAAAACAGCATTAATCTGCTCCTCAGAAAGTTGCTTATTTTTGTTACTTAAGGGGTCTATTGATGGATATATTAAGAACATTCCGATTTTAAGCATCTTTGCAAAGTTTGGAGCAGAAAAAACTGCTGCATCATATTTTTCAACATAATCTTTAATGAAATTCCATACTTTTTCATCAGGGTTTGAGACATCAATATGGCAGCGCCATATCCATTTTTCCCCTACTTCATTCCGTTTTTGAATAAGTGCAATAGGTTGAGGGTCATGAACAAAAATTACATCTCCTGAAAAGTAAAGTTCTTCCGAATTTCTCCTGTTTACTTCAAGAAAATATTCAAATTCACTTTCTGTGAATTCCTCTTTTTTACCATGAAGGGCATTATGAAATTTTTTTGTTATGTTGAAAAATTCATTGTCTCCTTTAATCACGCTCCATTTTGTATCTACCCCAAGTTCATTGAGAAATGGAACCATTCTTGCGAGAATCTCAGCAACTCCTCCACCAATGTATGTTGAATTAATATTCTGAACCTTTTTCCCTGAAAGTTTATCTGCAAGAATTTTTAGCTCTTCAATGGCAGATATTCCAATTATCGGCTCATAATCTCTAAGCTTAGGTCTCGTAGCCTGCGGCTCTTTATTCACCTACTCCCTCCGTTTCAAGATAGCTTTCAACCGTGGAAATAATTTTTTCCCTTACACCTTCAATTGTGAGCATATAGGGGTCTATCCTCGTAATACTTTCTACAAGCCTTTCCTCAGCAAGACTTTCACTTAGCCACAGTGAAAAATCATTTGCAATTTTACCAACTCTTAATTTTGCCTCATATATATGGAAAAATAAAGAATTAGGGCTTATAAACCTTAAAATCTGCACAAATTCTCTTAAATCATGGGCAATATAAGGTGTAGGCATAATTACACTTACAGATTTTATGAAATGAAACTCCTCCCCTTCTCTACAGTTATTATCACTGGGATTGTTATTTATGTATTCTTCCAGTATATCAGCTATTCTTCTTCTTAATTCTCCAATGCTTGAAAACTCAAATATATCAATTGTAGAAAGCTTTTCAGAAAGAGCTTCATATCCAAGAATATTTCCAACCCAGAGGGCAAATTCATTAGATGGCTGAGGGATAAGATAATGATACTCCTCAATAAAGTCATGGGTATGATAGAAAATAACAGAGTCTGGTACTTCTTTTATATATTTTAATAATTCCATCAGGTTTTTTGCCTTTAATCCTGTAAGTTTTTTTGTATTAAGCCTCGTATAAAAACGAAAGGGTTCTTTTGCTTTTTTAGGAGGTTTTCTGAAAATTTCCAGTTTGACTTTAATAAATCTGCTGTTAGGTATTAAAATTATTTTTTCCTCAAATCCTTTTATCTCTGTATGCCTCCATGTGACATTTAAAACTGTCCCTTCTTCTCCTGTTTCAAGTTTTATGTAGTCTCCTTTTTTAATTATTTCACTATTAATGATTTCAAAACCTGCTATTAAGTTTGAAAAATTATCCCTGAATGCAAAAACTGCAATTGCTGAGCCAAGAATTATAAAAAGAATAAAAGGAGTTGTGGGAAATTTCCAGATTTCAAAAAGTATTAAAATACCGATTGCTATGAAAATTATAGTTAAAGCAGTTTTCAACCTCTGAAATGATGTGAACAGAGGTTTCTTAATTTTAGTAGAGTAAAAATTTAAAATTCCTGTAATCACTCCGTAAAAAACATATACTAAAGACACAAAAAATACTGTTAGGAGAACTCTTGTTATAAAGATATAAAGAGAGCCTTTAATTGGAGAGATTTCAACTGCTGTATAGGTTCCTAAGATTAAAATCCAGTAAAACACTATAATTGTAAGATTTGAAAGCAGTATATCTTTCTCTGCCCATTTTATTTGTTCCAGCTTAGAATTAATATATTTAGAAAATTTAAATCTTATCCAAAAAGCTAAAACAGTAAAGGTTATAAATACTATTAACGGAACAAATACAGACAACCAGTCTTTCTCAAACCAATCAAACATTTAAACCCTCTTTCATAATTTTAATAAGTTTATAAACTTCTGTCTGATTTCTGAGAAAATATTTTGCCACTGTCTTTTTTGAATAACCTATTTTAACTGTTAATCCTTGATCTTTAATTTCACTAAAAACCGTCTCATCTGTGATATCATCACCAATAAAAGTTGGTAAAATTTTTTTGTTAAAACTTTTTATCATCAATGAAACTGCCGTGCCCTTATTCCAATCAATTGCTGGCAATACTTCAAAGATCATTTTTCCATTTAAAACTTTTATATTATTTCCTCTGGAATAATTGATGATATCAAAAAAAAGCCTTTTCATCTCTTTCCTTGGTTTGTTCTCCACCTGACGATAGTGAAGAGTAAAGGAAAGTGGTTTTTTCTCAACTAAAGCTCCTGCGAACCTCTTAGATACACTTTTAACCTTACTGTAAATTTCATCTATATAAGGCTTCAACCTGTAAGCATCGGGACTAGTATATTTTATATCGGGACCCTCTATCTGTAATCCATGGCTTCCACTATAATATATACCTTCAACTGAAACTCTCTTTTTTAAGTCCCTTAAATCTCTACCGCTTATTATTCCTATTTTTATTTTGTCTTTAAGTTTATAAAGGCTCTCTCTTACATTATCTGATAAATAGCAATCTTTTGGATTTTTCATTATAGGCACAAGAGTTCCGTCAAAATCAAAGAAAAGAAACGATTTTTCTTTTTTTATTAGTTCAAGCCAGTTTGAATGAAAAAGATACTCTGGCATTTTACAGTCTTACCAATGATGCTATCAGGTCTTTTGTCCAGCGATAGATATTTCTTTCCTTAACAAAACTCCTCATCTTCCGCATTCTTTCCTTTTTTTCTTCTTCATCCATTGTTAAAGCCACATATATTGCATCTGCTATGCTCTCTATGTCATAGGGATTAATTAAAATAGCATCTTTAAGCTCTCTGGATGCGCCTGCAAACTGGCTTAAAATAAGAACGCCATCATCACTATCCCTTGAAGCAATAAACTCCTTTGCAACAAGATTCATTCCATCATGAAGTGAGGTTACCTTGCATAAATCTGCAATTTTATAAAAAGGTATAATTTTTGAGTGAGGATGATAGCCTTTAAGAAATATTATAGGTTTATAATTATTGCTCTGAAATTTCCAGTTAATCCTATCAGCAACTTCTTCAACTGCATCCATAATCTCCCTGTAATGTTTTATATGAGTTCTGCTTGGGGAACCAAACTGCACAAAGCTGAATTTACCTATAAATTGAGGGTATTTTTCTAAAAATCTTTCAATGCCAAGAAATCTTTCAAGAATCCCCTTTGTATAATCAATTCTGTCAACTCCTACACCAATGTATTCTGCTTTTACCCCAAGTTCCTTGAGGAGTTTTCTCCTCATTTCATCTTTATTTTCAATATCCTCATCAAAATCCTCCACACTCACGCTTATTGGGAAAGGCTTTATAGTGGTAATCTGTCCTCTTCTTTCTATTGAAAAATGTTCCCAATCTATCTTTGACTCAAGGAATCTGTCAACGGTGTCAAGGAAATTGTTGCAGTAAAACTGAATATGAAATCCTATCAAATCAGCACCGAGCATACCAATAAGAATTTCTCTTGCCCATGGACAAATGCCAAACACTTCAGGATTGGGCCAGGGGATGTGCCAGAATAAGGCTATCCTAGCATCAGGTCTTTTCTGTTTTATTAAAAGAGGAACGAGTGCAAGCTGATAATCCTGAACAAGGACAAGCGGGGTATCTTCATATTTTATCTCATCAAGTAAGGCATCTGCGAATTTTTCATTCACCCTTTGATATTCAATCCAATCATCCTGTCTGAAAGCCGGTCTTACATAGGTTATATGACACAATGGCCACAGTCCCTCGTTAGAAAATCCATAGTAATATCTTTTTTCTTCATCCTTTGTAAGCCATACTCTTTTTAGTGTATAAGATGGTTTTTCAGGTGGCACTCTGATTTTATCATCTTTGTCAACAACCTCCCTGTCTGCATCACCTGCTCCGTGCGCAATCCATACTCCATCACAGGCTTTCATCACAGGGTCAAGTGCTGTAACAAGTCCTCCTGCAGGAACAACGCATTTTATGTTTTCTCCATCTCTTACATGCATATAGGGTTCTCTATTTGAAAGAAGGAATAATTTTTTATCTCCTAACTCCTCTCTGATAAACCCCTTAAGCCTCTCAGCAGTCCATAAAGAATCTGTAACTGCTTTAAGTTTTTCCTCCTCTTCAGCTTTTGCCCTGACCATTGAAAGCGTTTTAATAAGGGTTGTCACCTCATTTACTAACGGAGCAAGAACATCACCCTTAACAGACATATCAGCAGGAGGATTTTTTATCTTTCCTGTTCTTAATTCCTTGAGCCATTCAGCCATACGAGCCACCGGCCCTGTAATATTCCATTTAATTACCAGGAGTGAGATTGCAACAATTGAAACAGTTAATGATAGTAAACGAATCATGTTCTGTTTCCATATTTCTTTAAGCCTTATATCAATGTATGAAGCATCCTGAAAAACAGCTAAAGCACCAATGAGAGGTTTTTCTTCAAATGTATCTGAAAATATTGGTATGACATAAAGGTAAATTTTTTCTTTATCAATCTTTATAAGCATAGATTTAGGAGATTTTTCAGCAAGAACATTAACCACCTCAACAGGTGTTTTTGATATATGGGATTTAAGAAAAGAGTTTAAAGATATAATATTTCCTGATGCATCAAAAACAGCAACACCTTTTAATCTTTCACGGTTGCCGAATTTTTCTACAAGGCGATTTAATCTTTCTGTCCGTGCTGTTTCAACCAGTGTTACAACAGACTCTCTTAGGCTCTCTGCAAGTATTATACTTCTTCGTTCAATATCTGCCTGAAGCCTGTTTTTTTCATCCTTTATCTGAATAAAAGAAAAGATTGTTACAACAAGCGTGATACCAATGAAAAGAGAAACAATAAGTCTGAAGGTTAATTTCATTAATAATATTATAACACTATTGCTATTGTCCGCTAAAAATTTAAGATAAGTCTTGAACCTCTTGTCAAAGGGGATAAAAGGCAATGGAACTATGGTCAGCAATAGTTCACTTGACATAAGCATCTGAAATAGTTTATATAATTATATGCAAATAAAAATTATCCTCAATTTTAACCTCTACTGCTGCTGGCGCAGCTTATTCTTCTTTTTCTTTACGCCGTCTATCTTTGGTAGATGGTTGATTTTAGAGGATATATAAAAAACTCTTAAAATAAATCATGAACCGGGGATAGACAAAGGGTCGCCCCCGGTTTTAATTTTTTTGAAATGCATAGCCGAGGGCATAACCCTCGGCTTTTCTTTTGGTTCAAAATCGAAAGGAGCTATGATGATTATCGTGATGAAACCAGATGCAACTGAGAAGGAGAAAGAAGATGTGATATCCCGAATAAAAGAATATGGCTACAGACCTCATATAATTCAAGGAACAACGAGAGATGTTATTGGTGCTGTTGGGGATGAAAGGGGAAAGTTTATTCTTCAATCCCTCGAATCTATGAATGGGGTTGAAAAAATAGTCCCTATACTTAAGCCTTATAAGCTTGCCTCAAAGGAAGTAAAGAAAGAAGCAAGCATAATAAAAATATCTGAAAATGTTTCTATTGGTGGCAGTAAAATTGTCGTTATGGCTGGACCATGTGCAGTAGAAAATGAAGAACAGATAATTAAAGTGGCTCAAGCAGTTAAAGAGGCAGGGGCTGACATATTGAGAGGCGGAGCATTTAAACCAAGAACATCTCCCTATACATTTCAAGGAATGAAAAAGGAGGGATTAAAACTGCTCTCAAAGGCTCGCAAAATATCAGGTCTGCCTATTGTTACTGAAGTAGTAAATCCAGAAACAGCAGAACTTGTAGCTGAATATTCAGATATCCTCCAGATTGGAACGAGAAACGCGCAAAATTATGAACTATTGAAAAGGGTTGGTAAACTCAAAAAACCCGTTTTACTTAAAAGGGGCATGTCAATGACTATTCAAGAATTGCTCATGAGTGCTGAGTATATACTGAGTGAAAGCAATCGCTCCGTCATCCTCTGCGAACGAGGGATAAGGACATTTGAGACAAAAACACGCAACACACTTGATCTGTCAGCAATACCTGTCCTTAAAGAGGAAACCCACTTGCCAGTTATAGTCGATCCTTCTCATGCAACAGGATATTCTAAATATGTTCCTTCTATGTCTTACGCCGCAGTTGCTGCAGGTGCAGATGGTATCATGATTGAAGTCCATCCTGACCCTGATAAAGCATTTTCTGATGGTCAACAGTCATTAACTCCAGAGAAATTTGCTTCTATGCTGCAAATGCTTAGAAATTTTGCAATTGCTACAGGAAGAGAGATTTAATCATAAACAATTTCGTATGTTTAAACCATGGGTTCAAGTTTTTAACTTGAATCTATGGTTTTCTGTAAAATTCAAAAGGTGTCTCCCTTTATTATTCTACCATCTTTAAGGAGATAGACAATCTCTTTAATCTGAGCATTTTTTATCATTCTCTTACATAAAAGGCATGGGGCACTGTTTGCAAAGTGATTATCATCTTCAAATCCTGCAATATAAATGGTTGCATCTTTCATCCTTTCAGGAGAGCCATTTATAATTGCATTTTGTTCAGCATGAACTGCTTCACAGAGTTCATATCGTTCTCCTGCTGGGATATTGAGCTCCTTTCTTTTACAAATCTGCAAATCAACACAATTAATTGAACCTCTTGGAGCTCCATTGTAACCTGTGCTTACTATTACATGATCCTTTACAATAACGGCTCCATATCTGCGTCTAATGCAGGTGGAACGAGAAGATACAACCTTAGCTATTTCAATAAAATATTCATCCCATGTAGGTCGTCTGAATATCATTTTTGGTTAACTCAACTTTATTAGATTCTTGCAAATCGTCTGAATCCTGAGCATTCATAGATTTTAATATGTTCTTCCTTGAGAATCCCATCAAGCAAGAGATTTAATCCAAGATTATCACTCGCAATATGCCCAGCGATAATTACATTTAGATGGTTTTTTTCTGCCTCAGTCCTATGCTCTTCGCTTAGATGCATAGCAATGACAGTATTGATACCGCTTAAAGAAATATTATTGAATATCTCTTTTGAGCCTTCCGTACCGCCTGTCATATCTACAAAAATTTTTCCTGCTTTTCTATTTTTATTGCCAATTAATATCTTCGGGCCCGCACCATTTCTCTCGCCTTCTGAATATTCATCTATTGCAATCAATGCCTCCAGAATATCATCAAGGGTGTAAGGTTTTTTTTCATCAAATAATCTCTGAAGATAAGTAGCTACCATATTATCTGAAGGGGTATGGAGGCATAACAAAGGCACATCAAGGAGCCTCGCAGCATCTGAAGCTCGAGTATGATTAATAGGAGATAATCTCCGCTCTACTTCCTTAGTTCTATTCTCCATAAGTCCTTCAGCTATATTTATTGGAACACCAAATTTGTGTAATATATCTGCCTGCATATGCATAACAGAATAAAGACTAGCATATGCTCTGCCTCCTGGATGATGAGAAAGGATTGCATCAACCGAGATATGTTTATTTTTCAGTGTCTCAGCAAGTAAAATCTCAGCAACATCAATATCAACCCCTACTAAAATGCTTTTAATCTCATGCCCTCCATCTCCGTGCAGAATTCTGGAGTCAGGGTAAGGATTTTCAAGCCTCTCGATGTCGAAGAAAGTCTTTTCACGGGAATTTAATTTTTCATAGTCTCTTTTTCTCATTAACAATTCTTCTAAAACAAAATCTTTCCCTCTTGGGTCATTTTCAATGCCTAAATTTATAGCTTTTTTGTAAAAATCTAATAATTTCAATTGAACACCCCTTTTAATGTATGTTTATAAAGTCATAAATGCCGTATTAAGTAGAGTCTGTTTATAAACTATAGTTTTCCATTATTGTTATGCCCAAAGCCTGTCCTCGAATGTCGTTGTCAGGGTTCCTTAGTCGAACATCCAGACGCCGTTCAAACCTTCACGGGAATGACAGAGAGAAGGCAACCATTCAATTTATAAACAGACACTAAGTAGTAACCAGAAAATAAGTTCAACTTTTTATAATGACATATTAAAGATAAAAAATTATATATTCTAAAAACATCTAAATCCCGATTTAGACACTCAAAAGGCTTATCCCTACTGTCATTGCGAGCATCTGAAAGGCGCGTGGCAATCCCTCAAAGAAATGAGATTGCTTCGGCTTCGCCTCGCAATGACTACTTTCTAAATAGGGATTTGACAAACATTAGTAAAATAGAAATAAAGATTATATTCAATGATATGCCAGCCATCTTGGCTATCATAAATAGTTAGATCCCAATAGGCGAGATGCCTATCCTGCTTGTTTTTTTATTTAAAAAACTTCATAAGTCTATTTTTGCAGGACCAGCAATGATTAAAGTATGTTCCTGTTATTAAATGACACTCAAATGATTCTTTGAAATTCAAAAGGCTTGTTGGCAGAAACTTTTATTAGCAAATCAAGATTAAGAGTCTAATAATATCTCCCTGACTCTTTGATTAACATATTTGCCATCAGCAGAGCCTCTTATTTTAGGCATAATAATCTTCATCGCAAGACCGATGTCTTTCAAAGAAGTAATTGTCGCTTCCTTTAAAGAAGATATGATAATTTCATCTACTTCTTCAGCTGAAAGCTTTTTAGGAAGGTATTGCTCGATTATCTCAAGCTCTTTCTTTTCTTTTTCGGCAAGATCTAATCTGCTAGCTAAAGTGAACTGAGTTATAGATTCTTTTCTTTGCTTGGAATGAGAAAGAAGTACCGACACAATATCATCTTCGGTAAGTTCCTTCATTTTTTCAATCTGTTTGTTTTTCAAAGAGGCTTTGATTAACCTAATAACAGAGAGTCTTAAGCTATCCTTTGATTTCAAAGCCTCTTTCAAATCGGAATTTAACTTTTCAATTATAGTCACAATTATCTTGCGGAGATATATCTCATGCGGACGCGTTTGGAAGCTTTCTTACGAGCAGCTATAATCTTCTTTTTTCTCTTAACGCTTGGCTTCTCGTAATGCTCCCTCTTCTTGATTTCAGACAGAATCCCTTCACGCTCACATTGTTTCTTAAAATGCTTTAGCGCTGATTCAAAAGATTCATTATCTCTAACCTTTATAGAGGGCAATATATATCCCCCCCCTCTTTAGAATTTTAATCCAGTAGTTTATCAATCTGAAACTGTATATGTCAAGCCTGATAAATCACCCCTAAAATAGAGATGGGACTCTACCAAAAGTTCCTCAGGTGAGGGGGATTTGTAGGGGCTATCATTTTCTATCTCTATTTTTCGGAATCACCTAAATCTGCCGATAGAAATGTGCAGAGTCCGAATTGAGTATAAAAATTTAGCAATTGCTCCTGTTTAAAGAGCATTTTAGCCTATTAGCCTTCTGTTGCATAAAGTTGAACGCTTGTTTCCTCCCTTTTCCCTTTCTTTTTGCTGTCATTCTATCGCTTAATTGCTATAATATTTGTTTTTCAAGACAAAGTTCTCATCATGTCCTCTTTTAGGTATAATACTATTATGATAACTAATTATAAAACCATAAAAAGTCCTTCTAATCCTATGATTAAAGAGGCGATAAAGATTAAAAAAAGAAGTGGAGCTTCAAGAGACCTCTTTTTAATAGAAGGACATCATTTAATAGAGATGGCAATTGTTTCATCCTTATCCTCTATAAAGACACTTTTCTTTACAGAGGAGTTTGCTTCAAAAAAAGACTTTCAAAAGATTCTGAAATATATACCAAGCATAGAAAAGGTGCTGATAACAGAACACTTGCTTTCATTGCTTGCAGATACTGAATCTCCGCAGGGTTTGATTGCTATTATAAATTATAAGTCTTTGAAGCTTGATGAGATTAAATCTGCTAATAATCCGCTCTTAATCATATGTGATGCAATTCAGGACCCAGGCAATATAGGAACTATTATCAGGGCTGCAGATGCATTTGGTGCAAACGCAGTAGTTACCCTTCCTTCGACATGCGAACCATTTAACTCAAAGGCAATAAGGGCAACGGCTGGAAGTATCTTTAATATCCCTGTTATTAAAACTGAAAAAAGTGAGCTTTTAAAATACCTTGTATCCAGAGATATTTCAATTTATGCAACAAGCAGTAAAGCCCATAATTCTATCTATGAGATCGATTTCAATAAACCGATTGCTTTAATTTTTGGAAATGAGGCACACGGGGTAAGCACTTCTTTACAAGAAAAGGCAAAGGGAATATTTAAAATACCCATTTCAGGTAAAGCTGAGAGTATCAATGTCGCTATGACTGCAACAGCTTGCCTGTATGAAGCTGCGAGACAAAGAAATTTTTTCCGTTTATCATACCCTAAAGATAACTTTTGATTATCTTGTTTAATTGGTTATACTAAAGATTAATAAATTCTAATTAATCGAAAGGAGCTTTCATTATGCAAGTTATTCTTAAAGCAGATGTAAAAAATCTTGGACAAGTAGGGGCAGTCATAAATGTTAAGGATGGTTATGCAAGAAACTTCCTCATCCCAAAAGGACTTGCTATAGAGGCTAATCCGAAGAATATAAAATCACTGGAGCATGAAAAAAGAAAGATAGAAGATATCGTAAGGAAAAACAAATTAAGTGCTGAAAATCTCTTATCTCGGCTCAATGATTTGACTCTGACTATTAAAGCTAAAGCAGGTGAAGAGGAAAAGCTTTTTGGCTCAATCACCTCAATGGACATTGTTGAAGCCTTGAAGAATCATGGTTTTGTGATTGATAAAAGGAAGGTTCTATTAGAAGAACCCATAAAAAGACTTGGAGATTACAGCATTAACATCAAGATACATCAAAATATTGTAGCTAAAGTTAATATTAAAGTTGTCGCAGAATAATTTCAGGATTATATGAAAGCAATGGATGTAAATATTGATAAACTGCAGCCTCAAAATATTGAAGCAGAGCAGTCTGTGCTTGGAGCAATCATTCTTGATAACGAAGCATTACCCAAAGCAATGGAGATTTTAGGCGGGCAAGAAGATTTCTATAAGGAGTCTCACAAACGACTATATAAGACGATGCTCGAGCTTTTCAATAAGGGTGAGCCTATTGATATAATTACACTCTCAGACTATCTTGATAGGACTGGTGAACTTGATGCAGTCGGAGGAATAGCATACTTATCTTTTTTAGTAAACAGTCTTCTCACGGCAGCTAATGTAAGATATCACTCCAAGATTGTCAGGGAAAAGGCATTGCTAAGACATTTGCTAAATACTTCCACACATATAGTTTCTAAGGTATATGAGAATGATCTTGATGCTGATGAGATGGTTGATTATGCTGAAAAGATGATATTCGACATAGCAGAAAAGAGGATTAAAACCTCTTTTGCGAATATAAAGGATTTAGTCAAGGATACATTCAAAACTATCGAACATCTTTATGACAAAAAAGAGGTTGTAACAGGTATCCCATCGGGCTTTAAAGATCTTGATGAAAAGACATCCGGATTTCAGCGGGGGGACCTTATAATTATAGGAGGAAGACCTGCAATGGGTAAGACGGCTTTTGCATTAAATATCGCACAGTATGTTGCGATTAATGTGAAAGAGCCTGTTGCAATTTTTAGCCTCGAAATGTCAAAAGAGCAATTAGCTCTTAGGATGTTATGCTCTGAAAGTATGGTTAATTCATCTAATGTTAGGAAAGGTTACATAAGCAAGGATGATTGGCCTAAATTAATAAATGCAGGAGGAAAGCTTGCAAGCGCTCCGATATTTATTGATGACTCATCAGGTATAACTGTTTTGGAAATCAGGGCAAAGGCAAGAAGGCTTAAGCTCGAATATAAAGAATTAGGGCTAGTCATTATTGACTATCTTCAGCTTATGAGAAGCAGAGGTGGTTTTGAAAGAAGGGAACAAGAAATATCGGATATATCAAGGTCATTAAAGGCACTAGCAAAAGAACTGAAGGTTCCTGTTATAGCCCTAAGTCAGCTTAATAGAGGAGTTGAACAAAGGCCTAACAAGAGACCTATGCTTGCAGACTTAAGGGAATCTGGTGCTATTGAACAGGATGCTGATGTGATAATATTTCTATATAGAGAATCAGCTTACAATAAAAACAACCTATCTATGAAAAACAAGGCTGAAATATTGCTCGAAAAACAAAGGAACGGGCCTACCGGGATGATCCCTCTTACTTATCTTTCAGATTGCACCCGTTTTGTTGATTATATTGACATGCCATATGATATGGAATCATATGATATGGAGGAGGTAATTTAGATGAAAAGGATGCCGGCTGTTGCAGGACAATTCTATCATGGAAGCCCTACAAGGCTGAAATCTCAGGTAGAACAATATATTCTTGCTAATATAATGAAAGAAAAGGCAATCGGCATAATCTCTCCACATGCAGGTTTAATATATTCAGGGCATGTGGCAGGAGCTGTATATTCTTCTATTGAATTTCCTCAGACATTTATACTTATCGGACCGAATCATACAGGACAAGGTGCACCTGTATCAGTTATGTCATCAGGCAGTTGGGAGATGCCCATGCGAGAATTTCTCATAGATGAGGTTGTGAGCAAAAAAATAATTAAAAAGATACCATACGCTGAAGATGACACCAAAGCCCATAGATTTGAGCACTCATTAGAGGTTCAGCTCCCTTTCATTGCTTATTTTTCAGACTCAGTCAAGATAGTTCCTATATCAGTGATGAAGGCAAGCCTGAAAGAGTGTCAGGAAATTGGAAAGGGTATAGCGGAGGCAATTATAGAATCAGGTATAGATATTGTCATGGTTGCAAGTTCTGATATGAGCCATTATGTATCTGACAGCACAGCAAGAAAGCTTGATAACCTTGCTTTAGATAATGTGATAAGTTTAAATCCAGAAGGATTATATAATATTGTAAGGAAAGAATCAATCTCCATGTGCGGATATCTTCCTACTACTATAATGCTTTATGCATCATTGCAATTGGGAGCAAAAGAAGCTAAATTAGTAAAATATGCTACCTCTGCAGAGGTAAGCGGCGATTATGATCAAGTGGTAGGTTATGCAGGGGTAATCGTGAAGTAATGTTTGGATTTAATAATATACAGATGATATCAGGTGCTATACTGGCAGGTGGAGAAAATAAGAGATTTCCTGTTTTAAAAGGCTTTCTGAAGATCAACGGCGTTACTATCATAGAAAAAAATATTCACCTGCTTCAGACAATCTGTAATGAGGTTTTTATAAGTACTAATAAGCCTGAATTATATTTCAATCTGAGGGTTAATATCTTTGGGGATATATTTCCATTGAGAGGTCCGATGTCTGGAATTTATTCTTCTTTAATGAATGCAAAAAATGATAATCTTTTTATCCTTGCATGTGATATGCCATTTGTAAATGATAGAATACTATCCTTGATCATTGAAAAACACTTAGAAGAAGTAACAAGTGATTATCATTATGCTACAATACCGATTTATAACAACAAATTGCAGCCCCTTTGCGGAATTTATAATAAAAAAATACTCCCAATCCTCGAAACACATTTGCTCGATGAAAAGAATTCTATATATCTTTTTCTAAAAGAGATAAAAACTAATTTAATTAATGAGCATGAAATTAAACAGATAGACCCTTACGGCAAATCATTTGTTAATATAAACACAATAGATGACTATGAGATGATAAGAAAACAAGAAGTTGATATCGCTATAACCATTTAGATTGGCTATCAGCTTTCTAACAGAGGAGGTATTTATGATAGGCCCTTTAGGCGCAACTGAACTGATTATAATTCTTATAATAGTGCTTGTTTTGTTCGGAGCGAGGCGGCTGCCTGAACTCGCAAGCAGTCTTGGAAAGGCAATTAAAAATTTCAAAAAATCAACTACTGAACCTGATGAGATAGATATTACCCCTAAAAAACCAGAGACTGAAAAATCTGAGAAAAAAGAAGTAACAGAAGATTCGTCCCCAAAAAAAGCCTGAAATCATAATATCTTTATAAAAAGGACAATATGTATAGAGGATCTCTTGCAGAGATAGATTTGACAGCAATATCCTATAATTTAAAGATTATTAAGGGAATGTCCAAAAGCTCTGCAATAATGGCTGTTGTAAAGGCTGATGCCTATGGTCATGGCAGTGTAAATGTTGCAAAGAGACTTGTCCAAGATAAGGTTGATTTCCTCTCTGTAGCCTTTTCGGAAGAAGCTAAAGAACTCAGACAAGCAGGCATTGATTCGCCGATTATAGTCCTCTTTGACCCAGATCCAGTTGATATCATTACTTATAATCTCATACCTGTTATCATTGATAAAAAATCAGCTATCAGCCTATCAAAAGAGGCAGAAAAAAAAAATAAACAGATAAATGTTCACATAAAAGTTGATACCGGCATGGGAAGGCTCGGTCTTATTGGAGATGAAATACAAAGCATAATAGAGATTGCAAGCCTCAAAGGCATTAAAATTAATGGTATCATGAGCCATTTCTCAGATTCTGATTCCAAAGACACTTCCTTTGCTCTGACTCAGATTAGAAGATTTAATGAATTGAAAACCGAATTGTCTAAGGCGGGCTTGAATATAGACATTTTTCATATGGCTAATAGTGCGGCAATCATGTCATTGCCCGAATCTCATTTTGATGCTGTGAGACCCGGACTAATTTTATATGGCGTTTCACCATTTGAAAATGAATCCACAAAAAACTTAGACTTGCCCCTGCTTCAAGCTATGTCTTTAAAGACAAGGCTTGTCTCCCTTAGAAAAGTCCCCAACAACTCATCAATTAGTTATGGAAAGACTTTTATTACCAAGCGAGAAAGCCTCATTGGTGTCATAGCAATAGGATATGCAGATGGCTTTTGTCGAATGTTCTCAAATAATGCTCATGTGCTTATAAAAGGTTATAGAGTGCCTGTCGTTGGAAGGGTTTGTATGGATCTGACAATGGTAGATTTAACTGATATCAAAAACATAGTAACAGAACAAGATGAGGTTGTGATTATGGGCAGACAGGGCAATGAGTTTATCTCTGCCTGTGAATTAGCCCATAAAGCAGGCACAATTTCATATGAGATACTGACTTCTTTTGGTAAAATGGCGACAAGGAAAGTATATAAAGATTGACTGCTCAGGCGCAAAATATCATCATAGCAAAATATCGAATGAAAGTTTTGATTTTTAGAATTCACAACGATGGAAATACTTCATGAAGCAGACATTTCACATAACCGCTATCAACAATCCTTTTGATGACCCATTCCTTTTAATTAGAATCCTAAGAGAAAAAAAGGCTTTATTATTTGACCTTGGACACATGGATGGGATCGAAACAGGACATTTGTTGAAAGTCTCTGATATCTTCGTTACCCACACCCATATTGACCATTTCATAGGTTTTGATACTATGCTAAGACTTCTTCTCAGACGCGATTCTCCTCTCAGAGTATTCGGACCAAAAGGCATAATTGATTGCATAGAAGGCAAATTGAAGGGATATACATGGAACCTTATCAGAGACTATCCATTAAAAATAGAGGCTTTTGAGATCAGCGGCGATAACATTTATCATTCAAGTTTTCATGCTCAAAACTCCTTCCAAAGAATAGATAATATCCTATCTGAATTTAACGGAATTATTCTTATTGATTCACTTTTTAAAATAGAAGGTCTCCAACTTCTCCATCAGATACCAGTGCTTGCATTCTGTTTAAATGAGGAATTTCATATAAATATTAATAAAGAGATACTCTCCGAAAAGGGGCTTCCAATTGGTCCATGGCTTTCTGAGTTCAAAAAATCAGTAAAGAAGTATTATAATTTAGAAACCAAGCAGTTAGAAAACCAAAATAAAACTTTTAGAATCAATGACTCTTTATACAGTTTAACTGATTTAATGCCGATTGCTGTGATAACAAAAGGACAGAAAATCTCATATGTCATGGATGTATCTCCAACTGAGGATAATTTTGAAAAACTAAAGCCTTTTATTAAAAATTCAGACCATCTTTTTTGCGAGGCTTATTTCCTCGAAAAAGATCGTCAGAGAGCTATAGAGAGACATCATTTGACAGCAGCAGACGCTGGGAGACTTGCCAGAGAGGCTGCAGTAGCTAATTTGACACTAATGCATTTTTCTCCTAAATATATAAATTGTCCTCAGGATATTTATAACGAGGCAATGTCTGCATTTAAACAATGATTGGACTTATTCATTTTTTTGGGAGTAGATTATGCCACCTTGTATAATTGTAACTAATGATGATGGGGTTCATTCTCCTGGATTAATTGCCCTTTTTGAGGCAATGAAAAGGATTGGCGAGGCATATATAATCGCACCTGATAGAGAAAGAAGCGCTGTCAGCCATGCACTCACATTACATAGACCTCTTAAGGTAGATGAGCTGCGTAAAAGTGTCTTTAGCGTCAATGGGACTCCAACTGATTGTGTTGCTCTTGGCATCAATAAAATATTATATCGCAAACCTGACCTTATCGCTTCAGGCATAAATATGGGCGCAAATCTCGGAGATGATATTACTTACTCTGGCACTGTATCTGCTGCAATAGAAGGCACTATTTTGGGTGTTCCTTCTTTTGCAATATCCCTTACAGGTAGAAGTCCTTTTTATTTTGAATCAGCAGTTCCTTTTGCAATAAAAATAGCTCAATACATACTTGATAAATCATTGCCATATGATACTCTTTTAAATGTAAATGTGCCAAACATAAGCAGTGATAAAATCAAAGGAATAAAGTTAACAAAGCAAGGCAAAAGGATATATGACAATGCAATACAGGATGTATTTTCGCCATGGGGGGATAAACATTACTGGATAGGAGGTGGAGACCCTTATTGGGAGCATGGTGAAGATATGGATATTCAGGCTATTTTAGATAA
>DYHD01000001.1:0-67626 GCA_020724365.1 Thermodesulfovibrio yellowstonii | reverse complement strand
AAGTTAGATGCTACTTCATTATCTAATCAACTAGCTATTTTAGATAATTATGTATCTGTTACTCCTATTCATCTTGACCTCACCAACTATGACGCCCTTGAATATCTGAAGCAGACATGGAAGATTGATTAAAAAAAGTAAAAAATATTATAGGGGTTAAAATGAGAAACTACGAATTACTTCGCAATTTGATGGTTGAAACACAGCTAATCCCAAGAGGGATAAAAGATAAGAGGGTTTTGGATACTATGAGAAAAGTTCCACGCCATCTCTTCATGCCTGAAAAATATAGGGATGATGCCTATGAGGATATGGCATTGCCGATTGGTGAAGGGCAGACAATTTCACAGCCATATATGGTTGCTATAATGACAGAGCTTTTGGAGTTGAATGGGGATGAAAAGGTGCTTGAAATAGGTACTGGCTCAGGTTATCAGGCAGCAATATTAGCTGAGCTTTCCCGTGAAGTATATACCGTCGAGCGAATCGAATCACTTGGTGATAATGTCAGACTTAAGCTAAAGGAAATGGGGTATGATAATATATATGTTATAGTCGCAGATGGCACAAAAGGTTTACCAGAAAAAGCACCCTTCGATAGAATAATCATAACCGCTGCCACCCCTAAAATCCCTGAATGCCTTATAGAGCAATTAAATGACGGGGGCATTATAGTTGCTCCTGTTGGGCAAAGATTCTCGCAAATATTAATAAAAGCTAAAAAGGTTATGGGAACCATGAAAGAAGAATATCATACCCCTTGTGTTTTCGTCCCTCTCATCGGTGAACATGGATGGAAGGAATAAAAGAAAGATAATACCTGACTATTCTGTCAATTCATCCACTTCTTTTTTGCCTTCCTCGAGCTCTTCCTCCTGCTCTTTGTCTAATTTGAGCAAGAGTGCTTGAAATTCTCCTACATGGGTTTTTTCTTCTTTTGCTATGTCAAGAAGTATAGTTTTTATATGTTTGTCAGTAGTGAGATGTGCCATTTGCTCATATAGATTAATAGCGTCAAGCTCAGCAATGATCCCTGCCCTGAGAATTTCCTTATTAATATCCTCTGATTTGATTTTTGATAAGTCAATCGGTATTTTTGATAACATCAGCCAAACCTCCTAAAAAATTATCTTATGACGGCTTCACCGTCATTTAAAATATTAAATTATATGCCCTTTTTTTCACAAATTATAAAAACGATTAAGCCAAAGATAATGAAAACAGGAATTACTGCCCAATGACTTACACTCAAAACATCAGGCAATGTAATTTTGCCGTAATTCCCCCATGTCATAACGGTATTTTTAAGAAATGGATATAATTCTGCATGAATAGCTGCACCTGCAATCATTCCTCCTATCCCCCATACAGCATCCCAGCGTCCTTCACCTAGAGCGCCCATTTGAGTGCCAGGACAATAACCCAATAATCCCCAACCAAGCCCAAATATTAAACTACCAAGAATATTAGCCCCTAAGATAGTTGTTTTTAAATCGAGTTTCACAAGCCCCATATCTTTTAAGATATATATTCCTACCATAGCCACCATAATGGATGAGAACATAAATTTAACTATTGTCATATCCTTCAGAAGCAAAGCCCCTATCTGTTTATCATAGCGTAGAACCCGACCTTTCTGTAGCAAAAAACCAAACAAAATTCCAGTAACGAGTCCGTAGATTAGCATATTCATCTTTTTCCTCCCTTATAAAGGAGATTTGCTGTTATCATGCCGCCTATAAAAAAGCCAGCAATTGCTATAAATCCACTTACAGCAAGTTGAGACAGACCGCTCAACCCATGACCGCTGGGTCAGCCATCAGCAAGTCTTGCCCCAAACATGGCTATTACTCCACCAACAAAAGCAAATAAGGCTCTTTTCAATATGCTTGAGCCAAAACGGCTTCTCCATCTATCAGGAACAGCAACCCATTTGAAGGATTTAGAGGTTATTGATGATATCAAAGCACCGATAAAAATACCTATAACAAACATGAATTGCCAGTCAATCCTGGGCGCAACCCTGACAAAATACTCTATGGTCGCAAATCTTTCAGGTGCTATATACTTTTCAATCATTCCTGCTACTCTCGAAAATGTTGTAGAAACACCATAAAATTTATCCCCTATCCATACAGAAAGAATCGCTACCACACCAGTTAGAGAACCTGCCAAGTAGGGATTCCAACCAGAATCTTTAGATGACTTCATATCCCATCTCCTCCTTTGCACACTCATTTATTAAAAGATAGCATACTTAGAGTGAATATAGTCAAAAAATTTGTTAAATTATTTATATTTTTCAGAATCCACCAGATTTTTTTGTTGCTTTTAGAGGTTTTATGTTATATAATTTTCTTAAAATTGGCGATAAGCAACTTAATCTATAAGGAGTTTAGCAATGAAGGATGAGAAAAAAGTCGGAAAATATTGTATTTCTGGCATATTGACGATTATGTTCTGTTTGGCTTTTGTATTAGCAGGGTGTGGGCATCAACAGTTCAAGACATTTATGTTTGAATCGGATCCAGCTGTGGTAGAAAACTGGGGACCCAATGGCTTGGCATGGAATGGGAAAAACTTTGTACTTGGCGATAATAACCTGATATTAGAGCACTCATCCATAGAAACTGGCTTATTTTTTCACTCTAATTCAATATATAATGACGATGGTTTTTATCATATTCCAAGGCATATTGTATATGTCAATAAAATAGTCGGCAATCCCGTTAAGATATGTGCCCTCGCATGGGAAGGCGAGTGCTGCGGTAAAGGCTTCTTATGGGTAGCTGATGCGATAAATAAAGAGATTATCAAGCTGACTGGTAATTATGAACTTGTCAAGAAAATACCCTCTCCCGCTAATTCTCCCAATGGGCTTGCATTTGACGGCAAATATCTATGGGTGTCAGATTCAAGCATCGCAACGATTTATAAAATATCTCCGAATAATGGAAAGATTTTAGAAGTATTTGTTTCTCCTATTGAGAAGCCGCTGGGACTGGCTTGGGACTGCTCAGGTTTATGGATAATAGGGACAAATACATGCAAGCATTCTTCAGAAGACTGCTTTGAGAGGAGACTATTGAGAATGGATGTAATTAGCGGCAAGGTTACTCATGAGATAAAGCTGCCACGGCAGATTGTTATGCCATCTTCGCTCGAATGGGTTGATGGTGTTCTGTGGGCAGGTGATTATCGTCTAAACAGAGTCTTCAAACTATCTAAGAGGCTCGCTTATGAAGTGGATGACATAAAAATTTATAAAACTTCTGTTCAAACTAAACCAGTAATTAACAAATCTGCAATGGCAGATGAGGTAGTTGTAAAATATGCTTATTAGGGGCGAACATCACTAAAACAGAAAGCAGAAAAATCTGTAATTAAGAGTTATAATGGATGGAAACTGTTTGAAGAAAAGATGCGGAAGGTATTAAGGCTGAGGCAAAGGTCATGATATATCCCGAATTTGAATATTGCATGTAACTTGATTATTTAATTGAGGAGGAAATATACCAATGAGAACAATGAGAATGGTCTCATTATATTTTCCACTATAATCCTAAATTCTGATGTTTTAAGTAATTTTTAGCGTGAAAGTTGAATTATTTCTGATTATGATATATATCAATGACTCCTCCTGATACGATAAACGCCATAACCTCACTACTGCTTGCGTTAATAGGTGTTAGTTGACTTTTGGGAACAATAATGAGGTTCCCAGCAAAATTATAGGACTGCGGCAAATAAACAGCTGCATCATCATCCATTCCCAATGAAGATAGGCTTTCTTTGGTTACAAAGCCAATTACTTTAACATTACTTTCAGATGACAATGATACAAAAACTGGTCTTTCAAAGCTCTTCTTTTCTCCGAGAAAAGCCACAAGTATATCTTTTATGGAAGTGTATAATAGCCTTGTAATAGGCATCTTTTTAAATACTTTATCTATAACATTCAAGAACTTGTTAGTGATATAATTAGAAGCTAAAAATCCTATAAATGTTATTAATATTATGGTGACTAAAAATCCTATCCCTGGTATGGGCAATCCGAGTAGCTTGTCTATCTTAGTAAATATCAGATAGAAGATATAGACCGTTAGAGAAAGAGGTACTACAAAAATCAAACCATTGAAAAAATAACGATAAAATCTTCCCAATTTATTATCCTCCTTGTTTTATGATGTTTATAATAAATAATTATAACCTAGAACAAACGATAACTTCTATTTAACAGGAGCAATTGCTAAAAAGCATTTTCTATTCTCAAGTCGGATGCTTTAGATTTTTATTGGCAGATTTTGGTTTTCTTCTTTTTATTGAATACTTTTTAATAAATCAGTTATGATATTAGGCAATATTTCAGGAGGTAGGCACATAATAAAATTACTTCTATCGGATGGCACTCAAAAGGATATAGAGCCTTCCGACCTTTTAAAAAATCTGCATTCTTTTAATGCCCTCGCTATAAGGTTTAATGGGAAACTAATGGATTTATCCTCATCAGGCAGCATACTCTCTGAGTCTTCTGCTGAGGTGATTACTTTCGATTCAAAAGAAGGCAAGGAAATATATTGGCATAGCACCGCACATATAATGGCTCATGCTGTTAAGGAACTCTTTCCTGAAGTTAAAATAGCTATTGGTCCAGCGATAGAAGAAGGCTTCTATTATGATTTTGACAAAACAGAACCTTTTACTCCTGATGATCTCGAAAAGATAGAAAAAAAGATGAAGGAGATCATAAAAAGTAAGAACTATTTCAAATCAAAATTAATCCCTAAAACAGAAGCAATTAAAGTATTTGAAGAAGCAGGAGAGATTTATAAGTTAGAGCTTCTTCATGAAATTGAAGATGACTTCGTATCTATCTATGAAGAAGGCGGATTTGTAGATCTTTGTAGAGGACCTCATATCCCTGATACTTCTAAAATTAAGGCTTTTAAATTATTAAGTATAGCTGGAGCTTACTGGCGCGGGGATGAAAAGAATAAGATGCTTCAAAGGATATATGGTATATCTTTTGATAATAAAGATGATCTTGATAAATATTTGAAATTCCTCGATGAAGTAAAAAAGAGAGACCACAGAAAGCTTGGCAAAGAGTTAGGGTTTTTCAGCATGAGCGATGAGATAGGCTCTGGGCTTATATTATGGCATCCAAGCGGTGCTATAATAAGAAAAACGATTGAGGATTTCTGGAGAAATGAACATTTAAAGGCTGACTATAAAATCCTATATACCCCTCATATAGCAAGGCTTAATCTTTGGCAAAAGAGTGGACATCTTGAGTTTTACAGCGATAATATGTATTCCCCAATTGATATTGATGGCGTTGCATATGAATTGAAACCCATGAATTGCCCCTTCCATATAAATATTTATCAGAGCGAATTAAGAAGTTATCGCGAATTTCCTATCCGATATGCAGAACTTGGGACGGTTTACCGCTATGAACGTTCGGGGGTATTGCATGGACTTTTGAGGGTAAGAGGATTCACACAGGACGATGCCCATATCTTTTGTAGAGAAGACCAGATTAATGATGAAATCTTGAATATACTTAACTTTACCCTTTTTATTCTAAAAACATTTGGTTTCAATAAATATGATATATATCTCTCAACTCGCCCAGAGAAATATGTAGGGACATCTGAGAATTGGGAAAAATCAACAAATGCCCTGAAAAGAGCTTTAGAATTAATGGGTTTATCCTATGAAATAGACCTCGGAGAAGGTGTTTTCTATGGTCCAAAAATAGACATTAAAATTAAGGATGCCCTGAACCGTTCATGGCAATGCAGCACGATTCAGGTTGATTTCAATAATCCTGAGAGATTTAACCTAACTTACAGAGGATCAGACGGTAAAGAACATTCTCCAATAATGATTCACAGGGCATTGATGGGGTCTCTGGAGAGATTTTTTGGTATTCTCATTGAGCATTATGCAGGGGCATTTCCTGTATGGCTCTCTCCAGTTCAATCTGTTATATTGACAATCGCTGAAAGACATAGCGATTTTGCACATGATATATATAAAAAATTGAGGGAAGCAGATATTAGGTGTGAATTAGACCTTAGAAATGAGAAAATAGGCTACAAGATTCGAGAAGCAACTATTAAAAAGGTTCCTTACCTGATATTGATAGGAGATAAAGAGTTTTCAGACAATAAAATAACAATAAGAAAGAGAAATGGGGAGAATTTAGGCACATTTCTTATAGAGGATTTTCTGAACAAGATTAAAGAAGAAATAAATAACAGACTATAAATTAATATTCATTTTATACGGGGGTGAGAATATAAATAAGGAAGTAAGGGTAAATCAAATGATAAGGGCAAAAGAGGTCAGGCTTATTGATGAGGAAGGAAAGCAGATAGGATTAATTCCACTTCAAGAGGCGATACGGACAGCTAAAGACAGAGGATACGATCTTGTAGAGGTTGCTCCTAATGCAAATCCTCCTGTCTGCAAGATAGTAGATTATGGAAAATATAAATACCAAGTAAGCAAAAAACATACAGCAAAAAGAACTACTGATGTTAAAGAGGTTAAAATAAGGCCTCATATCTCAGAACATGACCTCAGCTTAAAGGCTAAGAATATAAGAAGATTTCTGGATGATGGTGATAAAGCAAAAGTTATTATGTATTTCAGAGGCAGAGAGATTGTCAGACCCGAGATTGGGATGAAGATATTTGAGAAGTTGATCGAATTAATCACCGGAAAATTTAGCATAGAAATACAGCCAAAACTTGAAGGAAACCATATTATCATGGTTGTTGCTCCAAGCAGTAAATAGATAATATATCAGGAGGAAAAATGCCAAAACTCAAAACACATAGAGGTGCAGCCAAAAGATTCAAGGTGACAGGAAGCGGAAAGATAGTTAGAAATAAGGCTTATAAAAGACATCTTCTAACTGGCAAGCCATCAAAAAGAACAAGGGCTTTAAGGAAAGATACAATAGTCAATGATGCTCAGCTTGAGAATATTAAAAAATTGCTCCCTTACATGATTTAATGTAAAATTGAGGTTAGGTTTTTTCATTAAGAACCTGACCTCGCTTTTTATTCTGTCTTCAAGATGCTGATTAAGATATGTTTGTCCAAATCCTCTAAACTGCTTTTTTCTATCCTTATTTCTAAGCTATTGTGTTTTTTAAGAGCTATCTCAATGATGCTTTTTACTCCAAGGGCATTCATGCACTTATATCTATCTCCTTCATTAATCTCTAAAAATCCACTGCCCAGAAACATTGCCTCAATCGTTGCATCTACTTCATTCTTGCCCTGTGAAATAAGATCTTCCTTCAATGAGCTTATAATCTCACTTTGTTTTATTTTCCAAGATTTTACAGGATCCTTCAAAACCTCAATAGGAGGGGTAAAAAAAGGCTTTTCAAGTTCACCTACATAAAATTTTAATGACTTTTCAACCATATCAAGATCAAAATAATCCTCGAAAATAGATGTATAAAAGATAGCAACATCTTCTCCTGAGTTATCTTTCTCAATGGTTAACCATGCTCCCATGACTTTCAGTCCATAGCCTTCGCCATATTCGTAACTGACTCTCACGAGAGCCTTTTTTGCAAGACTGCTTAGTGATTTAGATATAATCCGCATATTATTTTAATATTTCTTTAATAAAGTTAGTAATAAACAAAAACTGCCTCATTAGTTATATTATAACTAAATCCAGCGGTAATTTAGCCAAAAATAACTATTTGCATATTGCTTAATGGAAGGATTATGTCATAATTGCACAGACATTTTTTGCTCATGTAATTTATCACTGGTAATGCCAACCTTTTGAATTAATGGTATTCATTATTTTAAAATAAAGTAATGAAAGGTTATCTTTTAATAATTATACCGCTTTTAATAGTAACTTCAATCCTTATCAGTCTTAATATCTTCTTCCAGCACTCCTTGCAAATGCAAATAGCAGAGGACTTCAATGCACAACAACTTATATTAGCTCAGTCGATATCGCACAGAATTAAAGAATATCTTAAACATATGAAAGACGATACAATATCACTTTCATATATCCTTTCAAAAATGGATGGCACTAGTAATGAAGAGATAATAAAACTAAAGGCTTTTTTTGGTCTTACAAGAACTAATATGGTGGTTTTAACAAACAATGGGTCTGTAATCTTCCAAGATGGGGATATAGATGTCTCTTCAGAGAAAGCGCAATTCTTAGTAAAAAAAGCCAAATCTGTCCCTTTTGGCAGTTCAGTTTTTATCGAGACTCCTAAGATGATTTATTGCATCTCCCCTTTTTCTGATTCAAAAAAATTTATCTTCTTATCTCTCAACTCTATTGATTTAGCTAAAGAAGTATTAACCGATATTCAAGCTGCTAAAAAAGGCAATATTTGGATTCTCACAGGTCAGGGCGATCTGCTTTATCATCCAACCCAGACTGATATGGCAGGAAGAAATATTTATTCAAAAGACAACAGATGCTTTGATTGCCATGCAAGTTTTGATTTTGAGAGAAATGTAATAGAAAACAAAATGAGTTTTCAAGGTAAAGCTATTAACCCTAATGATGAAAGATTGCTTGCATATTCTAAGGTTCAAATAGATGATATATTATGGACTGTTTTTTTATCGGCAAACTATTCAAATGTTATCCATATAACCGAGAAAAGCATGAAGGTTTATTCATATCTTATTCTGACAATTCTCACTGCAACCGTTATTTTTTCAGCGATACTGTTTATTTTTAACAAAAAAAGGCTTGCAACTAAAGAATTAGAGATAAAACAACAGAACATGGAAAAATATGCTGATGCTTTAGAAGAAAATGTCAAGATTAAAACCTCCGCCTTGATTCGCGAAAGAGAAAAGTTAACAACTATTCTAAATGCTATAGGCGGTGGAATTATCCTTATAGATAAACAAGGAAAGATTGTATGGGCTAATGATAAGATAAAGGAAATGTTTGAAATAGATGTTATCGGGAAATATTGCGAAGAATTATGGGTTGATTGTGATATTTCAAGTACTTATACTAAAGACAATTTTGAGACGACAATAATGTCAATGAGCAATGAGAAGTTCCTCCAGATAATTACAGCTCCCGTTAAAAATGAGCAAGGCGAAATATATAGATATATAAGACTTATACAGGATATAACAGAAATTAAAAAAATGGAAGAGCAGATAACAAACTCGGAAAAACTAGCATCAATCGGTAGGCTTGCTGCGGGCATTGCCCATGAAATAGGTAATCCTTTGACATCTATTTTCTCTTATGTTCAAATTTTAAAAGAAATAGAAGATGATCAATTTAAAAAAGAGGGTCTTGAGACTATTTATTTTCACATTGAAAGAATATCAGAGACTCTAAAGCAATTATCAAATTTTACAAAAATGCCTTTTGGTGAAATGCAATTATCTGATATAAATGAACTGATAGAAAATACAATTAAATTAATTCAATACGATAAGCAAGCTAAAAAAATCGTTATTACAAAAGAACTATCTAATTCCTTGCCACAAATTATCACAAATACAAATCAACTCTCACAAGTCTTTATCAATCTAATCTTAAATGCTATTGATGCAATGCCTGATGGAGGCAAGATTTTTGTGAGGAGTTATATTAAAGATAATAATATCGTCATTGATTTTGAAGATACAGGTATCGGCATACCAAAAGAAAATCTATTGAAAATATTCGATCCCTTTTATACTACAAAAGAGAAGGGCACAGGCTTAGGGCTTGCAGTCAGTTATAATATAATCAAAAAAATGAATGGGATGCTAACTGTTGATAGTGAAGTACGCAAAGGCACTGTATTTAAGATAACCTTACCAATAACTGAACAAATAAACAAAAATGCAATCTAAACCAAAAATACTAATTGTAGATGATGAGCGAGATATATGCATGGCATTAGAGTTTATTCTAAAAAGGCAGGGCTATGATGTTAAAAGTGCATATACAGGTGAGAATGCGATTGAAATAATCCGAAAAGATAATTTCGATATCGTAATAACTGATTTAAAGATGGGCAAAAGCGATGGAATAGAGGTATTAAAAAAGACCAAAGAGGTCAGCCCTGATACATCAGTCATTATTATAACTGCCTTCGGTTCAATTGAGTCAGCGGTTGAGGCTATGAAAAGTGGAGCAAACGATTATATAATCAAACCTTTCTACAATGAAGAAATCCTCTTAACCGTAAGAAAAAATATCGAAAGAAAGAAACTTTTAGTAGAAAATTTAGCTTTTAAACACCAAATCAGTCAGCAACGAATTTCTTTCAAAGATATTATAGCCAATTCTGTCTCGATGCAGAATATCATGGAAACTATTAAAAAAGTCACACCTACAAAGAGCAATGTCTTAATCCTCGGAGAAAGTGGAACTGGCAAAGGACTTATGGCAGAACTTATTCATTATAACAGCCCTCGCTATGATAAGCCCTTCATCAGCATAAATTGCTCAGCTATCCCTGAAGGACTTCTCGAGTCTGAACTTTTCGGCTATAAAAAGGGAGCATTCACAGGTGCAGTATCTGATAAGCTGGGGCTGTTATCATTATCGCATCATGGCACCTTCTTTTTAGATGAGATAGGTGATATGCCTATTAATCTTCAGACAAAATTATTAAAAGTACTGGAAACAGGTGAAGTCTATCCGCTTGGGGATACCAAACCATCTATTATAGATATAAGATTTATTTCAGCAACTAATACTGATTTAGAAAGCAAGATAAAAGAAGGCAAGTTTAGAGAAGACCTTTACTGGAGACTTAATGTTATTGAGATAAGGCTGCCGCCTCTTAGGGAAAGAAGAGACGACATAGAGTTATTAGCAAAGGACTTTATTAATAAACTATCAGCCAGTCATAAAAAAAATATCTCATCAATAGATAGAGAAGCCCTTAATTGTTTGATAGAATATTCCTGGCCTGGAAACATAAGAGAACTCAAGAATGTTTTAGAAAGGGCTGTTATTTTAACTAATAGTGATACTATAACAATAAATGATTTGCCAGATAAATTAAAAAATGATATTCTCTCAAGAGAATCTTTTCCGCTTAAAATTTATATGAGCGATTATGAAAAAAAGCTTGTTCTCAATATATATCTTACTCATAATAAAAATAAGGAAGAAACGGCAAAGGCTTTAGGAATTGATGTTGCTACACTTTATAGAAAACTCAAAAAATTCAAAATAGAAGACTAAATGAACAAACCCTTCAAGATAGGCGCCCTGCTGGGCGGTGGTTTAGGGTTTGTGATTGCAATAGGTATGGATTTAATAATGGGTGGAACTATAACCAATGGAGGGTGGGCTGATGCCGTTGCAAAAGACTTAAATCTTTTATTTAATTCAAACTATAAAAATACTGATTTAATCGTTATCTTCTGTGTATTTTTAGTGATAGGCTTCATGGTAATCATCAGCGCTCTTCTTGGAGGAGCCTTAGCGTCCTTGCTTTCAGCTTTTTTTGATTTTATGACCAAAAAAGGCAAAAGCATAATTGATGAATAAGTTTTTATAAGGAGAAGCTATGAGATTAGAGGTTGTTGATGCAGAGAAATGCGTAGGCTGCCAATGCTGTATGTTCGCTTGTAGCAGGATTCATAAGGATACAGGGGTTTCTAAAACATGTATCGGTGTCAAGTCTGCTGGCGGGATGCAAAGGGGATTCTTGGTTTTTACCTGTGTTGCCTGCGAAGACCCTCCTTGTGCAAGGGCATGTCCAGAAGATGCACTGTTCATAAAAAAGGTCGGCGGTGTTCTCCTTAAAAAAGAAAAATGCACAGGCTGTGGCACATGCGTCAAGGCTTGCATAATTAATGCAGTTTTTTGGGATGAGGAAAATAATAAACCACTGATATGCTTTTACTGCGGCTATTGCGCCAAATACTGTGCATACGGCGTAATAGAACTCCACAAAACCGATATTGAACTTAAAAAACATATTGAGGTGGAAAATGAAAGAACAGAAGTTTATTAACAAAGTCCTATATATTGATCTATCAAAAAAACATTCCTACACTGAAGAGAGGGATGATATTTTTCGCAAATACATTGGCGGTGCTGGCATTGCTATTCAACTATTAAAAGAGGAATGTCCTGAAGGCACTGATCCTCTTAGCCCTCAGAACCCGATTATCTTTGCTGTAGGTCACTTAACTGGGTTATTCCCTCTCGCTTCCAAGACCGTCGCAATGTTTAAATCACCACATACAGGAAACCTTGGAGAAAGCCACGCAGGAGGTAGAAGCGCTATATCAATCCGCATGGCAGGCTATGGAGCTATAGTAATCAAAGGTGCAAGTTCAAGACCATGTTACATTGCCGTTCATGGTGACAAGGTATATTTCCGAGATGCATCAACTTTGTGGGGGATAAAAAGCAGTATTACAGCAGGGCGACTAATAAGGGCTCATGAGTTGTCACCAGGTCATAGAACAATAATAAGGATAGGCCCCGCCGGAGAAAAGATGATACCTTTTTCTTGTGTTACAACAGAGACATACCGCCACTTTGGGAGGCTCGGACTTGGGGCTGTATTTGGAAGCAAAAAATTAAAAGCCCTTGTGGTCTCTGGTAAAAGCTCTTTACCTATATCAGATAGACAAGCTTATTCAAAACTTTATGATTCTATATTCAAAAATGCTACAGAATCACCCTTGATGAAGAAATACCATGAAATTGGCACCCCTATGAATGTGCTCGCTCTAAATGCCTCAAATGGTCTCCCAACGAGAAATCTAAAAGCGAGCAACTTTGAAGGAGCTCATGCTATTTCTGGAGAAAAGGTTGCCGAAGGATATCTTGGAAAGCGACTTGCCTGTGCCCACTGTCCTGTTGCCTGCATACACATTGCTTCTCTTAGAGAACCATACCAAGATGAGCCTTTTTTCTATAAAACTACTATGATAGGCTATGATTATGAACTTATTTATGCTGTGGGGTCAATGCTCGGCGGTTCAGATGTTCAAAAGATTTTAAAGATAATAGACAGAATAGAAGCTTACGGATTGGACTGTATAAGTACTGGGGTTGTGCTTGCATGGGCAACAGAGGCTCAAGAAAAAGGAATTATTTCAGAAAAAGAGACAGGTGGTCTAACCCTTAATTGGGGAGATTATCCGTCTTATATTGAAGCTGTGAAAATGATAATTGAACAGCCAAACGAATTCTTTAAAGCCCTATCAAAAGGAATTGAATATGCCTCAAAGATTTACGGTGGACAAGACTTTGCCCTCTCCTTTGGGGGCAATGAGATGCCAGGTTATCATACCGGCCCAGCAGCTCATGTAGGCTGCTTAGCAGGCGCAAGACATAGCCATCTTGACAATGCAGGATATTATCTTGATAAAAAAATTATGCTTAATAAAAATATACCTCCCGATGAAATTGCTGAGGCTATTTTAGCCGAAGAAAAATGGAGACAAATTTTATCAAGTCTCGTTATATGTTTTTTTGCAAGAGAACTCTACAAGCCCGAGATTGTTAAAGAAGCCCTTAAAATAGCAGGAATGGATTTATCTGATGATGAAATTAAAGAGATTGGTGAAAGGATTTATACTGAAAAATTCAGGTTCAAAATGAGAGAGGGTTTTTCATTTGACAATCTAAGGGTCCCGAAAAGAATATTTGAGACCGAATCCTCTGTTGGCTTAATAGATGAGGTTTATTTTAACTCACTACTAGAGTCAATAAAGAGAAAGATTCTTGCGATGACCCAATAAATCTAAAATTAGTGAGGAGTTTTTTTGGACCTAAATTGAGCGATTCTTATAACAAACCCAGTAGGACAGGCGTCTTGCCTACCAGAAGATTTAATCATTTAAGACAACCAAGACGGCTCTCCTGCTACGGCTTGCAAATCATATCTCTATTTTTCAGGAGAGGTATCCTTGTCTTTTAAAAGGTTTTGTAGCTAAAATATACAAATTACACTATTTATTAATTTGACATTTACCTAACCTAAAATAATGATTAAACAAAAAACCTACGAGACCATAATTAACAACCTGCCCATAGGTTTTACAACTGTTGATGAAAATGGTGTAACTATTGATTTCAATCAAGCTGCCGAATTAATAACAGGTTTTTCAAAGGAAGAAGTGATCGGTAGCCCCCATAATGAGGTATTTCATCCAACACCCGGAGAGGAACCTTGTCCTTTATTCAAACATGCTATTTTACGGAAAGAACCAGCAACAGCTAAAGAAAAAACATTTATTAAAAAAACAGGCGAAATAATTACATTATTAGTCAGCGTTGCACCGTTATATGATTCAGATGGAAATTTTATTGGTGGTGTTGAGATATTCCGTGATGTGACAGAAATCAAGAGGTTCGAAAGGGAAAGACAGCATATTTTAGCGATGTTTGCTCATGATATGAAAAATTCTATTACTACTTCAATCGGTTTTGCGTCGAGGATCTTATCGGGGAAATTAGAAAATCAAAATGAATGCTTAAAAATAATATTAGATGAACTCCGAACAGTAGAGACCCTTATAACTGATTTTTTAGAATTTTCAAGATTTGAAGCCAAAGAATATAAACCCGAAATTCAAGAAATTGATTTATGTAATTTAATCAAAAAACAAATTGAACCTATCTCAATTAAAGCAAGAGCAAAGAATATTTCTGTTTTATTTGAAAATGATAAAGATCAAGGTTGGACCATAACAACCGATGAAAAAATGATAAAGAGGGCTCTCTCCAACATTCTTGACAATGCACTGAAATATAATAAACCATCTGGCAAAATTATAATAAGGCTTAAAGACTCAGGAGAAGGGGTGCTTATTGAAGTTGAAGACACAGGGATTGGCATTCCAGAAAGTAAGCAAGTCTATATCTTTGATGCCTTCTATCGTATCTCAAGAGATAATAAAGGCTCTGGGCTTGGTCTTTCTATTGCTAAGAAAATAATTGAGACTCTTGGAGGAAGGATATGGGTAAAGAGTGTTTTTGGTGAAGGCAGCATCTTCAGTTTCTTTCTTCCTAGACATTATTCAGTAAAGTCACCATAAATAATCAAGCATTTACGAGCAGATATTAACCCAACACTGATTCTATTTCAAAAATCTCTCAAAAGACTTTTTATCGTTTGCCTTTAAATAAGCCTCCTCAGCAGATATAATCTTCTGCATCAGATATTCTGTAATTACTTGATCCATAAGCTGCATGCCTTCAGCTTTACCAGTTTGTATGATTGATGGAATTTGAAAGGTTTTTCCTTCTCTAATCAAGTTAGCTACTGCTGTATTAACAAATAAGATTTCCAAAGCAGCTATTCTGCCAGATTTATCGCTTCTCCTAAGAAGTTGCTGAGAGACAACGCCTTTCAGAGATTCTGAGAGCATAACCCTTATCTGTGCCTGCTGATTTGACGGAAAAGCATCAATAATGCGGTCAACAGTCTTAGCTGCAGAACTTGTATGAAGAGTCCCAAATACAATATGTCCTGTTTCGGCAGCAGTGATTGCTAATTCAATGGTTTCAAGGTCTCTCATCTCTCCAACGAGAATAACATCAGGGTCTTCTCTTAATGCTGCCCTCAAAGCAGAGGCAAAAGAAGATGTATGTGTGCCTACTTCCCTTTGATTTATAAGACAACCTTTGCTTTGATGAACAAATTCAATAGGGTCTTCTATAGTCAGAATATGGTCTTTTCTATTTTTATTTATGTAGTCAATAATTGCAGCAAGTGTTGTTGATTTCCCGCTACCAGTAGGTCCTGTTACAAGAACAAGCCCTCTGCTCATATTACTGAATTTAAGCAATTGTTTAGGAAGGTTCAGATCTTCAAAGGAAGGTATTTCTCTCGGTATCGTCCTGAAGACTGCTCCAAGCCCCCTTTTTTGAAAAAAATAATTTACCCTGAATCTCGATACATCAGAAAATTCATATCCAAAATCAAGTTCCTTCTTTTCAAGAAAAGCATTTCTCTGTTCGTCCTTAAGTATAGGAAAAAGTATAGTTTCTGCATAATCATTTGATAATACTGGACATCCTTGAATATCTTCGAGATCACCATATTTTCTTATTTTTGCTTTATCCCCAGCGCTTATGTGCAAATCACTCGCTTTATTTTGAAGCATATAATTGAAAAACTTGCTAATCTCACTCATCATGCACTCCTGTTCAATATAGTATTTAAATCCTCAGAATCATATATACCTTCTATTTTTTTAAATGTGTAACCGAGTTCATTGCATTTTTCACAACCCTCAGTGCTACAAAAGCTGCACTCTTGAGGCATATATACTTTTATATAATGTTTTTTAAAGGTTTGTGGAGCCGAATCGAGGGTATAAATTGCTTTACTATAATTCAATATTCTACTTTTTATTGAAATATAAGGATAACCATGAATTGGGCTATCAGAATATAATAGATTAGGTGTATCAGAAGAGTTGGTATCAGCAAAAATGATAAAATCAGGCAAAAGAAGTCCATAAAGCTCTAAGATTGCAGGATAGTTAATTTCTTTTGTCTTATTAATCAAGGGAAAGACAGAAAAGATTACTTTACTATAGTTCTCATGAATATCATATAAAAATGGGATTTTAAGGAAATCAAAAGCCCTGAGAACATCTTCCTTCTTAAGCGAGTTATTAATCTTAGAAATCTTCTTCAATATGCCGCATCCATAGATGCTGATATCGCAAGAATGATTGCTTATAGCAATATCTATTCTATAAAAAGATGTATTTTTTATTTTTTCGATGATATTTTCAAGGGTAGAAAGCAGAGAAGGCATTGCATCACTTTTGAAAAATTTAATTAAAGCCTTCTCGATCTTTTTACCTTCACCAAGAGATATATTAACTTTCTTATTTAAAGTATTTTCTATAAGGGCAAAAGCTGAGTAATTAAAAATATCTTCAGTTACTATACATATCTCTTCATCTGTCTCAAATAAAGGCAATATTCTATTTTCCATGAGAAAATTCTTGGGTAATTTAACTATTAAATCGCTATCTGGATTAACATGCTCTAAGATTATAAATGGTATATCGAATTGCTTGCTAAGAACCCACTGGACATTTTCCTCTGTTATCTTGCCTATTTTAATAAGGGTTTCACCTAACTTAAGCCCCATTAACTTCTGTAATTTTAGTCCGTCATTTAAATCATCTTCTGTAATAAGACCATATTGTATTAGTAGAGAGCCTAATTTAGCAGTCTTATTGTTCATTATCTACATCTCCTTGTATTCTTTGATTATTGTTTTTAAAATTACCCTTCTTTCGTATCTTATCAAGGGTATCTAAATAGATATCTTCTTTTTTAGGGTTAAGACTCAAGGCTTTTTCAGCCAAAGATTCTGCTTCTTTAAGATTCACCCCTTTAATATAATACAACCATGCAAGATTATTATAGGAATCGGCATGTTCTGGAATTGCATCTATAGCTTTCTTATAATACTCCTCAGATTTTTCAAGATCATTTTTATGAAAATAGGCATTTCCAAGATAAAAAAAAGCGATTGGTGCTTTTTTCAAAGCAGCTTCATATTCTTTTATTGCATCATCTAACTGACCTTTCTGCTCATATATTATACCAAGCGCTATGTGTTCTTCTGGTTTTAGTTTATCTTCAAGAATGATTATACGGGGAAATGAACAACCAACTGATATTAAGCCTAAAATTATTAATAATCCTAAAATTGAGGTTCTAAGAGTTTTACTGAAATTGAAAAAAATAAATATTGTCATATTAATCTTTCTTAATCAATAATGTCCAAAAATTGGTTTTTTTCCATACTTTGACAAAGTTTTCATTAGTTATGAATTGTCCCTGAAAAGAATCTGAATTCACTATAACCCCGTAGTCATTATATCCTATCACAACCATAAAATGATTCTGTTGATAAGATAAAAAACCATAATCAACGAGCACGATAAGAGGGTTTCCAGTGTTGATATTAGCCTTGAGATCATCTAAACTACTACTATAGTAGTCAACCTTTAAACCTCTATTTTTAACAAAATTAACCATATCAAAAGTTAAAGTTCCCCTGGCAGTCTTGCTGAAAATATCCTTAACTATTTGCTCAGGGGTAATGTCAATGCCATGATAATTCATAACCGATGCAAGAGTTGCAGGCCCGCATTGATACTCATTCTGGGGATAGAAAGGGACTTTTTCGATAGTTCTGTTATAAGACTTCAATTGAGTATAATGACTTGAACAAGAAAAAGAGATAAAAAATATAATTATCCAAATAAGTTTTCTCATATTATGCAAGAGGAAAGTTATTTATTTAATACAGCAAATTATTTTATTATATCCTAAATTGAGCGATTCCTGAATGAAAACATCATGATAGAAGAAAAAATAAAATTAGGAATAAGCTCCTGCTTACTTGGTGAAAAAGTTAGATATGACGGGGGACATAAACTTGATCATTTTCTTAAAGACACTTTAGGGAAATATGTGAATTGGGTTAAAGTCTGCCCTGAAGTCGAAATGGGACTTCCTGTGCCTCGCGAGGCAATGAGGCTGGTTGATGACCCTGACAACCCAAAGCTTATGACCATAAAGACAAAGATTGATTACACAGAGAATATGCTATCCTGGGCTAAGAAGCGATTAACTGAACTTGAAAATGAAAGTTTATGCGGCTTTGTTTTTAAAAGCCGCTCACCAAGCTCGGGAATGAAAGGCGTAAAAGTATATTTATCCTCAGGCATTCCTGTTAATAAAGGGGTGGGAATCTTTGCAAAATCTTTTATTAGAAAATTCCCCTTCATCCCTGTTGAAGACGATGGAAGACTCCATGACCCTATTTTAAGAGAAAATTTTATTGAGAGAATTTTTGTGTATAAAAGATGGCAAAACTTAGTAAAAAATGATGCATCAACAGAGGGACTTGTAACTTTTCACACGGATCACAAATTTCTTATACTCTCACATAGCCATAAGCATTATACACAATTAGGAAAACTCATTGCTAATGCAGGGAATATAGATAGAATAGAAATCCAAAAACAATATTTCACCACACTGATGGAATCTTTGCAACTTATTGCAACGGTTAAGAAAAATACTAATGTCTTGCAGCGTATCTATGGCTATCTGAAAAAATATCTTACCACAGATGAAAGACAAGAACTTAATGAAATCATCTCAAATTATCATAAACAACTGTTTCCTCTAATAGTTCCGATAACAATGATTAATCATTATGTTAAAAAGCATGACGAACCATATTTAAAAAGGCAAGTTTATCTTAATCCTCATCCGCTTGAGCTAATGCTGAGAAATCATGTCTGAGGAATAATACTAGTATATCCCAAATCCCGATTTAGACACTCAAAAGGCTTATCTCTACTGTCATTGCGAACACCTGAAAGGTGCATGGCAATCCCTCAAAGGAATGAGATTGCTTCGGCTTCGCCTCGCAATGACTACTTTCTAAATCGGGATTTGGGTATACGTTATGCTTTGATATAGTTAATTAAGTTTAGTATAATATCTATATCGGATTTTAAAGAAGTATGTATAAATCTTATAACACAAATTCTTAGTAGGAGGAAGTTAATGAAGAAGATTCTCATAGTCTTTTCAATTTTTGCATTTTTGCTGATGTTAGCAGGTGAGTCTCTTGCAAGGGCAGGCAAAGGATCATCATCAGGGTTTAGAAGTTATAAACAACAGCCTCAACAGCCTTCTCAGTCTCAGCCCGGGCAGCAGAATATCAATAAGACACCTGCCCAACCAGCACAACCCATGCAGAAACCTTCTTTTTTAAATAGTGGAATGTTTAAATGGCTCATAGGCGGATTGTTTATCGGGGCACTTCTATCATTTCTAATGGGACAAGGTTTTAATTTTGGTATGCCAGGGCTGTTTGAAATCCTTATCATTTGTGGGATTATCTTTTTAGTTGTAAGAATGATAATGAAATCAAGACAAAAAGAAAGGTTGCAATATGCTACAAGCGGTTCATATTCCAGTCAAACCTCAAGCGGTTACAGCCCAACTGACAATCTTTATAATACTAACAATAATACAACTCAAAGCTCTGCTACCATATCCGTCAATGAGAAACTGATTAAGGATATAGCAACGAGCACTTTCAAATTATTACAGGATGCTTGGTCTAAAAATGACTTATCTATTGTGAGAAATCTTTTGACTGATAGAATGTATAACTATCTTAATAATCAACTTCAGGAACTAAAATCACAAGGTTTGAAAAATGTTGTAGAGATTGTATATTTCCAGAATGTTAGTATCGTTGATGTTGAAGGCGAAGATGACAATAAAGTGGCAATAGTTCAGATCGAAGCTTTACTCAGAGATTATACACTTGATCGTAATGATTATTTAGTAGAAGGCTCTAAAGACTCACCTGTTGAAGCTAAGGAATACTGGGCATTTGTTGGCAAAGCTCTTGAGTGGAAACTCGATGATATAAAGCAGGTTTAAACTTAAAGACAATATAAATCAATTCTAAAAGGCAAGGCTTTTATATAGCCTTGCCTTTTTTTATTTACTATAAAATTAACGATAATCTATACTACATTATGCCATTGTTTGGAGAAATATTTCTTAGTGAATTAATAAGAAAGCCCGTTTATGACCTAAAAGGACATATTATAGGCAGGATAAGGGATATTATTGTTGTCAAAGGTGACCCCCTCCCGAAGTTATCTTCCATTATAGTACAAAAAGAAAACAAACTGAACAAAATCAATTGGACGGATATTAATCTTTTCAATAGAAAAATAATCTCTACAAGTCTTCATTCAGAAGAAATTGAACCATATTACCCTAATGAAACAGATCTTCTGGCTTTTAGAGATATACTTGATAAACAGATAGTTGATGTTAACGGCGTTAAGGTAGTTAAGGTAAATGATATAAAGCTTGAAGGATATAACAACGATGCTGTACTGATAGCTGTAGATATTGGCAAGAGATGGAGATTCAGGAAGTTTGGCTCTGAAAAGTTAATCAAGATATTTGAGGATAAATTCCCTTCCCACTTAATTAGTTGGAACTATATTCAACCGCTCAAGCCCAAGCTTGATGCAATTGCACTCACTGTGCCGGGTCAAATGGTTTCTCAACTACATCCAGCAGATATTGCAGAGATAATTAGCAGGGTCTCGATGGCTGAGGGTGCTCATCTACTGAAAGACCTCGATATAGAAACTGCTGCAGAGGCTTTATCTGAGTTAGAGCCTGAAAAGCAAGCAGGAATCATAAGTGCGATTGATACTGCAAAAGTGGCTGACATTCTTGAGGAAATGCCCCCTGACGATGCTGCTGATGTGCTTGGAGACCTGCCCGCTGAAAAGGCTAAAGAGATTCTTGAACATATCGAAAGAGAAGAAGCAGAAGATATTCAGGAATTATTAGTCCATAAAGAAGATACAGCTGGCGGTGTGATGATTAATCAGTTCATCGCTTATCACCTAGATATAACCGTCCAGAATGCTATCGAAAGATTTAAAATAGATGCTGAAGAAATTGAGACCGTTTATTACATTTATATTATTGATAACAATGAAAAGCTTCTTGGTGTAACATCACTTAGAGAACTATTGCTGGCAGACCCTTCCTTTACCCTTTCAGATATTATGACAAGGAAAATAATAACTGTTACCCCCGATGAAGATGTCAAGATTATATCTGAAATGCTATCTAAATATAATTTAGTTGCTCTTCCTGTTGTAGATAATGAAGGCTATCTTCTTGGCATAGTAACTGTGGACGATATTCTTGACATTATAGAAGAGGAGACAACCGATAATATATATAAAGTAGCTGGAACATCAGAGATAAAATATGGCAAAATCGAAGACGCTATCCCGTTAGATGTAGTAAAAAGTCGAATTCCTTGGTTGTTTTTATGTCTTTTAGGCGGGCTTGTATCTTCTCTTGTGATAGGAAAATTCGAAGCAACTCTTGCAAATGTTGTCGTTTTAGTAGCATTTATACCTGTAATCATGGGCATGGCTGGTAATGCAGGCTTGCAGGTTTCTACAACAATGGTTAGAAATATTGCCCTTAACTCAATACATAATTTCTGGAAATATGTGGGCAAAGAGATATTATCAGGCTTAATAATAGCGATTACCGCCGGAATCATTATAGCTGTAGCAGCGTTTTTGCTCGAAGGTATGCCCATGCTTGGTTTGGTAGTGGGGTTATCCATGTTTTTATCAATAACTAGTTCGACTTTTCTTGCTATATTAACCCCTATAATAGCTCATAAAGTAGGTATTGATCCTGCTGTAACTGCAGGTCCTTTTGTGACAGTATTTAATGATATATTAGGTTTATTTATTTATTTCACTGTTGCAACAATATTCATGAAATTTTTGATGTAGGGAGTGCTAAATGGTTAAAGCAATAGAATGGAAAAATAATGCTGTGATAATCCTAGATCAAACAAAACTTCCATTTGAAATTAGATATACTGAGTGCACAGATTATCTTATGGTTGCTGAATGCATTAAGAAATTATGTATCAGGGGAGCTCCAGCAATTGGGATTGCATCTGCTATGGGGATTGCTATTGGCGCTCAGGATATAAAAGCAAAAAGTTTCGATGATTTTATGAATAAGACACAAAATATAATGGAAACTATGCTTTCTACAAGGCCAACTGCAGTCAATATCTTGTGGGCAGTTGAAAGAATAAAAAGACTCTTATATAAACATAAAGAGGAATCGATAAGAAAGCTGAAAAAGTTATTGATTGATGAGGCAAGGAAGATATTAGAAGAAGACATCGAGATTAATAAGGCTATCGGCAGATGGGGTGCAGAGTTTATCAAAGATGGTGATACGATATTGACCCATTGTAATGCAGGAAGTCTTGCAACTGGTGGGTATGGGACAGCAACAGCCCCAATGATACTCGCAAAGGAGCAGGGTAAAAATATTCAAGTTATTGCTGATGAGACGAGGCCTGTCCTTCAAGGAGCAAGACTGACAGCATGGGAGCTTATGCAGGCAGATATACCCATAACCCTTATAACAGACAATGCTGCAGGGGCATTAATGAGGAAGGGCTTGATAGACCTCGCAATAGTAGGGACAGATAGGACTACAAGAAAAGGTGATGTTGCAAATAAGATAGGCACTTATACAGTCGCAGTGCTTTGCAAGGAAAATAAGATACCATTTTATGTTGCAGCACCATTGAGCAGTATAGATTTCAACATTGATTCAGGAGAACTTATACCAATAGAAGAGCGCCCATCTGAAGAGGTTACAACTATCTGGGGGCATAGGATTGCACCTGAAGGTGTAAATGTAATAAACTTGGCTTTTGATGTGACACCTTTTGAGTATGTTACTGCTTTTTTTACAGAGAAAGGGGCATTCCTTTCGCGTGATATTAAAAAATTGGCTATCAAGACAATTGATCCAAATTCATTAAGATTAAAACCAATATGAAATGGTGATAAGCATACAAAATATTTATTATTGACAGAAAGCGAGACTCTCAAGTGAAAATTACAGACATTTTTACAGCATACTCTTCAGAAATCAAAGAAGTTGAGAAAGAACTTTTCGCTATTTTTCAAAGCGACGCATTTCTTATACCCATGATAGGCAGGCATATTATTAGCAGCGGTGGAAAGAGAATTAGACCCCTTTTTCTTCTACTCAGTGCTGACCTTTGCGGTTACAAAGGCTCTAAACGAATACTGCTTGGTGCTATAATAGAAGCAATTCACACAGCATCTTTGCTTCATGATGATGTTATTGACGGCGCTCAAACTAGAAGAGGAAAGACTGCTTCCAATGTATTATGGGGCAATCAAATCGTTGTGCTTGTGGGTGATTATCTTTACTCAAATGCTTTAAAACTTGCTGTTGAACAGAAAAATCAAAAAATTATGGAGGCTCTCTCAAGTGCTACTACAAGGATGACCGAAGGAGAGATATTGCAGCTTCATAAAACAGCAGATCCTGATATAACTGAAGATGAATATTTCAAGATTATATCGGCAAAAACAGGAGTTTTAATATCAGCAGCCTGCAAAATAGGTTGCTTGCTTGCTGAAAAATCTGATGATTATGTGAATGCCCTTGCTAATTTTGGCTTGAAAACTGGAATTGCATTTCAAATGGCTGACGATATACTCGATTATATGGCTAAAGAGAATGATTTAGGTAAAAAACTTGGGAAAGATATTGAAGAAGGTAAGATAACAATGCCCTTAATTCAGCTTTTAAAATCAGCTACAAATAAAGAGAAGCTCGAATTAATTAAGATTATAACAGATACCGGCAAAGGCTTAAAGTCAAATAAAAACCACAAAAATTATCAGAGAATAATAGAACTTTTCAATAAATATAATTCAATCGCAGAATCTTTTAAGATTGCTGATGTAATAGTGCGGGAAGCCCGATCTGAGCTCGATATCTTCCCACCATCTCAGGCAAAAGATGCAATTATTACAATGGCTGACTATAGCATGTCTAGGGAGAAATAATATGCATCCATATGTCGAGATTGCAAAAAAAGCTGTTGAGGAATATGCAAGATATAAAAAGTTGCCGTCTATGCCAAAAACTATATCCACTGAGTTGCAAAAAAAAGCTGGGGTATTTGTATGCCTCAAGAAACTAGGTAACTTAAGAGGCTGTATAGGAACATTTTCACCTGCTAATGATAATTTATATTTGGAAATAACGAAGAATGCTGTCTCTGCTGCGAATGAGGACCCACGATTTGAACCTATCCAAAAAGATGAACTTCAAGATATCGAATACTCTGTTGATGTTTTATCTGAACCTGTAAAAGTAAATGATATCTCAGAACTTAACCACATGAAATATGGCATAATAGTTATTAAAGGTTTTAGAAAAGGTCTTCTCCTGCCTGACATTGAAGGGATTACCTCGGTTGCTGAACAGCTAAGGATAGCAAAGCTCAAGGCTGGAATTGATCCTTCAGATGATGATGTTATGATATTTAAGTTCATGGTGCAACGGTATAAGTAGAGATCTGTGAGATCTGGAGTCAATTCTCAACGGTATGGACAGATACCGCATTAAAAAAGGCGGGATAACTTAGAGAGACAAAAAGGTTAACTCACACCTCTGACACCAGAAGAAAAACACCCGCCTGTCTCGGAATACGATAGATTGTCTGATATCATTGCAAAAATAAATGAAATCAGAGGGACTCAATTCACTTTAAAATAGGTATATTTATTTTTCAATATGTTATAAAGCTCGAATGATAAACTCAGGAGACCTTTTAGGACTAATAGAGCAGGTTCTATAATCTATGGTATGTTCTTCATGAAATCTATCCATATCGGCAATGCAGCAGAAGCACCTGTTTCTTTCTGTCCTATTGGCGTGTGATTATCTCTTCCGACCCAGACACCAACTACCAGCCTATCATCAAAACCTATAAACCAAGCATCAGAAAAATTATTCGTAGTTCCAGTCTTCCCATATACCTTTTTATCAAGTTCTTTTGCTCTTTGAGCAGTTCCTTCCTCTACGACACTTCTAAGAAGAACCTTCATTTTTTCAGCCGTTTCCCTTGAAAGTATTTCTTCAGAGGATGGAATTAACTCCTCTAATGTCACCCCTTCTCTGCTAGTAATCCTTTCATATGGAATTGGCTTGACCCTTCTTCCTGTTGAAAATACAGAATAAGCAGTTGTCAATTCTACCAAAGTAACTTCAGATGCACCAAGTGCAAGGGGTAAGTAAGGGTCAAGATTCCTCTCTATGCCGCACTTATTAATAAATGCTATAATATTTTCTATTCCAAGACCGCTCGCAAGCCTTACCGTTGCTGTATTTAATGAGAGTGCAAGAGCTGTTTTAAGCTGCACATAGCCATGATATTTATTATCATAATTTTTTGGTGACCAAATTTTATTTCTACCTGAGGCTTTAAATGATATTGGACTATCTAGGATATTGTCATCTATATTCATACCATTTTCTAATGCCACAGCATAAACAAAAGGCTTAAATGAAGAACCTGGCTGCCTCAAGGCTGATACAGATCTATTAAACTGAGATTGCCAGAAATCAGTGCCTCCTACCATTGCTTTGATATGACCCGTCCTTAAATCCATAGCTATTAATGCTCCTTGCACGCCTGAGGCTGTTCGTCTTTCTATAGCAGCTATCCCTTGCTTGACTGCATCCTGTGCTATATTTTGCATAATATAATCAATAGTTGAATATATCTTCAAGCCTGATGTATATAATTCATCGCCATATTTATTCTCAAGGTGAAGCCTGAGAAATTCTATAAAATATGGGGCGTTATATTTTCGAGGGATCACTTGCTGCGGCAATGACTCGGAATTAGCAGAAACTAATTGTTCTTTTGTTATAAAGCCATTTTCAAACATCTTGTTTAAAACTATCTGCCTTCTTGCAAGAGCCTTTTGAGGATTTTTAAAGGGTGATAAAGATGAAGGCGCTTTAGGCATTCCAGCAAGCAGAGCTATTTCCGCAAGGTTTAATTCAAATGCTGATTTGCCAAAGAAAGCCTGAGCTGCAGCCTCTATCCCATAAGCCCTCGAACCGAAATAAACATGGTTGATATAAATACCCAATATTTCATCCTTAGTATATTTTTTTTCGATCTGTGCAGAAAGAATTGCCTCTTTTATCTTTCTTTTTAGGCTTTTTTCAGGGGTGAGAAAAAGCATTTTTGCTAATTGTTGTGTAATAGTGCTTCCTCCTTCAACTATTTCGCCTGCAAGAATGTCTTTATATAAAGCCCTCATTATCCCTATAATGTCAATTCCGGGATGAGAATAGAATCTCTGGTCTTCTATTGCCACAAAAGCAAGCTTTGTGATGGTAGGTATATTATACTCAGGTATAAAAGTTCTCCTTTCAACGAATAACTCAGCTAGTACCCTTCCATCAGTCGAATATATAATTGATGATTCCAGCGGTTTATAACTCTTAAGAGAAGTAATATCAGGCAAGTCCATTATTATTAAATAAAAAAAGATAGCACCTATCCCTATCAGAAATATAAATAGAAAGAGAAATGAAAGCTTTAGACATCTTATAAAAGGCATTCTATATTATACTGAATTTTTACATGAAAACTCATTTTACCCAAAAACAAAGATAGGATTGTAAACACTTTGATTTATCTGTTATTTCGAACAACCCTGTCTGTCCTACCAATGTTTGATATATCCAAATCGGGAGTTTTGCATATTCTCTCTAATGACTTTTTCTCAATTTTTTTGATAAACTTTAATTAGAGTCTGTTTATAAATTGAAAGGTTGCCTTCTATCTGTCATTCCCATGAAACTTGTCCCCGAAGTTCTTAATTGGGGAATGGGAATCCAGTCTTTTCAAGCCTTTCTATATGCTCGGCTAAGGACCCCCCCCGACAACAACATTCGAGGGCAGGCTTCAGGCATGACAATAATGGAAAACCATAGTTTATAAACAAACACTAATTAGGTATAATCTTTACAGTCTTATTTTTAGATTTCTTTAAAGCATTGATTTTTATAATCTAAATTGAATTTACAAAATATCTTTAAACCATTATGAAGAAAACAATCGCCGTAACTCTTCTATTAATCATATTTCTTTTCACTTTTATTTTAATGCGCAGCTCATTTGTATCTGAAAATCTTAAAGCTATAATATTGCCTGAAATAGAATATGTTATTAATAAGAAAGTATCTGCAGATAAGATATATTTGAATATTTTTCCTTTGTTTGTTGGCATTAACGAATTAAAGGCTTTTGATGATGATAATAAAGAGATTTTTCATACAAAAAAGGTTAGAGGATACATAGGCTTCTTTGAATTGTTTAATAAAAAGATCATGGTTAAGAGATTGTCTATTAAAGAACCTGTTATCTCAATGCAAAAAAAACAGCTTGAAGATATTATTTCATCAATTCCAAAACTTAATACAACTGACAAAAAAAAGCCAATAACTTTAATAATCAAGTCTGTTCATATTGATAATGCAAATATCGCTATTTGGGATAACAATTATACTTTGTCCATGAGTGGTTTTAATTCTTATATACTGACATTAGGCAGGCCTGAGATCAAAATTTCTGGGGATAAAATCTCATTTTCAAAAAAGGATGTTTTAAATCTCGATGGAAGAATGGCTTTGCATATAATCTTAGAAAACAATATCTTAGATATTAAGTCATTACATTTTACTTTAAATAATAATTCTAATTTAAAGACATCGGGTTTTTTCAATATTAAAAAGTTCTCTGGTGAATTAGGAACAGAACTTAACCTGCTCGTTGACTCACTGAAAAAAATGTTTGGTCTTGTCAATAGAGGGGAAGGATTTCTGTCTGTAAAAGGAAGCATAAAGGCAGTTGACCTTAAATCAGATTTAAAAAATATTTTTCTAAATCTTAAGGTTAAAGGGGATATCTATCTCGAAACCCTGATGGAATTGCTTAAAGTTAAAGAAACACTTCAAGGCAAGCTCACCTTTAATGGCACATTAAAAGGCAGACTTGATGATGTAGTAGGAAATGCTTCTGCTGAATTGCAGAAAGGCAATCTATTCGGGGTTGAGATTGATAAACTTAATTGCCAGGTTGACTATTCAGAAGGTAAGATGAGATTCACAAATGGAGTTGCCTCACTATATGGTGGAAGTGCAGATGCTGAAGCAGTTATTAACCTTCCTGTTGTCAATTATTATGCTTTTAATGTTAAAGCTCATGATGTTTCCAGCAAGAAACTCTTTGAACTAATAAAATGGGATCCTAATCTGCCTGAAGGCAAAGTCAGTGGTGAGATATCTTCATCAGGTAGTGTTTTCAATCCCGATATTAATTTCATTTATAAAAATGTAGATTATGGTAAAGATATCTTGGGCAGAATAGGAGAGATTAAAGGCATTTTATCTATGAGAGATAATCTTATTAATTTTTCACATCTGGTTTTCTCAAATCCTAAATCCAGCCTTGCTGCAACAGGAACAGTTGACCTTAAAAACAGTAAATTAAATTTTACCGGAAAAGGAAAAACTTTAGATCTCAAAGATATTACAAGCCCTTATTTTACAGCAGTCTCGGGTAGCGGCGAGTATAATCTCTTGCTTTCTGGAAAATTTGATAATCCTTTAATTGACTTAAATTTTACATCTGAAGGCTTATCTCTTGCAACTGCTAACTTAGCTGCGACTGATGTCTTTAATAACAAAGTTTTTAATTTTAGTTCTGTAAGAACTACTTTAACTTATGAGAAAAACATCCTCATTTTGAAGAATTTTTATGCAAAACACCAGCAAGATGAATTCTCTGCAAGAGGAAAAATATTTTTTAAAAAAGCGACCAAGTTATTTGAGATAAAAGAGCCCGATTATGACCTTAAATTAACAGGAAAAAATTTTGATATAGGAATTATCTCCCAAACGATAAAGGGGCTTCCAGAAATGAACGGTCTTTTGAGTACAGATTTTTATATGAAAGGACAACCGAATTCTTTGAGTTTTTCCGGTGAATTCAATGCGAAAGGTTTTTCATATAGAGAGCATTACCTTGCAGACAATTTAGTGGGTAATTTTTCCTATGCAAAAAGGCAATTCCTTATTGGTCCAGCATCTCTTAAGAAGGGAGATTCTCTATTATCATTCAATGGCTCGATCTCATTAGATAAAAAGTATCATCTTAATGCAAAAGGTAATCAAATTAAAATAGTTGATATCTTCTCAGAGTTCTTAAAGGAAGAACATAAAACAGATATCTTAAGGGAAATGTATCTCGATAATTTAACTATCAGTGGCGAAGGAAGTCTTGATAATCCAAGGCTGGAGATAAAAGCTTTTTTACACGGCAAGAAAAATAGGGTAGGGTGGCTTAGTAAAGGGAGCGTTAATTTAAAAATAGCTGAAAAAAAAGCTGATCTCAATCTATCAATTATGGATAATAGGTTAACATTGATAGGTAATGCAAGTCTTACCGGGATTATGCCGTGGTCTGCCGATCTTGTTCTTAAACCAGCAAATTATGCACCTTTGCTTTCAGGCTTTATAAAAGAAGCTCCTGATGACCTTCTTCTAAATTTAACCGGTAATGTAAAAGCATATGGCGACAAAAATAACATTAACGCAAATATTGTGCTTAATAGAACATATCTTCATTTATACGGGGTAGGACTTGCCAATAGCTCTGACATACTTGTAAATATAAATAACAAGGCTATAAGTATAGGCAGTTTTGTAATGCAGGGTGATGATACAGAGTTAAGCCTTAGTGGTGGCATATCAATTGGAAAAAATTATGACTTACAGATTGATGGTACCGCCTCTATTGCGCCAATTAAGGTGCTTTTTAAAGAAGTAGAGACATTAAGGGGTAAAGCTTATTTTTCGGGATCCCTCACAGGGCTGTGGGATAAGCCTAAAATTGACGGTGGAATTGATTTAACGAATGGCACGCTAGCGATGAAAAATATCCCTTATAGAATGACTTCTATATCTGCCTATCTATATGTAGATGAAAACAAAATTATTGTAAAAAATATAAATAGTAAACTTGCCGGTGGAGATGTCTTTGCTTTTGGGACGATATATTTGCAAGGATTAGAAATTAAGAACTTTTTTATTGAATCAAGACTTAAAGATTTGACATTATCTCCATCAAAGGATCTGTTGGCAAACTTGGATGGAGTTCTATACTATCGGGGGAATATGAAATCGCAAGAGTTATCAGGGGATATCGATATAAAAAGAGCGAAATATACAGAAAGGGTCGAATGGAAAAGCTGGCTATTACAAGTTCGCAAAAGAGAAGCTCCTAAACTTGATGTCTCAAGGTTTGGACAGACCGCCATTAATATCAGGGTAAAGGGGGATAGTCTGATAATCAATAACAATATTGCTGATACAACTGCAAAAATGGATATAATATTGCGCGGCATTGTAAGTAAACCCGTTTTATTAGGCAAAGTATATACTGATAAGGGCATTGTTTATTTCAGAAATAATGAATTTAGGGTTTTAAAGGCACGCGTTGATTTTATAGATCCAGAAAAGACAACCCCTCATTTTGACATCACTGCAGATACAAAGGTTAAGAACTATCTTATAAAACTTCATCTTGACGGCAATTTTGAGCGTTTTGACCTTACTCTGAGCTCAGATCCCCATCTTAATGAAGGGGATATTTTCAGCCTTCTAACCGTTGGCAATATTGGCAGGCAGATGAAGGGACTGGAAGGCGGTATCGGAGCTGGAGAGGCTTCTTTGTTTCTCGCTGGGAAACTTCAAGATGTGCTTGAAGAAAGAATAAGGACTATTACTGGTCTTGACAGAATACAGATTGATCCGCAGGTTTCAAAAATAACAGGTACAATTACCCCAAGACTAACTGCCTCAAAGAAGATTATGGGCGACAAATTACTCGTTACATATAGCACCTCTGCTGGAACAGGCGAAGAGCAGATATGGAGGCTTGAGTATTTATTGGATAAAAACACCTCTTTTGTTTTTATAAGGGATGAAAGGGCTGCAATCGGAGGAGATATCAAGTTTAGATTTGAATTCAAATAAGGAAACAGCAAAAATGAACCTTTTTATTAGAGCCTTTGTATTTATATATATTTTTTTGATATTACCTGACGCCTTTGCCTCACAACCGAACTATAAATCTCCAATATCCAATATAGAGGTAGAGGGTTTATACTCCATTAAAAAAGAAGAACTTCTTAATCTTCTTTGTCTGCGTATAGGGGAAGTTCTTGACAGGAATGCACTCTCAATAGGCATCAAAAGGGCTTTCCTCAAAGGTATCTTTGATGATATTGTTATTGAAGGCAGCCCTGATTATGCAAACATATATGTCAGGGTTCAGGAAAAAATGATAATTGATAAGATTGAGATAATAGGGAATAATCATTTTTCTAATAAATTTATAAAAAATAATTTTGGTGTAAAAGAAAGCGAAAGGGTCAGCCCGATTAGGATAAGTCAAGGGATAAACTCTCTTAGAGAACAAATGAAGAAAAGAGGATTTCCAAATTCAGTTGTCAATTACTCAATTACACCCTTAAAGGCAACCAAATGTTATCTAAAGCTCACTATTTATGAAGGTAGCCCTGAAATAATAAACAAGATTGTTATAACTGGAAATTATGAGATAGTGAGATCTTATCTGAATCTCTCAGAAGGAGATATTTACGACGAGACAAGGATGGAAAGACTTAAAATAAATATCTTAGATTATCTTATAAAACAAGAGCATATAGGTGTATATATAAAGTATGAATTTAAAGATGGCATTCTGTCTATTGATCTTCATAGTGGACGTAGACTTGAAATAATTTTTGTTGGCAATGACTCGATAACTGATAAAACACTAAAGGAAGAGATTTTTTTTTATGAAATAGATGAAATAAATTTGGATATAGCGGAAGAAATGAAGACAAGACTCATTTCAGCTTATCATAAAAGAGGGTTTCCTTTTGCTGATATTATTTCAATAATGTCAGAGACACCAGACACTGTTTCTTTAAATTTCTATATATTTGAGGGCGTGAGATACAGGGTAAGAGAAATAAGTTTCGCCGGAACAAAGATGCCGGGAGAAAGATTAATAAATATTTTGACATTAAGAAAAAGGGATTTTTTTGATATTACCGCTATAGAACCTAATAGAGAAACATTGATAGAATTCCTTCATTCGCTGGGATATTTAGAAGCTATAGTTGCGAGCCCAGAAATCTCTATGTATGATGATTTAGTTGATATAGTTTTTTTTGTGACCGAGGGGGAACAGACTATAATATCAAATATTATATTCTTTAATAATAAATTCTTTACAGAGGCAGAACTTTTGGCAAAAATACCATTAAAACCGGGGGTTCCATATAATGAGTTGGATATATCTGATGCCAGACAAAAGATACAGAACTCTTACGCCAGATCCGGTTTTATAAAGGCAAGGGTTTTACCTGAAAGTATTTTTACTAATCATTCCGCCGAAATTAAATTTATTATTGAAGAAGGAGAGATGACATCCTTTGGCAAAACCATTGTTGTGGGGAATGAAAGGACAAAATTGAAAGTAATAGAGCGGGAACTGCAGCATAAAGAGAGCGATCCATTTAATTATAGTTTAGTTCTAAAAGAAAGACATCAACTGCAAAGACTCGGTTTATTCAGGGATGTAGATGTAAAGCTTTCTGATTACATAGTAGAAAACAAGAGGGATATAATCTATTATCTGGATGAGGCAAACCATGGAGTTATTGAATTCGGGGTTGGATATGGCGAATATGAACGATATAGATTATTTCTCGACTTAAGTTATAAAAATTTATGGGGTATGAATAGATTTGGATCTTTGAGAACTGAATTAAGCAGTCTTGAGAAAAGATTTATAATTTCATATATAGACCCTTGGTTTATTTTCACAAACCGTAGATTTTCTTTTAAATCACTATTATTATTTGAAGACAGGAAGGATATAAGTCTGGATACCAGAGATATCCTTTATAAGTTGAGGAGAACTTCAGCTTCAGCAGGACTGGAAAAGAATATAAATGAAAATATCAAGGCTGATCTGTATTATCTTTTCTCTGTTGTTAATACATCCGATGTGAAACCAGACATAATACTCAGCAGAGAAGATGTCGGAACTTTGATAATTAGCGGCTTTAAATCGGGGCTGATATTTGATACGAGAGACAACCCATTTGAACCTACTAAGGGTGTGCTTACTGGATTATCAGTAAAAATTGCATCGAGCCTATTTTTGGGAGAGACCGATTTTATCAAAGTAATATTTTATGGAAATAAATATCTAAAATTATCAGATAGGATAGTTTTTGCTACATCTTTAAGCGGTGGTATTGCAGAAGGTTTCAGTAGTACAAACGAACTGCCTATAGTGGAGAGGTTCTTTCTTGGAGGAAGAACCTCGGTAAGGGGATATGCTCAGGATATGCTCGGTCCAAAAGGGAAAGATGGAAATCCTACAGGAGGGAATGTGTTTGCTATGGGCAATGTGGAATTAAGGACTGATGTTGGAAGGGATATCGGCATTGTTGGCTTTTTCGATGCGGGCAATGTTTGGCAAAACATAAGTCAAGTTGATATATCAGGATTTAAGTTTACAACTGGCATTGGTTTGAGATATAAAACACCTGTTGGACCTTTAAGAATAGATTATGGTTTTAAACTAAAAAGAGAACCTGGCGAGAGCAGAGGTGAACTGCATTTCAGCCTTGGACATGCCTTTTGATTTATACTATATTTGAGATGATAATAAACCAAATGAAAAAAAGAAGATTTTTATTATTTTTAAATGGGTTACTAGGATTTTTTGTATTTGCACTTTTTAGTGTCTTTTTTGCAGGTTATTCGTTTGGAATTATTATAGATAGACTGGTTGCCTATGTTGATGATACAGCTATAACCCTTTCAGACCTTGAGAATGAAACTGAGAAGGTTAGGAAAACAGCCCCTTATATGACTCAAAAAGAAATTTTGCACTCGATGATTAACCGCCTATTACTTTTAAAAGAGGCAAGGAAAATCAGGCTACAGGCTCAAACGGATGATGAACTGATAAATGCATACCTGGATATTAGAATCAAGTCAAGAATATTTATCAAAGAAGAGGATATTTCTGAGTTTTATAATAAACATAGAGAAGAATTTAAGGGACAGGATGAACTACTCGTCAGAGATCAGATAGAAAAATACCTTATTGAAAAAGAGTTCAATGATATCTTAAAGAAACATCTTGAGGAATTATGGCAACAGGCTGAAATAAAAATACTTATTACAGATAAATAATCACAGCATGTTCATCACATTCAGGGAATTTTGGACATTTCAGACAATCACCCCAGATTTTCTGCGGTAGTCTGCTTTTATCTATATCTTTAAAGCCAAGCCTCTTGAAAAAATCTGGTTGATAAGTTAGGGCAAAGACCTTCTTTATTCCAAGACTTTTTGCATCCTCAAGACATTGCTGAACAAGCGACCTGCCAATGCCGCTTCTCTGAAATTCTTCTTTTACAGCTAATGATCTTATCTCAGCAAGATCCTCCCATAAAATTCTTAATGCACAGACGCCCATTAAAATACCCTTATCTTCAAAGATAACAAAATCTCTAATTCCTTCATAAAGTTCATTAAGAGAACGTGCAAGCATAGTCTCTTTTTTGGCAAATTCATTTATGAATTTATGAATTTGTTTAACATCAGATATTTTAGCTCTCTTAATTTTCATTTTATTTATCATATGCCACACTCATAAGTAGTCCTTCCAATAAGCCAAAGTCACTCACTATTAATTCATTGAAATCTAAAGTTTCCATAAAACTTAGAAGAATCGAAGTCCCTGTTATAATTATATCAGCCCTTTCAGATTCGAGACCAACAATTTTCTTACGATTGTTTAAAGTTGCTTGATATAATCTTTCAAGAATAAGTTGAAGGGTAGGGCGGTGAATTTTATGAAGATGTATTGCATCACCATTATACTCTGAAAGTTGTAAATCTATAGCAGCAATTGTAGTTGGAGTGCCTCCTGTTGCTATAAATTTGATGTTATTAGGAATAACTTTGTCATTTATGATCTCTTTCAACCCCGACTTTAATAATTCTGATAAAATATAATCTTTTAGTTGTATTATCTGAGTAATTTTAGGTGGATCATCAATAATAAACCTTTCAAATAATTTGACCGCTCCTATTGGAATGCTTCCTTTAATTGTCTGTTGTGACTGTAATATCCATTCAGTGCTTCCACCACCAATATCTATAATAAAAAATCTATTATCGTTTAGAGGATTTGATTTTTTATCTATACAGGTCAAAACACCTTTTAAGGTAAGTTCAGCTTCCTTCTCTCCTGAGATTATCTCAATGTCAATTCCTGTCTTTTTCTTAACTTCTGATAAAAAATTAACACTATTCTTTGCTTCTCTTAATGCACTCGTTCCAACGGCTAAAACCTTTTTTACTGTATATTTTTCATATAAAAGTTGAAATTTAATAAGAGAACTTATTGATTTTTCGATATTTTCATTATTTAATTCATAAGTGTGGTTTATATTTTTACCAAGTCTTGTTACAGCTCTTGATATTTTAAGTCTAATTAATTTGTTATCTTTAATACAGCCTATTAAAAGCCTTAAAGTATTAGAACCTATATCAATAACAGCATATAAATCATCGCAAGGATTAGTCTGTTTCATAATAAATTTTTACTATCTCAGCTTCTGCTTGTTTGATAGGAATTTTGAATGTCTCTTTTGTGCGCCTCCTCTTGACCTCAATATAATTATTCTTTAGTGAACGTTCTCCAATGATTATCTGTATAGGAATACCAATTAGATCAGCATCCTTAAACTTAACTCCTGGTCTTACATTTCTATCATCGAGGAGTACATCCAGATTTCTATCTGTGAGACTATTATATATTTCAGAGATATTTGCGTATAAAGCATCAGCTAATTCGACTGTATTTTTATCGCTCATATTCAAAGGTAAAATCTCAATATCAAAGGGTGCAATTGCTTTTGCCCATATAATACCATCCTCATCATGATTTTGCTCAACTGCGGCTGCAGCTACCCTTGCAGGACCTATACCATAGCTTCCCATTATCATTGGTCTTTCAACGCCTTTATTATCAAGAAATAATGCATTTAAGGGAATAGAATATTTAGTCCCAAGTTTGAATATATTTCCTATCTCAATTGCTTTCTCAATTCTGAGAGTATTGCTACAGTTCGGACAATGATCACCATCACATGCTATGTGTAAATCATGCCATTCAGCTGAAAAATCGATTTCAGGCCTGACACCTTTGATATGATAATGCATTTTATTAGCACCTGTTATATAAACCCCTTCTTTAAGGGATAAATCAGCTATTATTCTACCTTTATAGCCTACTGGACCAATGAAACCAGCTTCTACATTAAGATGTGAAAGTACCTCTTCTTTCTGAGCTATCCTAAATGGACCTATAATTTTTGTTAATTTTTTCTCATGAAGGTCTTGATCTCCGCGAAGTAGGGCGAGAACATAACCTTCTGATGATATTAATAATAAGGATTTAATGAAAAAAGAAGGGTCAATATTAAGAAACTCAGAAACTTCTTTAACTGTTCTTTTTTCAGGAGTAAATATTTCCTCAAGTTCCCATTGCAATTTTTGATTTAATGAAGGAATAGATTTAGCTATTTCAATATTAGCGATATACCCGCATTTATCACAAATGACTATATCATCTTCTCCTGCTGGACTTGGAGCCATATATTCGTGAGCGCATGCGCCACCCATCATTCCTGGGTCTGATTCAACTTTAAAGAATTTCAGCCCACATCGTGTAAAAATCTTATGATAAGCATTGGCATGAAGATTATAACTTCTTTCGAGACCTTCTTCGTCCATATCAAAGCTATAACTATCCTTCATAATGAATTCGCGAGTCCTCAGAATTCCACTTTTAGGTCTTGCCTCATCTCTTAACTTTGTTTGTATTTGATACCAAATTTGTGGTAGCTCTCTATAAGAACGAATTTCTTTAGAAGCAAGCCATGTCATAATCTCTTCATGAGTCATTCCGAGGCACATATCTCTGCCGCCTCTATCTTTTAATCTAAACATTTCTTCTTTGATTTCATACCATCTTCCAGTTGTTTGCCATATTTCAGCAGGATGTAGAATAGGCATTGTTATTTCTTGAGCATTTATTGCAACCATTTCTTCATTTAAAATTCTATTAATTCTGTTTAAAACCCGCCAAGAAAGAGGGAGAAAGATATAAAGACCTGAAGCGAGTTGCCTTATATAACCAGCTTTAAGTAAAAGTTTATGGCTAATTGCCTCAGCTTCTGTAGGGATTTCTCTGAGGGTAGGGATAAAGAATTTTGTAAAGCGCATTTTAGTCCTCCAAGTAAACGATCTATAAATATTATCATTAATTTAAAATGAATAACAACTTTAATTCCAAATCTCGATTTGGATATATCAAACACGCCATAAATTTTTCAAAATGAAATTTTATTAAAAAACATCATTCTATACATATAAATATCTGATAAATATAGAGTTTTATTCCGTTCATTTAAAAACTATAGGTTAAATATATTTTACATAATATACCTTATCGGTCATAAACTTTAAACCAAAATTGTTAATAACCTGTCATTAAGTATGTTAGTAAATCATATCGTTTTTGGATAGAAAATAACCCTTTTAGGAATGAGTAAGTAATGAGCAAGAAAAAAAATATTATTAGATAATATGTTGTGAATTAAAATAAAGGAAGTCCAGTGACAACCCCGTTCTTATGTGCATCAAGCTTAACATCTATTAACATTCCTGTTTTAAGGCAATCATTTTTAGCAACTAAAATCTTAATATAATCTTCTGATGTGCCTGTAAAACCTTTATTAATTTCATTCTCAATAATAACTTGTTTGATTTTACCAATATTTTTATGAATAAAATCTGTCCTTTTGGCTTCACCAATTGACCGTAATATTTCTGACCTTAATCTCTTTGTTTTATCATCTATCTGATTTTTAAATGAGGTAGCTATAGTCTGTGGTCTTGGAGAAAAAGTAAAGACATGTAAGTAAGAAAATGGAATTTCTTCAACTATTAGTTTAGAGTTTTTAAACTCAATATCTCTTTCGCCAGGAAATCCAACTATTACATCGGTCCCAAGGCAAATATTATTAAAACGATAAAGTAATTTTTTAACTTTGGATACATAATCCTCAATTTTATATTTCCGGTTCATCAAATTGAGAATTTTGTTATCACCGCTTTGAAGTGGTATATGCAGATGCTTACAAATGCGAGGTTCTGAGAAAACTTCAAGTAATTCTTCATTTATCTCTTTCATCTCAATCGAGCTGAGCCTTATCCTTAAATTTTTTGTCTTTATTAAAATATATTTCAGGAGTGAGGGAAGTGATGATTTTGGCGTCACGTCTGCTCCATAATCTCCAAGATGAATACCTGTCAAGACAATCTCTTTAAAACCAGAAGACTCGTAATAGTATATTTCTTTAATAACCTCCTCTGGGGAAATGCTTTTTGACTTGCCTCTTGTTAAAGGTATGACACAATATGAGCAGGAATTGTTGCAACCATCTTGTATTTTAACCGCAGGTCTTTGGCGAGAGTATTGATAATGCTTAATTTCAGTCTTATTGTTAGTAAATAGATTTAAAATTTTATCTTTATCTTTGTTTCTAATAATTTCGAGTTTTAATTTGGTGTCTTTTAACTTTTCATAATTTAATTCTGAGTAACATCCTGTAACTATAACTTTAACATCATTATTTAAGTATTTTTTTATAAGTTGTCTTGATTGTTGATCTGCCTTAATAGTTACTGAACAGGTATTTATTATGCAAATGTCAGGTTTCTCATTATAACCTGCTATCTTATGTCCTGCTTCGCATAAGTTTCTTTCTATTTGGGTGCTTTCTGCTTGATTGGTCTTACAGCCGAGAGTTAAAACTTTAAATATCATAAGGCTTGAATAAATTCTCCAAAAAGAGAATGTCTATTTGCTTTAATTATCAATGCTTTAGCTAAGTCTCCCTGCCCTATCCCATTAAACTTAGGTGCTGAGAATGTCTTATTGGTTCTTGTTCTGCCTATGATATTGCCGTCACTAAGTCCTTCTATAAGTATTTCTTGAACTATTCCCTCTAAGTCTTTATTTTTCTTCTCGGTTATCTTATCTTGAATCTCTAATATTTCTGATAATCTTTTAGTCTTTATCTCTTTATCAATTTGACCATCCATTGTAGAAGCATTAGTTCCAATTCTTTGTGAATATTTAAAGGCAAAAATGCCATCAAATTCAATCTCTTTCAGTGCTTTTATAGTTAGCAGATGATCTTCATCACTTTCTTGAGGGAATCCCGAAATTATATCAGAGGTGATTGCTATATTAGGAATTTCTTTTCTTAACAACTGGACTTTTTTAAGGTATTCTTCATATGTATATTTCCTATTCATCAATTTAAGAACCTTTGATGAGCCAGACTGTAAAGGTAGATGGATATGCTCACAGACTTTATCAAGCTCTTTTATAGCAAAAATTAAGTCTTCAGAAAGATCTTTAGGATGAGAGGTAACAAACCTTATTCTCTTAATTCCTCCCCCTACCCTGTTTATCTCCCGTAATAGTCCTGGAAAATCCAATTCTGAGTTATATGAATTAACATTCTGCCCTAAAAGGGTGACCTCTTTAAACCCCTGCTCAGAAAGTTCAATTATTTCATTAATTATTGATGCAGCCGCCCTACTCTTTTCCCTGCCTCTTGTATAAGGGACGATGCAATAGCTGCAAAAATTATCACAACCATACATTATATTAACAAATGCTTTAACTTTATTAGTCCTTTCAGATGGTAATTCAATATCTTGCAGATAGGGATTATCTTCTAATGCTATGGCTTTCTCTTCATTTGCAATAATCTTCTTAAAAAGATTTATATTTTGAGGACCTAAAACATAATCAACATAAGGAGCTTTTTGAATTATAGCTTCTCCCTCTTGTTGAGCAATGCATCCCGCAACAGCTATTTTCAAGTGCGGATTCATTTTCTTAAGCCTCTTCATTTTTCCAAGTTGACTAAAAAATTTCTGTTCAGCCTTCTGCCTTATGCTACAGGTATTAAAAATAACAATATCGGCATCAGATGGTTCTAAAGCTTCTTGATAATTATCAGACATTAAAATTCCTGCTATCTTTTCTGAGTCATGGAAATTCATTTGACAGCCGAAAGTATAAATATAATATTTCTTAATATTGTGCTTTAACATTTAAATGCTTTTCATCCCTGATGCTAATTCTTCAGGCAGGGTAATCATTAATTCTGATTGTAATATTTTTTGTAGGTAATAATCATCATTTCTATAATTTTGATAAAGATTCTGCCTCGTTATTAATTTAACTAAGCAATTAAATCCTTTTTGATTCTGAGAGTTTCTCACAGAAAAGATTGTGAAATTAAAGCTCAAGAACCCCATTTTTTCGTAATAATTAAGCACTTCAGAGATACCTGAAGAAAGTTGTTTAATATCATGCTCAGAGAGTGCCTCAAAGTCGTCCATAAATTCATGGATACCTATTATCTCGTTACTGCCACTAGGTGCAAAAGAAGCAAGCCAGTGCCAATTACCTTTTTGGGAAATATATCTTTCATCAATCATTTTTTCTTCAATTATCAGATCATTGAAATAATTAGAGTGATTAGTATTATGATATTTATCACATGCGTCTAAAAGCCTTTTATGATACGAATAAGGGACAGTTGATATTAATAATTGTAAATGCGGATGAACAAAACTAGCACCAGCAGGGAAAAGATAGTTAGCATTAAGAGTAATAAAAAGCGGAGAGATATCATTTTTATAAACTGAATTAACAAAAATTCTCGCCGCAGTTAGGGCATCTGATAAAATTTCTGTGCTAAACTCACTTAGACGAAGGAAGTGGGCTTTTGAGACAGAAATGACAGCATGATATTTAGATATTGGGAAAAGATTAGGGAACAAGACTGCTTCACCCTGATAAATCCGACCTGTTGTAGAAATTTCCTCAGGATATTTAGGGGTATTATTTTCAATTTTGTCAGGGCATAAAATGCAATTCTTTTCACTTGCTTGAACCATTTCATCAATCAACCCATGATCAGATGTGCCAAAAATTACCTTAATTTTTCCTTTAAGAAGTTTATTATAAATGCTTGTATTTCCTAAAAGAGGGTCATGACGAACCTCAACTTCAAAAACCTCCCTCTCATAACCTTTGAAAATATTTAAAAACTCTTGTTTCTGTAAATGTTTATCAAAAGTAATCTTTGTCATATTTAATATTCCTGTAATAAAAATTTGGTATTTATATCAAAAGATAGCATAGCTTTTAAAATATTCTTACTTTTTTAAAGATTTACCGAGTTTCATCTCTATTGAAGCTACTTTTTCATTTATAGCATTGGATTTTGACTTTCTATCATCTATTTTGATTAAAATAAGCACCCTTTCTTCTTTTTTCATTAGTTCGTCTCTGCATTTCTTTATAAGACCCATTGTTTCTTCCCATTCACCCTCGATTACTGTACCCATTGGATTGACCTTATAAGGTATGCCGCTTTCATCAATAATCTTAAGGACTAAGGATAACCTGTCGCTTAAACTACTGCCAACACCTAAAGGAACGATGCTGAATTCAGTTAACATATAATTCCTCCACTCTTTACTATTGACAATATATTAAAATTAAAATAATCTGTTAACTTGAAAGAGTTAACCCATTGATTTCAAAGCTAATTATACCAGTAATCTTTTAGAAAAATTTGAAGCACCTAATTTACATTATTATACCGCTATCATAAATATCATCAATTAATAAAATGTAATAATGTAAAGTGTTTTCAGCAAATTCAATTTGGGCTATAATCCTCAATGCTTTAAACAAATCTCAAAATGAGATAAGGAGGATTATACCCATAAGAAAGAGTTTATCAAAAAAAATCAGAAAAAGTCATCATAAGAAATGCATGGAAGAGTTCAAGCAGTTTTCATAGCTAAAGTGAAACATTGGGTCAAATATAGAATTTTTTAAACATACTTAATCCGGCAGAATAGCCGTCCCGGCTGTCTTATGCCACATCATCTTTTAGGATAGGCGAGACCTGTCATCATTCGTAACCAAGGAAATGCTCCCATTTAATTTTTCCTCTGTCAAGTTTCAATTCATTTGACAAAATGGAGCGCAAATAATCTACCATCTTTGGAGGACCACATATATAAAATATCCTGTCAGCATAATCTGGTATTGCTTCCTTCACCATCTCACTATTAATGGTTCCGATTCTTCCTTTCCATGCATCTTTATCTATTGGATTGTTTGTAGTATAAACAATCTTAAGTTTTTTATTTTCTGCCTCCATCTGGAGAAAATCATCATGAAAAGCTATATCATTCTCAGTCCTGTTAGCGTATACGAGAATTATGTCAGTGGGCAGTTTTTCGTCACATACATACTTACACATACTCCTGACGGCGGTTATCCCGATTCCTCCAATAATAAAAGCTATCTTTTCGTACTCACCCTCAAAAGTAAAGAGTCCATAGGGTAACTTTAGCCTTGCCCAATCCCCTACCCTGAGCTTATCTAATGCCTGTGAGAATTCACTGTTGGTTATCCTCTTTGTAAATTCTACATATCCCTTCTCTGTAGGTGAATTTGAAAAAGAGAAGTGCTTTGTTGCCTCCTGATCTCTTATTTTTATCGTCAATACAAAGAATTGACCAGGCTTGAAGTTAATTTCTTCAGGAACTGCAAACCTGAAACTTTTTACATCACCTGTCCTTTGTATGATCTCTATTACCTTTGTTTCGAATTCATTTATTCCTGAGATCATTCTCCCTCCGCTCTTTTAATGCAGTAATAGAAATCTGTTAGGTCATATTTATTCCATATATCACAGAGTCCACAGTTACATCCTGATTTCTGCTTTGGAGATATGCTCTTTCCTCTTGCACAAAACAACACCTCACCTTTTATCCCCGGATAGGTTGGGCAGGAACCGCAAAATTTTATGCAGATTGTCTCATTTTCATAGTTATCCTCTACTTCTGGCATCTTAAACCTCCTTCATCTTTTTAACCTTTGTAAGGGCATTCCACATGTAGGGCATACATAAACCTTCTCAAGTTTATAGAGATATTCGAGAACTGTTGTAACAAAAGCAGCATGGCTCCATGTAAGGGGCGAAACAGAGAGAGGCTTATTTGTGAAAGGGTGAACCTGCTCAGCAAGGACTCCAGAGGGCAACGCCCTCGATGCCACCCACTCAAGAATAGGCATTGCCTCTTTCAGTTCATCTTTTTCTTTTGCCTTTGCTATATGCCATTGGGCAAGCCAGAGTGTGCATATAAACCATGGGTTTCCCGGAACATTTTCTAAGTCATCAGTTATCTTATGGTAATCGTCTCCTTCATATCTTGCTATCCCACCTACATTGGTCTTAACCCATAACCGCCCCTTTATTGCATTCATTGTATTTATGACCTTTTCGTCATCAGGTTCAAAGACACCAAAATAAAAAGGGGCATAGATGCTTGCATCAATCGTTAAATCTATCTTGAAAGACCCATCCTTTTCAGGGATAAGAGTCTTTAGAAACCTTTTCTCATTATCACTGTAAAGATACTTTTCCATTGATTTTTTAACCTTGTCTGCTGCACCTCTGTAAATCCTTGACCTTTTCTTATCTCCAAAAAATTCAGCAAAATTCTCTGATGCCTTAAGTCCACCATAGATTGCTGAGACTGTAAATGTATGAATGCCCCATTTTTCTTCCCAGAGATCATAAGACGGCAGTGGCAATCCTGTATCAAAATCCCTGTATGATGCAAGAAAATCTCCACACCTAATTATGAGATTATCGTAAACTCCTGATATAAACTCTATGTCTCTGGATCTATCAAAATGATACCACAGTGACCACAAGATCAATCCTGTGCCATCTTCCTGTATTGGAAGTTGCTTATTTTCATTTAGTGTCCATGGATGCCATGAACTTCCCAGAGAGCCATCTGGATTATATTTATGAAGGAAATAGCCTACCGATTCTTTACCTCTTCTAACTATCTCTAGGCAGAATTCAAAAAATCTTCTCGTTATACCATGATAACCTGCAAGGTCAAGGGCATAAGCAACGAGGGCTCCGTCTCTCGGCCACATATAGCTATAAGTATCTCTTGCAAAATGCTGAATATCAGAGTCATTGCCAGCTATTATGGCGCCTCCTGAGTCTATATTTGTTCTCAATATAAGCAAACTTCTTTTGAAAAGAGTGATGATACTTTCAGACAATGCTGACAGGTCAATATCTTCCTTATTTACCCATGCCTTCCAGTAATTCTCTGTTCTTTTAATGAAATACTCAATACCATGTCCCAATATCATCTTATTAAGTCGGTTAACATCAGCATAATTTTTACCTGCGCATATCCAGTAATACAAAGTCTGCTCAGCTTCTGGTAAGACCTTCATAGTAAATGAAATCGTTGAATCAACGGAACCTTGAGATATTGGCGCGCCCTCAAGCCTTCCATCCTCTGCATCACGCCATGTCCCTTCAAATCCGCGAAACTCCTTAATGCCTGTCGCATACTGATCAATTCCTTGCCTACTTTCTCTCATGCCACTAATCAGGAAATAACGATCTGCCTTGTAATGTATCATTGCCTTTTCATCAGGATCGTAATAGGCTGTATCTCCTGTAGTGGTTTCAAGTATATGGAAGTCGTGATGAAAAAAGATTCGGACTTCTCTTTCTGCGTGAGAATAATTTTTAAGAATTATCTTTTTAATGTAGATATCCTCCCTGTGATCTATGAGGTCATTACAGCGAAGGCTTACTTTAAGACCGTTATTAAAAGCAGTGACATATGTTACAAGTGTATCAGACAGGTAATCAAGCCTGAGATTCCATTTATCTGTAATCCATTCAAAGATACCATCTACCCATAAACCAAGCCTGAACTTGTGGCCATCGGTATGATTTTCTTTGCCTGCATGAGGGTAGTAGATGTCTCTCAAGCAATAGTTTTGATCAAAAGTGATAAGGAAACTTCCATTTCCTATAGGAATGTCTCTTGGCATTTTTTAAAGGGTATTTAAATAAGCTATTAAATTCAACATCTCATCTTTAGACATATATGAAAAAGATGGCATATTCTTGTAAGGGTTTATTATCTGTTCCATAATGTTTTCAGGTGTAGCTGGTCTCTTGCTTACCGGAAGTATCGGGTTTTTCATAATGTTTTTATGTCCGGGTCCTACAATCCATTCTGTACTGTGGGGGTCGTGACAGAAATAACATTTCGAATCATAAAGCCCTTTGCCTTTTTCTATGCTTTCTGGGTCTGTTCTAACTATAATTCCATCTTTCACCGTCATCTTTTCTGTTACAGTCTTTTGCGTTGGAAACAACTCTGTGCCGAACTTGGTAACAATAAGGTAGTATCCTGTGGAGGTCCCTGCCATGCCAAAGGTTATCAGGGCTATTAAAAGTCCTATGGTTTTAGCTTGATTATAAAATTGCCTATAAATCCTTATAAAAGAAACCTTAAGAAGAAGCAGTATTATAATGGTTATCGCAAAGACACTGTGAAATGCGCCGCGCGGGGAAAGTTCTGCCTTTGTATTTACTATAAAATCAAGACATAAATAGGCTATGACTAAATAGAGAAGCACATAAAGTCTTCCATTTATCTTGTGTATCTTTTTGAGTTTTTCGATATTAAATTTCTTTTCTGTCCTTCCAAATATCTCAAACATTGTAAACATAGCAGATAGTGTTAAAAAAATGAGAAAAAACGATAGGATAGATTTAAGAAAAAATATTGGCATTCAGGCATCTCCTAAAAACATTTGAAGAGAAGGGGGCATATGCCCCCTATTTTTATTAATAGCCTGGCTTTTTCGGCGCCGGCGCTTTCCCCTTAAGGGACTTTATGTATGCAACCATGTCTTTCATGTCTGGTGAATCTACCGCGATAGCCTTGCCTTTATTGGCGTGTACGATACAGAAATTTACCGCCTCCTCAAGGCTCTTCTGAGTCTTGCCCATGATATTAAACTCTTTTTTATCAGCAGCCTTTTCTAAGCCCCTACCACCTGGGTGGCACTCATTACATGACTTTACCCCACCGGCAAACTTAGGGTTCTCAAAAAGGGCCTTTCCTCTCTCCTCAGGTAGATGCTTTGCCGCAAAAGCAACTGAAAATATCAGGCCAAGGACAACTATTGATAAAAAGATGATTTTTAGTATTCTCATTTTTTTCACCTCCTTTCTTTATGGCGTCTTAATCATAATTATATTAAAAAAAAGATGCCGATGCAATAATTAATTTATATTTTTTAATATTCGTGTAAAATAACTATTAATGTTAGAGCTATTGAAAGATGTACATCCTATTGCACAGGCGTTTATTGCTGCCTGTTTTTCATGGCTTGGCACTTCTATCGGCGCCTTCGGAGTATTTGTAAAAAAAGAGATTAACAGAAAGGTTCTTGATGGAATGCTCGGCTTTGCAGGTGGAGTTATGATTGCTGCAAGTTTCTGGTCATTACTTGCACCATCTCTGGAGATGTCATCAGGAAAAAACATTCCAGAATGGTTTCCTCCTCTAACTGGCTTTATTTTAGGAGGAATATTCCTTCGAATAATTGATAAAACACTGCCCCATCTACATCCTGGATTTGCAACAGAAGATGCAGAGGGGCTTAAGACCTCATGGAGGAGAACTACCTTGCTTGTTTTAGCTGTTGCCCTTCACAATGTTCCTGAAGGATTAGCAGTTGGGGTCGCCTTCGGAGCAGCAGGCGCAGGGTCACCGGCAGCATCGCTAACAGGCGCTATAGCGATTGCTGTTGGCATTGCACTGCACAACCTGCCTGAAGGCGCAGCGGTTGCATTTTCATTACGACGGGAAGGGGTAGGAAGATTTAAGAGTTTCTGGTATGGTCAATTATCAGGAGTTGTTGAATTGACTGCATGTATTTTAGGCGCTGTAGCTGTTATGGTTGTACAGCCTCTGCTGCCTTATGCTTTGGGATTTGCTGCAGGGGCTATGATATTTGTTGTAGTAGAGGACATTATCCCTGAGTCTCAAAGGAACGGCAATACTGATATAGCAACATTGGGTTCTATGCTAGGCTTTGCTTTAATGATGGTGCTTGCTGTAGGTCTGGGATAATGATTAAGCAAGAATATGGAGTAGTTATGGTGCAACGGTGGGGAAAGACAAACCACATCATTGTCATTACCAGCGAAGCGATATTTTAGACAGGTATAGATCAAAAATAACGGGCGACAACTTGTCGCCCGTCTTAAAGAAAAAAAAAGAAAACTATTTTACTGCATCTTTTAATGATTTGCCGGCTGTAAATTTTGGAACTTTTGTTGCAGGAATCTTGATTTCTTCTCCAGTTCTCGGATTGCGTCCCTTTCTTGCTTTTCTCTTGCTAACAGAAAAAGTGCCAAATCCTACAAGGGTAACTTTCTGCCCTTTTTTGAGTGCAGCTTTAACACTATCAATTGTAGCGTCAAGAGACTTAGCTGCATCAGCCTTAGTAATTCCCGCTGAAGTAGCAACCTTATCAATTAACTCAGCTTTGGTCATGATACTCTACCTCCTTTTTTAATAAGAATATTGAATTTAAAAAGACTTTAATAAACGATACCAAGAAGAATTAGATTTGTCAAGTAAAAAATTAAAATAAAAAATTATCTTCTAATATTTAATATGCCTTGCATCTGGGCTATCTTATTTTGGATATTAAAAAGCTGTTTCTTATTTTTAATATCGAGTATCAGATCTATAATTGCCCTTTTATCTGAGGTTGAATTTGCTCTTACATATGTAATATTTATATTCGCAGCAGATATAAGAGCACTAAGGTTAGCAAGAATTCCGGGTTTATCCATTGCTTCAATAGATAACTTTACAGGAGCTGTTGCATCACCATCTTCTATCCACTCAACATCTACAAGCCTTTCAGAATTTAATGCTAATCTTTCAAGATTTGCACAGCCTAGCCTGTGTATTGTTACGCCTTTGCCTTTTGTTATAAAGCCTATCACATCGTCACCAGGCACAGGAAAACAACACTTTCCTATATGATAAAGCACATTATCAATACCCTTAATTTTTATAATACTTCTTTGCGAACTAGTTGGTTTTATAGGTTTTGGGGTAATCTCTTCTTCGTGTTTTTCAGGCATTAGCCTATTGACAACCTGATGGGCAGAGAGTTTGCCAAAACCGACGAGTACATATAAATCTTCAAGAGACTGGATGCCGAATGACTTTAGCACCTCAGCCATCTTTTTTGATTTAATAATGCTAAGGGGTAAGGAATGCCTTCTAATTTCTTCTTCAATTAAACTTGTGCCAAGTGATATGCTCTGCTTTCTCTCTTCGTTTCTAATCCACTGTTTAATCTTGCTTTTTGCCCTCTGTGTAACAACATATTTAAGCCAATCTTTGGAAGGTGTTTGAGAGGCTGAAGTTATTATCTCTATAACATCTCCGCTATTGAGTTTCTGTCTGAGAGGAACTATCCTGCCATTCACCTTTGCCCCTATGCATTTATTACCAACTTCGGTATGAATACTATAAGCGTAATCAATTGATGTAGAGCCTACTGGCAATTCCTTTATATCACCCTTAGGAGTAAATACATACACTGTTTCTGGGATAACCTCTCCTTTCACAGCTTCAAGAAACTCTTTAGCATCTGAAATCTCTTTTATTAGATCTCTCAGCCATGCAACATAACGGGCGTTTTTTGAGTCAAGCATATCCTTTTCTTTATACCTCCAGTGGGCCGCAATGCCTTCCTCAGCGATTAAATCCATTTCATGAGTGCGTATTTGAAATTCCATCTGATATCCTGAGGGTCCAACAACAGTGGTATGAAGAGACTCGTACATGTTGGATTTAGGGAGACTTATAAAGTCTTTGAATCTTCCTGGTATGTGGGGCCATAAAGAGTGGATAATGCTTAAAATTTCATAACAATGTGGGATGGTATCTGTTATAATTCTGAAGCCTATTACATCATATATCTGTTCAAATGTAATCTTTTGCTTTAAAATTTTATTATAAATGCTATATATATTTTTGATCCTGCTTTTAATTTTTGCTTCAATTCCTGATGCAAGAAGCCGTGTATAGATGCTTTCCTTAACTTCTTCAAAATATTTTTCATGAACTTCAATATACTTAGCAACCTTTCCTTGTAGTTCTTTGAAAAGCTCAGGCATCAAGACCTTAAAGCATAAATCCTCAAACTCGATTTTTAACCAATTAATACCGAGCCTATTAGCAAGGGGTGCATATATTTCAAGTGTTTCATTAGCTATTTTCTCTTGTCTCTCTTCTGATAAAAATCCAATTGTTCTCATATTATGTAGGCGATCAGCAAACTTGATAAGTATGACTCTTACATCCTTAGACATAGCAAGAAACATCTTCCTGAAATTCTCAGCCTGTGCATCTTCTTTTGTCTTGAATTCTACCTTGCTCAGTTTTGTAACAGCCTCAACAAGAAAAACTATTTCACTTCCAAACATGTCTTTAATATCATTCAAAGACATATCAGTATCCTCGATGGTATCATGTAGAAGCCCTGCTGCAATAGTTGCAGAATCGAGATGCATTTCAGCAAGTATGAAAGCCACAGAAAGAGGATGGTGAATATAAGGAGAACCTTCAACTCTTTTTTGAGCACAATGTGCCTCTCTTGAAAACACATATGCACGTCTTATTCTTTCTATGTTAGCCTTTGGGTTATATGAAAGAATTTTTTCTATCAATTGTTCAATAGTTACCATAATGTAATTATAACTTTTTTAAAATATGTTAAGATAGTTCAAAAGATAATAATGATAATATTTTTCAGAAAGATAAACTTTCATGGATAAATTAATCATAAAGGGAAATAAAAAACTTAAAGGCGAGGTAGAAATAAGCGGCTCTAAAAATGCTGCACTACCAATTCTTACATCCTCAATCCTGGCAGAGGGCAAAAATATCTTCAAGAGAATTCCCGAACTTAGGGATATTGCTACAATGGGAAAACTGCTTGTTAATCTTGGTGCAGATTTTTCTTTCGATAAAGGGACTGTAATAATTGACAGCTCTTCAATCTGCAATTTTGAAGCCCCCTATGATCTTGTTAAGACAATGCGTGCATCTGTATTAGTGCTTGGTCCTTTGCTTGCTAAATACGGAAGGGCTAAAGTCTCATTGCCTGGAGGATGTGCAATTGGGCAGAGACCTATTAATCTTCACCTTATCGGACTCGAAAAAATGGGAGCATCTATCAAACTTGAATCAGGTTATGTCATAGCAAAAACAGGACGACTTACAGGAGCCTCTATATATTTTGATATCCCAAGTGTTACCGGGACTGAAAATATAATGATGGCAGCCACGCTTGCAAAAGGCACAACGGTTATTGAAAACTCTGCCCGTGAACCAGAGATTGTAGATCTTGCAAACTGCCTGATCTCAATGGGAGCAAATATCCGAGGAGCAGGAGAAGGAATTATAGAGATCGAAGGTGTTGATAGCCTGCACCCTGCAATTGATTATGAAATAATACCTGACAGGATTGAAGCAGGCACATTCATGACCATAGCAGCAATAACTGGTAGTAATCTTTTGCTTAAGAACTGCCGCTCTGAACATCTCGATGCAGTCATATCTAAATTAAAAGACATAGGTATTTCTTTGGATTTAACAGAGAAGGGGTTAAGGATAATGTGCAAAGAAACCCCTTCTTCTGTGGATATTAAGACAATGCCCTACCCAGGTTTTCCAACGGATATGCAAGCACAATTTATGGCTCTTATGTCTATAGCTAGAGGCACGAGCATAATTAGAGAGACAATATTTGAAAACAGATTTATGCATGTAGCGGAACTGAGGAGAATGGGCGCGGATATAGCAATCGAAGGCGGAACAGCTACTATAAGAGGCGTTGATAAATTAAGAGGCGCCCCAGTTATGGCTACAGATCTAAGGGCATCGGCATCCCTTGTAGTTGCAGCCCTTGCCGCTAAAGGTCAAAGCACAATACACAGGATTTACCACCTCGATAGGGGATATGAGAGGATAGATGAGAAGCTTCGAAAGCTCGGGGCAGATATTCAAAGAATTTCCTCCTAAGATTTAAAGCTTGCACATTATAAGTGCAGGTTTATATTTTTAAGCTATTGAATCTTTTCTTCTATCTGGTAAAGTTCATTACCTTTAAAAATAAAATATTGGAGATTATTAGATTGGTTAAATGAAAATCCACATGTCTTGGCTTTATTGTTTATTCGGTCATATGTTAGAACAATATTGTCATAGGCATTTCCTTCATCTTGATCAATTATCACATGATATTTTTCCTTCTGTCGAGCTATGTATGCAGTTTTAATGCTGTCGGGACTAAAAATTAGGGTGCCATCTCTAATATCATCATAGGTTTTTCCATTTTCTCCATCTATCACAGCAAAGCATTTATCCCTTGTAAACCATTTACCTTTTGATAACGCAACATAGGCAATCCTTGAGCTATCAGAGCTGAAAATAAGAGTATCTTTTAAGATATCATCGTGTACCTTAACAAGCTCATCATTAAGAACAAGATAGCACCTATTATTAATCTTACCGACATAAGCAACTTGATTGTTATCTGGACTAAAAATAGGAGTGCCGCCTCCGATGCCGTCGAAGAGCTTTTTTTCTTTGCCATCAACTATTACTAAACAGGCATCACCTTGAAGGGCAGCATAGGCAAATCTCTTGCTATCTGAGCTAAATATCAGACTGTCTTTAGATATAGTGCGAAAAGGTTTGCCCATCTTTCCATCTAATATGACAGAGCAAGAGTTTCCTATCAAGGCAATATATGATAGTCTTCTGCTATCTGGGCTGAATATAAGCATATTGTCTCGTATATCATCGTAAGACATTTCTTCTTCATCATCCAGAACTACAAAACAATTTTTTCCTGAATATGCAACATATGCAAGCCTCTCGCTATTTGGGCTAAAAGTCAAACTTCCATCACTAATGTTGTCATATTGTTGTTTCTCTTCATCGTTCACTACAACAAAACATTTTTTTCCTGATAAAGCAATATATGCCACTCTTCTTCCATCTGGACTAAAGGTTAGTTTGCCTTTGCCAATATCATCATAATGCTTTTTTTCTTCACCATCTATTACTGCAAAACATTTTGTGTCTTCTTTTACAATATATGCCGCTCTTCTTCCATCTGGACTAAAGGTTAATGTGCCTTTGCCAATATCATCATAATGTTTTCCTTCCTCTCCATTCACTACGACGAAATATTTTTTGTCAGATGAAGCAATATAAGCAATTTTTCTTCCATCAGGACTAAAAGTAAAACTATCTTGCCCGATATAATTATATCTATTGCCCTCAATCCCATTTACTACAGCAAAGAACTTTCTGCCATCCTTTGCAATGTATGCTATTGTCCTATTATCAGGGCTGATTTTAAAAGTTTTAGATATCCATGCCTTGATGTCAATCGAGGCTATCAAGATTTCGGCTATAATACTTCTTGCCATTTAAATACTCCTTTAATCTTAACTCAATAACTCCATACTTATGTTCTTTGATAAGATTATCTAAGTCGCGCAAAATACAAGTTGAATCAAAATGACTATAAAAATAAATGTGGAAATTAAATTATAAACTTGAACTCGTTAAAAAGTTATAAGATATTATCTTTATTTTAAGCAAATGATTATTTAACTCAATCCTCATATTGGATTGGTACCATAAACCTAAAGATGAATGCCTTAAATCGTTTGACGATTCTTGCTCAATTTTTATGGGCGAGCTATACGTTATCTTCAATTCATCACCATTATTCAATTCTATTTTTTGTTCAATAGGGAGCAAGGTTTTTTTATCAACAATTATTTTCCGATTATAATTTTTCAGGGTATAAAAGTCACCCTCATCTGTAGCAATATAATCATTAATCTTCCACCATAGAAAGCTCTGTTTTAACCCATCTATAAGTATTGCTTTTTTATTTTTATCCATTTTTTGAGAAGCAGTAACTTCCCCATTGTTTTCTTTAAGATGCCCTGCTTGAAAGCCTAAATAATAGACCTTAAGGTCAATATGATTCTGTGAAATTGAAAGAGATGCATCTCCTTGCATGAGGTTATCTCCCTTCTCGTATTCCATTGAAATTATAGCCTCAATGCCTGAAACATCCGAAAGGATACTAAGAAGTTCAGGTAAATCTTTGTCAGCGAAAGATGGAATCTCAATATGATGGCGAGGGGCACAAGAAACCAAGAGCACAATTAAAATAAACAAAAGAGGGAAAAATACTTTTTTTCTATTCATTTTATCTCACAATAGTTCAATAACTTCTTCAATATTTTTAAGCCCGAAAATATCAAGACCAAAATCTTTTTTTAGTCTTTCTTTGTTGCTTTGAGGTATTATAGCCTTTTTAAATCCAATTTTCGCAGCCTCTCGAAGTCTATGTTCAGCCATACTTACAGCTCTGATCTCTCCAGTTAAGCCTGCCTCTCCAAAAAAGAAGGCTGTAGAATCAATAGGTATTTCCCTGAAGGATGAGACTAAAGAAGCAATAATCCCTAAATCTGCTGCGGGCTCATTAATTCTCAGCCCACCCACAATATTCACAAAGACATCCATGCCGCCTAATTGAACCCCAGCTTTTTTTTCCAAAACAGCTATTAATAAATTAACCCTGTTGAAGTCCACCCCCATACTCGTCCTTCTAGGCATACCAAAGGTTGTCGGGGAGACAAGTGCTTGTATTTCAACCAATAAGGGGCGTGTGCCTTCGATGCTTGCAATTACTGTTGAGCCCGAAACACCTGATGGTCTTTCTGAAAGAAATAATTCTGAGGGATTTTCTATCTCTGAAAGACCGCTGTCAGTCATACTGAAAACGCCTATCTCATTTGTAGAACCGAACCTGTTTTTTATCGTTCTTATTATCCTGTAAGAATGCCCCCTGTCTCCTTCAAAATATAAAACGGTATCTACAAGATGCTCTAAAACCCTAGGACCTGCAATCGCTCCTTCTTTTGTAACATGCCCTATAAGAAATACTGGGGTAGCAGTCTTTTTAGCATAAAGCATCAGCTTCGAGGCAGACTCTCTTATCTGACTAACTGAGCCTGGTGCAGATGTGAGTTCATCAGTGTAAACTGTCTGAATTGAATCAATGACTATAATAGAAGGTTTTAACCTTTTTGAAGTTTCTATAATATTTTCTATCAGTGTCTCAGGGAACAATATAATATCAGGAGAGCTTATAGATAATCTCTCAGCTCTCAGTTTTATTTGTTCGGGAGATTCTTCTCCAGATACATAAAAAACTAATTGAGGTTTTGTATCGCAAGCTTTTGTATTTCCTAATGAATTATTCGTCAGTCGGGATACTGCCTGGAGCAGCAATGTTGACTTGCCTATACCTGGATCTCCACCTATAAGGATAACTGCTCCACCAACTAAGCCGCCACCGAGAACTCTATCTAATTCCTTAATCCCTGTCAATCTTCTCTTTACGCTGACCTGTGCAATTTCGCTCAGAGGCTGCAACTTCTCAACTGAATGGCTTGATTTAAGAACTCTTGGTGCTTCTTTTTCTTCAATGAAACTATTCCATTCTCCACAGTCAGGGCACTTTCCGAGCCATTTTGGAGAGTTATAGCCACATGCTTGACATTGAAAGGTTGTTTTATTCTTTGACATTATATGTTCAATAATCTCATGCCCTTGCCAAGTTCGTGAGCATTTTTTATGGATTTTGTTATAAACTTTTTAGCCTTTTCAACTGCAGATGGCACACTCAACCCAACTGCCAGAAGTGCGGTTAGTGCTGCTGAAAAAGCACACCCTGTGCCGTGATATTCGCCATCTATCTTTAAATCTCTGTAATATCTAAAACTATCTCCATCATAGAGTAAATCGAGTGTTTCATTTTTTAATTCATCATTATTGAAATGCCCACCAGTAATAATGATGGTATCTGTGCCAGACTTTTTTAGTTCTTTTGCAGCTCTCTGCATATCTTCTTTGTCTTCAATCCTAACGCCTGTAAGAATTGAAGCTTCATAGATATTTGGTGTAATAATCTTAGATAGAGGAAATAATTCATTTTTAATTAGGTCTAAAACCCCATTTTCTAACAACGCTGTGCCTGTTGTTGAGATAGTAACTGGATCAATAACTAAATTCTGAAGATCGAAACCTTTTATCACCTTAACAATAGCTCTAACTGCATCTTTAGAAAACAGCATCCCAGTCTTCAAAGCGTCAGGCCTGATGTCGCTAAGTATAGTAAATAGCTGTTCCTCAAGAAACTTCTTATCAATAGCCTTAATGTCCCTGATCTCAAAAGTATTTTGTGCGGTCAAAGCAGACAGCACAGACAGACCATAAACTCCAAAATGATGAAAAACCTTTAGATCTTGCTGCACGCCAGCGCCACCTGTAGGGTCAAAACCTGCTATTGTCAGAGCTGTTTTCATTTATTTAATCTATAATTTATTATATATGCTTGTCCTAATGAAATGCCGCCATCGTTGGATGGAACTTTTTCATTAAAAAAAACATCGAAATCCTTTTTTTTCAATTCAGTATAAGCCTTCTCTATTATATATTTATTCTGGAAAACCCCTCCACTTAGGGCAACTGCATTAATCTCAGTTTCTCTTCTAATAAGGAGTGCAATATCCATTATTACATCAACAAAGGTATTATGGAATTTCAATGAAATCCTCTCCCTACCCTCTTTATTTCTTATATCCTTTAATATATGAATAATCATCCCAGAAAAGTCAATAATATAAGGGTTTCTGCCCCTAATTTCATAAGGATAAGATGATGGGTTAAGTAATGAATTCTCATCAAGTATGCTTTCAAGGGCTATAGCTGCTTCCCCCTCAAAAGTATTTATATAACATAAACCAATAAGGGCAGATATTGCATCAAAAAGCCTACCAGCAGCAGATGTAAGCGGTGAGAACTTTCTATCATCTATAATGTTCAAGACATTAATTATCTTTTTTCTGCCGAATAATTCAATAAAGCCTAAGTTATCAAGGATATTCATTAATGTTGTGTTATCTGAGAGTTCAAAAGAATTATTATTGAATGAACTTTTCAGATAACTAATAGCACATCTCCATGGTTCCTTGACTGCCATCTCAGAGCCTGGCAGGGGGATATACCTGAAATGTGCAAATCTTTCAAAACCCTCTATATCGCATATTAAGAACTCCCCACCCCAAAGGTTGCCATCTACCCCATATCCATTTCCATCGAGAGCTATACCTATTGTCCTTTGTGTTAAATTTCTTTCAGCCATCACAGATGCAATATGAGCATAATGGTGTTGGATAGGGTAGGATTTAATTTTGTTTGAATTAGCATAGTTCAATGCCCATTTTACAGAGTGATATCCAGGGTGTAAATCATGTGCAACAGCAACAGGCAGTACTCTATAAACAGAACTTAGATTATCAAAACTTCCTTGATAGAAATCTAATGTCTCTATATTCTCAAGGTCTCCAATATGATGGCTAATGACTGCCTGCCCATCCTTAACTAAAGTGAAGGTATTCTTAATATCTGCGCCACAGCCCATAACATCAAATCCTTGTTCCACAAACTGGACTGATTGAGGGACATATCCCTTTGCCCTCCGTATAAATACAGGTTTTGAGTTGTGCAGTTTAATGACCGAATCATCAACCTTCATAAATATATCCCTATCATGTATTAGTAACGCATCAGCGATATCAGAAAGCATAGATATGGCTATATTATTATCTTTAATAATAGGCTCTTCGGAAATATTACCGCTAGTCATAACGAGGGCAGAAAAATTCTCTACCCCCCTACCCTCTTTTTTGAAATCTGGATAATGAAACAACATATAATGAATTGGCGTATAAGGAAGCATAAAACCAAGATAGCTATTCTTAGGTGAAATATCTTCAACTAATTGTTTATCTTTTCGTTTCTTTAAAAGAACAATAGGGCTTCTTTTGTCTATCAGCATAGAGGCTTCAAATTCCGAAAGCTCACAGAATTCCTTAATAGTGTCAATACTTGCTGACATTAAAGCAAAAGGTTTATTTACCCTTCTTTTTTTCTCTCTTAACCTCTTAATTGCTTTACTATTACTTGAGTCACAAGCAAGATGAAATCCGCCTATGCCTTTTATTGCAACAATAGCTCCCTGCTTAAGAAGGTTTATTGTTTTCTTAATCAACTCCTCATTTGAGCCAATATCATATGAATTATTTTCAAATAACCTTAATCGAGGTCCACAATCAGGGCAAGCATTAGGCTGAGCATGGAATCTTCTGTTAGAAGGTTCATGATATTCGCTTAAACATTTATTGCACATTTGAAAAGCTGACATTGTAGTATTAGGTCTATCGTAAGGAATCCGTTTAATAATCGAATATCGCGGACCACAATTTATACAATTTATAAAAGGATAAAGATATCTCCTATCAGATGGGTCAGTTAATTCTTCTAAACACTCTTTACACACAGAGACATCAGGTGAAAGATGTGTAAAGCCTTCTTCATTTGAGCTATCTAATATTGAGAAATCACTTAAATTTATTGCATATATCTCCTTGATATTAATGGAATATATATGTGAAAGGGGTGGACAATTACTTTTTATGTGTGTTATAAAAGGCTCGATGTCTTCACATTCCACTGTAATTACAACACCAAAGGATGTGTTCTTGATAAAGCCTTTATAACTGTTGCTCCTAGCAAAATTATAAATAAATGGTCTGAACCCAACTCCTTGAACTACGCCCTCAATAACAATCTCAAAGCATCGTAAGTTATTTTTATATGCGATATTCAAACCTGTATTTCTTCTCTTTTAATAGCACTTACGAGAAAGTCTTTAAACATTTCAGGTATGAGCCATTTAATACCGAGTTTTTCTGCCCATTTTATCAAGCCCTGATCTGCGGTTATTAAGAGTGCATCAAGTTCCATAGCCAGAAGCAAAATATCCACATCTTCTCTGCTATCAATTATACCCTCCCTCAATGCCTCTCTATATTTTCTTCTCAGGTCTTTGATATTCTCATCGGCACCGATTTTTTCAGCACTTCTCACAGCATTCTCTGCTATTCTTAAGCCCTTATTAATCCTCTCTCTCATGTCTTCTATAAGCTCATACAGGAGAAAGGCTGGGCACTTCAACTCATATTTTTTAGGAGGTTTTTGAAAAAGATATAACAAAAGATCTGTGGGAATCTTGTCCTTTCCAACAAAATAAAGTAGTTCTTTAAACGCCGATGGGGGCATATAAAATTCCATTGAAGGAAGTTGTTCCGCCAAATGAAGAAATGCCTCAAATGCCTCCAAAGGCGATTTGCCAAAAGAATTTCTAACATCAGGGTTTACAAAAAGACTTGTATCCAGAACAATCTTAAGCCTATCAGTTGTTGATATTTTATGAGGGCAATTCTTTATATTTTCTTCCATATTATGATTTTACAATTCCACTTATATTCACCGAATAAGTATTCCAATCATTACATCTACCGCATCTACCTGACCATTCGTTAGAATTATTTCCACATTTCAAGCATAAATATATTAACTTAAAATTATCCAATACAGTTGCTTTTGTTATCTCCTGCAAAGCCTCTGAATTTCGGTTTTGCTCAAGATATAGTTTAGCTTTAAATATATGAAATTCAGGGTTTGATATAATGCTATCTAAAGATTCAAGAATTGCAAGAGATTCAGAATATTTATTAAGCCTCAAATAAGCTCTGCCGAGAAGAAATTTCAATCTGTAATCATCAGGATTCTTTAAAAGTCCATTTTTATAAGCCTTTATTATCCTGCTTGTTTCTGCGGTATTGATGTATAAATCCTCGTTTTTTATCAAAAGTAATAAATTACCCAACTCTGCATATGCGTTCTCTAAAACATTGCCAGCAGCTTGAAGTTCGCCGAGCTTAAACAAAGAATCTGCCAAGCCTATATATGCGGGTATAAATGTAGAATACATCCTTTGTATGCCTCTAAAAGCCTTGATAGCCTTTTCGTATTCACCTTTATTGAACATCGCTAAAGCATTTTCATATGCATAACCAGTGGCTATTAGATTTTCAGTTTCTTTTCTATCAGGCTTTTTTTGTAACCTTATTATAGACTCTTGAATACTTAACAAAATATCCCAGCTATGTTTTTTCTCGAAGATAGAACGTTTTTTATATAATGCCATAAGGTTTTCAGGGTCAAAAGATAGTATTTCATCAAGATATCTTAGAGCATCGTCATATTGTCCTATTTTTTCATAGAGTTCAGCTAAAGATAATAAACAGTATAAATTAGAACGGTTTAGGTCATAAGCTCTCCTGTAATAATCAAGAGACATATTATAATCTTTATTCTCAAAGGCTAAATCACCGAGCTTTAGCATTGCATCAATATTTTCTGGCTCAATCTTCAAGATTTCATTTAAATTATCTTTTGCAACTTCAGTCCTTTGCGCAAGCGATGCATTAGATGCCTTTATAAAATATTGCCTGACTTTTTCATCCTTCTTTTGTTTTTTAGATAATTTAAGGTTTTCAATCGCTCTCTTAGAATCCCTGATAAAAACAATAATCAAAACAAAAAATGCACCAATAGTTGATGACAGAATTAAAAAGGCGACTTTCGATATTTCATAGGTTCCATAAAAAGGAATCTTGATAAAAATAGAATCTATATTTTCAATAGCAAACATGCCTACAGCCGCCAAGATAAGCAATAAAATAAAAATTACTATTTTTATCATTAGTGGTGATAATTTGAGCCTTTTAAGATTGTGATTGAACGGAAAAGCTGCTCAAGGAATACTAACCTGACCATCTCATGTGTTAAGGTCATCTTAGAAAGAGATATTATGAGGCTTGCGTTTTTTCTCACATCATCAGAAACCCCGTAATGTCCGCCTATTACAAAATCTGTTGAATCCCTGCGAGATAAGAAAACAGCAAATTCCTCCGAGCTCATTTGAGAGCCTCTTTGATCAAGCAATATATATGATGTGGACTGAGCAAGGATTCTTTTTCCCTCTTCAGAGATTACTTTGTGACGGTCTGCAAACCTTGAATCCTTGATCTCCACTATTTTTAATTTAATTGGATTACGAAGCAGCTTCAGGTAGTAATCAATGCCCTCGCTGATATACCTCTCTTTGGTCCTGCCTACCCATATAATCTGTATCTTCATAGTCTAAATTTATCCTGGGCGCATCAAGCCAAAATTTCTCGAGGCTATAGTATAATCTTGTCTGTTCTTCAAAGACATGGACAATAATATCTCCGTAATCCATTAGCACCCAATGGGCATAAGCTAATCCTTCGATGCTAAGAGGTTTCATGCCTATCTGCATCATAACTTTTTCTATGTTTTCTACAATCGTCTTGACCTGAATGATATTAGATGCTGAACAGATTACATAATAATCGGTAATGAAAGTGAGGTTCTTTAATTCAAGAATTATGACATCCGTCGCCTTTTTTTCGATGGATGCCTTTGCTGCTAAGGCTGCTTTGGCTTTGCTTTCTATTTGGTCGCTCCTTTTTTTAGATATTTAAATATTATATCAGAAACAAATGAAAATAAATAAAAACCCAGTGTCAATCCAAATCCTGATATAGAATTTTTTAAACATCCCTAATCCAGTAGGATTTGGGCCAATCCCAAAAATAGCGATAGAAAAAATATAGAAAATGCTGATATGACATTAGGAATGGCTTTGAACGGCTTTCACCATCACAAAAGACTCATCACGATGGTGAGGCGTGATGGTGACCTCGGAGGAAGGCAAGGACGCCTTCCGAGAATGAGCGAAAAGCTATTACCAATGTCTCCCGAAAAATCCTATCGCTATTTTTGGGTCAATTTTTATGCTTGCTTTTTAATTTGACTTCTGCTATACTTTTGCAGTTAAAAAATAACTTCTAACCAAAGATATTTTTGATATATATTTTGCTTGAAATTGGGGTATTTTTGGTATAATTTTTTATCTAAACTTTAGTTTTAATTATAGTGTTATTATCTACTGCTCTGTCATGTCCCGTCTTTTTTTATTCGGGTTATTGGCATGGTTGAACAAGTTTTCAGGGCTTAATTAAATCACACCCTGAAAGCCCTTTTCGCATCAATACCAAAATGAAAGGAGTCAGTATGAGAAATAAATTATTTCTTTCAATAGCCTTATTTTTCTTCATTTTGCTTTTTACTACTCAAGCCTATGCCTCCACAATATATACTGTTAAAAAAGGTGATAATCTTTACACCATATCAAAGAAATTCAAAGTTCCTATTTCTGAAATAAAGCAGCAAAATAATCTTACATCTAATAAATTAAATCTTGGAATGAAACTCACCATATCTACAACCAAAAAACAAGTTTCTGAAAATATTTCCCCGCAAAAGATAAGTTCTACTAACAATATATCATCTCAAACAAATATAATGCAGAGTGACCCTTTTGAAGTGCGTTACCATAAAGTAAAGAAAGGCGACACTATAGAAAAAATTGCCAGAAAATACTCAATAAGCGCTGATAGAATAATAGAAATAAATGGGCTTACATCTAAAAAAATCAAGCTTGGACAGAAATTGCTGATCAAATCATCAAAACCTAATGTGCATATAGTAAAAAAGGGAGATACTATATGGAATATATCCATAAAATATGGGATAAGCCCTGATGAATTAAGAGAGATCAATAGCATGCAAGGTAACTCATTAAAAATAGGACAGAAGCTTTTAGTTGCTAAAAACAATATAGCAAATGAAGAAAATAATCAATCGGAACGGCTACTAAATGCTTATAATATAAAAAATCATCCGGAAATAAATTCTCAGAAAATTGAGGAAGTGAAAGCTTTATCAAAAAGTGATGAATTATCTGATTTGAGCATAAGAGAGAGGCTCGTGATCTTTGCAAAAAAGATGATGCATCTTCCCTATAAGTTTGGGGGCAATACTCCCCTTGGAATTGATTGTTCAGCTTTTGTGCAAAAAGCATATAGTTTTATAGGAATGAACATTCCGAGAAGCGCAAGAGAGCAGTTCCGTTTTGGTGAAGTGATAGACAAGGAAGAACTATCAGTTGGCGATCTCGTTTTCTTCAGGACATATGCATCATTTCCATCTCATGTTGGTATTTATTTAGGTAATAATCTGTTTATTCATGCATCATCGAAGGCAAAAAAGATAACTATAGACAGCCTTGATACCCCATATTACCTCAAGAGATTTATAGGGGCAAAAAAGATAATATCTGAAGAAGATATAGTAAATGTTAAAAGCGCTATTGTAGCAAATTAAAAATTTTATTATCTTTAATCATTTAATATTTGCGGGTTTGTGTGTGGTATAAATAGTGCTGCAGGGAATTCCTTCATAAATTCGCCTTCGACATTCATCTCTTTATAAGTTATGATATTGCAAATATGTTCAATATCAACAAACAAATCTGTATCCATTAAGAGCATTTCGGCGCCTTTTAATGACGAATTGCCTAATGGGATGAATTTAGTTTGATCAATATTTGGAATCATGCCTATATATTTTGCCTTTTGAGCATCAATCCCTTTCCCAAAAGCGCCACTGACGAATATCTTATTAATATCCTTAAAATGCAAACCCACAGACCTTGTAATGACAAAAAGAGAGGCAAACATAGCGGCTTTAGATCGCAGGAAGTTCTCTATATCACTTTCTGAGATGAACAATCTCATGTTTGCTGAATCAAATATGATGAAAGCCTTTTTATCATTAATTTCTACAACTTTATCACATATCTTTTGTAATCTTCCTTGATTGTCAATAATGCCTTTTCGGAACATTTCTGAGATTAACTCAATCATTCCAGAACCGCATATCCCCTTGGGTTCAGCTGATGCAATAGTTTTATATCTAACCTCACAATTGTCCCCAATATCCAAATTGTAAATAGCCCCTTCAATTGCCCTCATGCCTATTTTAGAAATGCCTCCCTCCAGAGCAGGACCAGCAGCTCCGGCTCCCACAAGTATCCACTCCTTGCAGCCAAAGACTATCTCCGCATTAGTGCCCACATCAATAAGCATAGAAGGTAGGTTTTCTGTATATAAACCTGAATACAAAATGCCTGATATTATATCTCCACCCACATAGCTTCCAGCATTTGGATAGACATAGATTACACTTTCAGGATTAATGGTTAGTCTGAGATCGGCAGCTAATAGAAAATCGAATTTATTGCAGACAGGTATATAAGGGTCTATAGGGATATTTTCTACATCAAGGTTCAGAAGAAAATGCGACATTATAGTATTGCCAGCTATAACTGCAGCATATATATTTGATTGATTAACACCAGCAAAGTCACTTAATCTTTTTATTAAATCATTTAAGCCTTTTATTAGCATCTTATGCAGTTCATCAGACCTTCCAAGCATAGCAAAATGAACTCGAGTTAGAACATCGAGTCCAAGAGCAATTTGAGGATTTTCCAGCTCTAATGAACAGAGCCTTTTACAACTATTCATATCAAATAAAGAACCCACTATATTAGTAGTGCCTATATCAATAGCAAGAGCATAAATATTACTGTCATCAACAATATCTATTATTCTAATGCTATTCCCTATCTCGCTGACAACAATCCTAACTGAATAATTATTTTTCCGCAGGCATGATGGTAATTTATGAAGGGTTTTTAAATTTATCTCTATATGAGAAAGGCTGCTAAACTGTCGAGATATTCCGTTGATGAGCCTCTCTTTATCTGCAATTTTGTCTGAAGATGATGGTTCATCAAGTTTAATTTGTGATATTTTAAGTAAAGGCTTCATGAATTCTATTGGATAATCACATTCCCCATATCCCTAATATCATAGCCGCCGAGCGATTGAACAGTTAGCCTAAACTCCTCATTAAATCTGATTATTTCAAGAATTGCCTGAATAAAATCTATATTGAAGTATTCTGAGGGTATAGCGAGATCATATCTTTCGTTTGCGATAGGAATAAAATCGAGGTCAAGAGCCTTTGCGGAAGAATATATAGCCATACCAGTATCTGCAATGCCTGTCAGGACGGCAGATGCAACAGACATATGTGTATATTCTTCTTTCTGATAGCCATTGATATTTACAGGGTTAATTTCTAAATCTCTCAGGTGTTTGTCCAGTAAAAGCCTTGTGCCTGAGCCCGGCTGTCTATTAATAAATAATATATCCTCTCTTGAAAGATCCTTAAATCCTGTTATCTTTTTGGGATTGCCCTTTTTAACAATCAATCCTTGTTGGCGATAGACTAAATTTATGAGGGTAATCATGCCTTTGGGGAAAAGCTTTTTTATAAAAGCAACATTGTATTCACCTGATTCCTCATCTAAGAGGTGTGTCCCTGCAATATGGGCTTCAAACCGTTTCAATGCCATCAGCCCTCCCATAGAGCCGACATGAGCAGATGACATAGAATACTTAGGGTAATTTTTCTTCAAGGCATTGGCTAAGATATCTAATGTGTTATCATGACTTCCAATACACACTAAAGTGTTTTTAATCTCATTTTTATTCCTCAGCAACCTGACATTTACCTCAGTGCCTGATGTATAGCCCTCTGATGCCGATGGAATATTTATTACTCCATCAGCTCTAACTAAAGACATTAAAAGTCCAGCACCTCTGCCAATAGGGGTAGTTACATTTTTACCTCCAACCACACCAACCTTAACCCTAATAAATTCATCCATGCCAAGTTGGGAAAATACTTGACGGGAGAGAATCGCTTTGATACTATCACTTTCCTCCTGATGAATGCCAAGAAGCTTTCTTATCAAAGGCTTTACAAAAAGCTCAAAGGTTAAAAAGGCAGAGACAGGGTAACCAGGGATACCAAAAACAGGCTTATCTTCAATAAAGGCTATAATCAACGGCTTGCCAGGCTTCATAGAAACACCGGATATTAAGACATCTCCAAGCTCTTCTAAAGCTTTTAATGTAAAATCCTCAGAACCCTTTCCAGAGCCTGCATTAACAATTACAATATCAGAGGAATTCAAGGCGTCTTTAATTACTGCTTTTAGCATCTCCAGATCATCCTTTACAATGCTAAACTGAATACTTTCACCGCCACTCTCTTTGACAAGTCCGGATAACATCGCTGAGTTATATTCGATTATTTCAGGCGGTTGAGGAGGTCTATGCCTTATTTCATTTGATTCAATAAGCTCCGAACCTGTAGGAATAATAGATATTAACGGTTTTCTTCTTACATTCACATCAAGGATTCCAGCTGCAAGCATTGCTCCAATATCAATTGACCTTATTATATGGTTTTGCGGAACGATTAATTCTGTTGCTACGATATCCTCTCCAATCGTCCTAACATGCTGATATGGAGCTACAGCGCTATATATTTCGATGTAATTGTCTTGTAAATTTATATCTTCAATCATGATAACTGCGTTAAATCCTATGGGCAATGGGTCTCCTGTATCAATATAGATAGTTTCTTCATTTAATTTTAATCTAACAGGTTGTTTCTCGGATGCTGAAAATGTATCTTTAAATCTAACTGCATAGCCATCCATAGCAGCAGAATGATAGAATGGTGATGAATATTTAGCAAAGATAGGCTCTGAAGTTATTCTGCCAAGTGATTCTTTAACACTTATCTTTTCGGGTGAGATGATAAGAGAGGATTTTAAAAGCCTTTGGAAAAGAATCCCTAAAGCCTCATCAATTGAATGGGTGTTTGAAAATACCTGCTTCATTACAAGTTTATTTTATCAGAAACTTCTAAATTTTCTGAAAGTAGGCTTAGACACATCTCTGTGACAATGGGCAGTGCCTGTGCTACTTCAAGCGACAGCCCTGAACCAAAATCAAATTCCCTGCCCCCCACTGTCAAAACATAGGCATCTGGAGCCATTCCATAAAGACTTCTAATTAAAACAAGCAATTGTTCTGGTCTCAGATGGTGAGACATTGTAATTGGCGATGTGTCATCCAGCGATACCTTCTTACAGACCACTTGTCCAGAGCCAATCTCCACTGAACAGTCAAGAAATATTACCTTATGAAAATCTTTTAGTAAATATACTGCATCAATGCAAAGCTGATGAAACTGAAATGCCTCTACATTAAAACCCCTTGCCCTTTCTGCAATCCTCTTGACTGCTTCAATTCCTATTGCATCATCTCCTTTTAGGATATTACCATATCCAACAATTGCAAGAGTTTTTGACATCTTAATCCCTCTTTAAAGATTTCTTTTATCCTCTTATTTTTTCATCAACAAGCAGACCATTGCTATCTAATACGGTTATCTTTAAAGGCATCTGACCTAATGCGTGAGTTGAGCAACTCAGACATGGATCATAAGCTCTTATCACAGCCTCAACCATATTTAACATAGGCTCTGTAATTGTTTGTCCCTTTATATAATGCTCTGCCACTTGAAGTACACTTCTATTTATTGCAAGGTTGTTATGGCTTGTTGCAACTATCATATTTGCCCACTGTATCAGACCGTTACTGTCAACCTTATAATGATGAAACAATGTGCCTCTTGGCGCCTCCACGCAGCCGACGCCCTCGTATTCATTGACATTTGCAAAAGCCCTTATGTGTGTATCAAGTGTTTCAGGGTCTCTGAGCAGATGCTCTGCAAGTTCAATTGCAGCCAATATTTCTATAAGCCTTGCATAATGGTTGTGAAAGGAACTTAATATAGGTCCTCGTTCAAGGTCTTTAAACTCAGCCCATTCCTGATTTGCCAAAGGGGTAGCAAATCCATTGCACACATTGAGCCTTGCTGCTGGTCCTACTCTATAAATTCCCTGCTCATACCCAATAGGCTTAAAGTAAGGCGACTTAAGGTAGGAGAATTCCTCCACCGACTCGCCAATGAATTCTTTGTATCTAACAGGCTCAACCATATCAGCCACAATATTGCCTTTATAGTCTATAAAACGCAGGTAGC
>DYHD01000018.1:22668-36296 GCA_020724365.1 Thermodesulfovibrio yellowstonii | reverse complement strand
AATTGAGAGGTTTTAAGAAATGCCGATCTATGAATACAAATGTCTTGATTGCAGTAAGCAATTTGAGATAATGCAAAAACTCACCGATGAACCTTTTCAAGACTGCCCTGATTGTGGAGGGCAGTGCAAAAAGCTTATTTCAAATACATCATTTGTCCTTAAAGGCACGGGCTGGTATGTTACAGATTATGCATCACCTGAAAGAAAGAAGGCTATTGATGCCGAAAAAGGTAATGATGGACAAAAGATCGCCGTTACAGATAAGAAAACTGATAATAAAATAGAAACAGCCTCGAAGACTGAATCTAAGGTGGCTTGATCCTTTGATATTTTCATGCCTAAGTCAATGATGGCCATAGTCTTTAGCCTGCATCGGAATTCTGAAAAATAAGTTAAAGAATTGGGCTATTTTCTCTAATTTTATAACTTCGGAGTTTCCTTTTTAAATTCTCTATTTGCTGTCTAACTGATTCGGGGGCTGTCCCGCCATAAGATTTTTTGTAATTAATTGATTCAAAAGGCTTTATAAAATTATAAATATCTTCAGTCAGCAGTTCAGAGAATTTTCTATACTCAATAATGCTCAATTCGTAAAGATTTTTGTTATTATCAATGCAATATCTGACTATTTTGCCTGTTATTTCATGAGCTGATCTGAAGGGCATCCCTTTTTTAACGAGATATTCAGCAATATCAGTTGCAGTAGAGAATCCTTCATCAGCAGTAGTACTCATTCTTTTATGATTAAAGGATGTGTTAATAAGCATTTGGTTTAAAGCTTTAAGGGTCAGCTTTAAAGTATCAACAACATAAAATACAGGTTCTTTATCCTCTTGCATATCTCTGTTGTATGAAAGAGGTAGTCCTTTCATAGTTGTCAGCAGACTAATGAGAGAGCCATAAATCCTGCCTGTCTTGCCTCTCATCAATTCAGCAACATCGGGGTTCTTTTTCTGCGGCATTATGCTTGAACCAGTCGTAAAAGCATCAGGCAATTCAATGAAAGAAAATTCCTGAGATGACCATACTACTAATTCTTCAGCAATTCTTGATATGTGCATCATTAGAATTGAAGAATTGCACAGAAATTCAATAGCAAAGTCTCTATCTGATACCGAGTCAATACTGTTTTCAGAAACAGCATCAAACCCTAAAAGCTCTGCAACATATTGTCTGTCAATAGGAAGGGATGTCCCTGCAAGGGCGCAGGAGCCTAATGAAAGGATGTTTATTCTTTTGAGTGAATCGTCGAACCTTTCTCTGTCTCTGTCGAACATCTGTGCATATGCCATCAAATGATGGGATAAAAGAATGGGCTGAGCCCTCTGCATGTGGGTGTAACCGGGCATGAGGATTGTAAGATTTTTTTCAGAAATGTCTGCTAAGACTTCTTCAGCAGTAACAAGAAGTTTTATAATTTCTTTAGTTTCATGCCGTATGTAAAGCCTAAAATCAAGTGCAACTTGGTCATTTCTTGACCTTGCAGTATGGAGCTTCCCGCCAACTTCTCCGATTTTTTTAATGAGGGCTGTTTCTATGTTCATATGAATATCTTCTAATTCAGGTTCAAACTTGAAAGTCCCTGCTTTTATTTCTTCATGAATCTCCATAAGTCCATTTATTATTTTTTGTGAGTCTTCAGTTGAGATGATATCTTGTCTGGCTAGCATTTTAGCATGTGCTATACTCCCTTCAATATCATATTTCCAGAGCCTTTTATCAAAAAAAATAGACTCGGTATATTGCTCAACAATCTCAGATGTCTTCTCGGTGAATCTGCCCGACCACGGTTTTTTCATAACATTAACTCAATGATAATAAATAATATTCTTATTTTTTAAGCCCAGAGATAAGAGATATCGCCTTGCCTTATTTAAAGGCGTCTTCTTTCATATTTGCTCTAAAATTTATTATTGCATCATTCATTGGTATCTTGACATTATCAGTGTTCTTCTTCTTTTTGCTTCTGTTTTTCAGCTATTACTTTTTGGGAAATATGAGCAGGCACCTCTTCATAGTGAGAGAATTCCATAGAATATAAACCCCTTCCCGATGTTATGCTATGAAGTTGATTAGCATATGTCAGCATTTCACCCATAGGAACTAATGCTACTATTTTTTGACTTCCACCAGATTGAGACTCAACGCCTTGCACTTTGCCTCTTCTTGAGTTTAAGTCTCCTATTACTGCTCCGAGCGTGTCTTCAGGTGTGATAACCTCTATCTTCATTATTGGCTCTAAAAGAACAGGCTTTGCATCCATAAATGCCTTTTTAAGCGCCATTGAACCTGCTATCTTAAAAGCCATTTCAGAGGAATCAACTGTGTGATAAGAACCATCGAATAAGGTTACACGCAGGTCAACTATGGGATAGCCAGCGAGAATCCCTTCTTTCATCGTCTCAACAATACCTTTTTCAACAGCTGGTCTATATTGCTGGGGTATGGCACCGCCGACTATCTTGTCAACAAATTCATATCCTTCACCTCTCTGCAAAGGCTCAATTTCAATCCAACAATCTCCATATTGTCCACGTCCGCCTGACTGTTTTTTATATTTGCCCTGTGTTTTCATAGATACTCTTATTGTTTCTCTGTAAGGGATTTTGGGGGTCTTCATCAGGACATCTACACCAAATTTTCTCTTAAGTCTTTCGAGGGCTACTTCGAGATGCACCTGTCCCATCCCCGAAAGAATCATCTCTTTTGATTCTTCATCTCTTACAAATTTTAATGTTGGGTCTTCTTCAAGTATTCTTTGTAAGCCAATGCTGACCTTTTCCTCGTCTCCTTTAGTTTTAGGCTCAATAGCATATGATATTATTGGCTCAGCATACTTCATTTTTTGGAGCATTAATGGCAAGTGTTCATCACTTAATGTGTCACCCACATTTGTATCTTTCAGCTTGACTACTGCTGCAATCTCGCCTGCAGAGACAGATTGAGCAGGAATATTCTTTTTGCCCAGAAGATAGAATATCTGACCTATCCTTTCCTTTGTTCCTGAGACGGTGTTAACAACATTAGAGTCTGCTTTCAATGAACCAGATAAAACTTTAAAAAGGGAAAATTTGCCAGCATATGGGTCTGCAATTGTTTTGAAAATATATGCTGTGAAGGGCCCTGTTGCAATAGGTTTAACCTCAACTTCTTTTCCATCCTTAGTATTTGTTGCATACAGGGGTGATAAAGCACTCTTAGCTGCAGGCGAAGGAAGGCAGAGAAGTATTGCATCGAGGAGTTGAGTAATTGCAATATTAGCAACTGCTGAGCCACAAAAGACAGGGATAAACTTTCTTGAAATAGATGCATCCCCAATTCCTTTAAGAAGTTCATCCATTGTAAGCTCTTCGCCCTCAAGATATTTTTCAATTAGATCATCATCTGTCTCGGCAATCTTCTCAATGAGTTTTTTTCTATACTCATCAACAGTAGATGCTATTTCTGAAGGAATATCAGTTTCGGAGGCTTTGCCATTTGCAAAAACATATGCCTTCATAGAAAGAAGATCTACAACTCCCTTGAATTTTTCCCCTTCACCTATTGGTATCTGCAAAGGAATCGCATCTATGCCAAAGGATGCTTTTGCCTCATTTACTGCTGAGTAGAAATTAGCAGATTCTTTATCGAGCTTATTTACAAAAATGATAGCAGGAATTTCATATTCCGAGACATATCCCCATATCTTTTTTGTCTCTGCCTTAATGCCTGATACAGCACAGACAACAGCAATCACGCCATCAGCAACCCTTAGACAGCCTCTTGTATCTTCTATGAAATTGATAAAGCCGGGCGTATCAATGAAATTAATCCTTGTTCCTTTCCAATCACAATAAGAGAGTGAAGATGTAACGCTAATTTTTCTTGAAATTTCCTCGGGCTCAAAATCTGAAGTTGTGTTACCAGCCTCTACAGTGCCAATCCTATCAATAGCACCAGCGTTGAATAAAATAGCCTCAGTTAGAGAGGTTTTACCCGCACCACTGTGAGCAATTAATGCAACATTTCTGATTTTTTCAATATTAGAAACAGCCATTTTCAAATCCCCCTTTAATTGAAAATCTAAAGTTCAAAATATCTGAATCATAATTGCTATATTTGGATCAATAATATTTTAAGAGTAAAATATTCTATAAGTCATGTATAATACAACATTCTTCTGTTTTGACTGAAATTTTTTATTATAACTCAATTTTTACAGTAAGAAAACCTTATTTCGTTCTCTCAAAAATAGAGATAGAAAGTTGTAATTTCGAGCCCTTCGCTCTGTCATTCTAAATCCCTTATATTCATTCGGGATAAGCCTTTTCTGGCTCAGGGCAGGCTCCATGAGAAGTCTCTCATATTCATTCGAGACAAGCCTTACTGTTTTCCAAGAAAGATTTCTCATACCCTTTGGGTGTTCGAAATGACAGATAATCAATGTGTTTGAAATCCTATCTCTGTTTTTGGGTTTCCTTGAAAAAATAGCAAGTCTGTTTTTGGATATATTTTAAAACTTGACAATATAACTACTATGCAATTTACAATTTAACCATCGTGTTTCTGAATTTGTGTTTTTTTTGAGGTAGGCATGACGAAAATTGATATTATTGATCTATTATATGAAAGAATGGGGCTTCCAAAGAGAGAAGCACGAGAGGTCGTAGATGCGGTATTTGATACAATAAAAAATACTTTAATTGCTGGAGAGCAAGTCAAGATAGCAGGCTTTGGGACATTTAATATCAGAAAAAAAGGTTCCAGAAAGGGACGAAACCCTCGAACCAAAGAGGAAGTCGAAATTAAACCAAGAAAGGTTTTAGTCTTTAAAGCAAGCTCTGAGTTGAAGAAGACGCATAGAGAAAGTTCTTAATTGAGTATTTTTTGAAAGTCTCTGTCTCAATTATATTTTCTCCTTGATGGAATGAAAATAAAAAGCTATAAAATTGATTAAAATTTATAACTATTGATTTATGAATAGTGCTTTTAAGAAATCTCAATCACTAAGTTTATTTTCTGATAAGTTATTTTATAAAATTGGTGAAGTAAGCAAAATGCTTAATGTTGAGGCTTATGTATTGAGATATTGGGAGTCTGAATTTCCTTTCATCAAGCCGCAAAGAAGCGGCTCGGGGCAAAGGATGTACACAAAAGAAGATGTTGATATGCTTATTGAGATTAAAAAGCTTCTCTATGATGAAAAATATACAATTGATGGTGTAAGAAAAAGATTCCAGAGAAACTATTCAGAAGCATCAGAAACTGAACCAACTTCTTCAAGTAGTTTAAATTTATCAGGTCAAAATTCGCAGATCGTAATGCCTGATAATGTAAATATATTAGAATATATCAAAAAGCGGTTGAGAGAAATCTCTAATATTCTTTAAAATAATCTTGTCACATTTCGGGGCGTAGCGCAGTTTGGTTAGCGCACTCGCTTGGGGTTCGGTCAAAAACACTTAACGGAACCCGCCACAATCCACAGAAACCCTTAATATAAGCCAATCCACAGCATTTATAAACATATAAATATCTTTTATAGTTTGTTATTTTTTTCTATTTTTATCCCTGATTTATCCCAATTTTAGAACAGTAGATTTTGTGATATAATGAGAATAAAAACATTCAGTAAGGCAGGTAAAAATATGGGAACTACTTTAACGATAAGAAGTGATTTGTCAAAAAGGCTTGAGCAGTTAGCTAAAACCACCAAACAGTCGAAGTCCTCGTTAGCATCTCAGGCTATTGAGGATTTTTTAACAGTTCAGGAATGGCACATTGAAGCAATTAAGGAAGGCATTGAAGCAGCAGACAAGGGAGAAGTTGTTAGTCACGAAGAAGCCCTTATAGAACTGAAAAAATGGGGTAAGTGTGCACCTTAAATGGACATATCCAGCGATTAAAGACCTTAAAGATGCCGCAGATTTTATTGCCTTAGACAATCCTACCGCAGCAAATCGCATGTCTGATAGAATCAGGGAAGCAGTAGAATACCTAATAGAACATCCTAACATGGGCAGAATAGGGCGCGTTCAAGGAACAAGGGAGCTTGTAATTTCAGGCACCCCCTTTATTGTGGTTTATAGGATCAAAATTCCAGCCATTGAGATTTTAAGAGTCCTTCATCATGCCAGAAAGTGGCCAGTCGCTTAATTCCTGGAGTTTCCTGAGTTTTTTATAACTCAATCAACTAACCCTTTGAAATAATTGAAGAACTATGAAATGAAGAAGTTGAACTTATCTTTTCTTTTGACAAGTATAAAGATTCCTGAGTTTAATATTCAGCATCTACTATAAATCCCTATAGATAAAAGAAAAGGAGGCAATCATAATCATAGAATCAGCAACCATAGCCAATTTAAAAGGACAGTTATCAAAATTCTCAGGAATCATTTCAAAGAGATTTAAAAAGCCAAAACAAAGGCTTATAAAAGAAATGCTTTATGGCATACAGGCTTCCAAAGATGTAAAGTTAAGCAATATAGCACGGACTTTAAAAGAACGGCAGCCACTTATAAAGACAGAAGATCGGTTATCTAGAAATCTCGATGATATAGATTTTACAAAAGGGATAAATGACGAGATATGCAGGCTGTCAGTTTCTAAGATAACAGACGATATGGTGATAGCAATAGACCCTGGAGATATCAGGAAAAAGTATGCAAAGAAGATGGAATTTTTAGCAAAGGTATATGATGGTAGCCAGCACGAGATTGGCAACGGTTATCCTTTATGTAAGGCGGTAGCTTCAGACATAGAATCCAAGAAGGTTATTCCTCTTTATTGCGAGGCATATTCTCATTCAGCATATGGAGTAAAGAGCGAAAATGACCAGATACTGAAAATGTTAGATGTAATTTTCAGGCATATAGGGAGCAAAGGTATTCATGCTATAGATCGTGGAGGAGACAGGGGCGTTATCTATGAGAAATATCTAAAGAGAGATAAACCGATAAGATTTGTTATTCGTCTGAAAGAAAGGGATCTTATACGCAAAGGCAAGAGACAAAACTGTTTAAAGATGGGGATGAGACTTTCAACTCCTTATGAGACTGTTTTAATCATCTATGAGAATGGGAGAGAAAAAAGAAGAACAGTTCAATATAATGCTGTAGAAGTTAAACTTCCTGGCTATGACAACAGGCTTTACTTTGTGGTAATAAAAGGGTTTGGGATAAAACCGATGATGTTACTTACAAGTTGTCAGTTGGATAGGAAAAAGAAAGAGAGCATTTGGAGGATAGCGGAGTATTACCTTGCAAGATGGAAATGCGATGAATCTTACCGATACATCAAACAAAGTTATAATCTTGAGGATATAAGGGTTAGAAGTTATAAAAGCATAAGAAACATAGTTGTGATTGTACTTGCGGTATCTTATTTTGCGGCAGTGTATCTTGGACAGAATATAAAACTTAAGCTGCTTATAGAAAGGATATTTTTGGTGTCAAATAGATTTTTTGGTGTTCCCAGTTTTTTTAACTATGCTATAGCAGATGGCATCTATAATTTGCTTTATCCTGACAAGACTGCACTAAAAGGAAAACCAAAAAATGTTGACGATTTTCAACTATGTTTTGAGTTCAGCTAAAAACTCAGGAAACTCCAGGCTTAATTCCTATTGACAAAATTCGTCACATGTGTAACAAAAATTGTCAATAGGGAAAATAGCTTTATTTTTCAATGAGTTATTGCATTGTCTTTACGATGCAATTTTTTTTGTTTTTTGGTGACGAATTTTGTCAATAGTTTTTTTGCCTTAACTTTTATTTTCCTTTATTTTCAAGGGTTTTTATGTTGGCATAAATTTTGCTATATTATTTATTTAGGAGTCGCCTCAAAATGCGACAATCAGAGCCCTCATGGGTGATACCTTTGGTATATCCGTGGGGGTTTTTTTGTTTTTAGGACAGGCGCTTGACCCGAGGGTCAAGTCCCGGCGGGTGGCTGAAAACGCTGGGATGGGCGCTGGTGAAGAAAGTGGAAAATAAGGCATGAAAACAGAGAATTTAATATTTAATAAAAAAATTGTTGTAAGTCCTTGATTTATAACAATTTTTGAATACAAGAAGCGGGGTGAAAAAAAATAAAAACGCCGCCGGCTCGATAGGATGAAAACCGCATCAGCGCGACCACGATGCGGTTTTTTTATTTTTATTTGGGAAAATTTGGGAAAAAGGGGTCAAAAACGCCCTATCAGCAAAAGGTTTTATTTTTTTTATTGGTCTTTTTCTCGGTCTTTCGGTCGGTCGCAAAAGGTGAGTATGAGAGTTTTTACTTTTACGGACGAAGATGTTCAAGCCGAGGTTTGCCTTCTTTGCCTCGAACGCGAGTATGATTTCGAAAATATGAGCGCCTTTTTACGGCGTAAATTGGCTGCAGAAGCCAAAAGGAGACTTAAAATCGGCCGATATATAACGGCCGAGGACGGTATTGTAATTTTACCGCCCGCGCCGCGCCACAAGCCTGTTTGCCGGTGCGGTTGTGGGAATATAGTTACGACCTTCAGCCCCGGTTGGGGCATGTGCATTGCCTGCGGGGAGCGGGTTGATATCAGCCCTCCTGTCTCAAGAAAACCCGTGCCGCCGTTGAGGAAAGCGCGGATGGCCGAGGGTCAGCTTGCCCTCCTTTTTGAGGAGGTGGCGGCATGAAAACTTTATACCACACAAGGCTGAATTCTTTTCAGCTTTGTGCCAATTTTTTCTTGTGCAGTCTGCATATCAAAACTGGACTGAATGTTCATCCAGAACTGCGGGGACTGTCCAAAATATTTGCCGAGCCTAAGAGCTATTTCACCGGTTATGGGGCGGGAACCGTTAATGATGTGGCTAATCCGCATAGGCGATACCCCGATGTCATGCGCAAGTTTTGCCTGAGAGATGTCGAGTTCGTCTATAATCTCTTTAAGTATCACGCCGGGATGCACCGGCTTAAAATCTCTTCTCATTTTACACCTCTGTTTTTAGTGATAATCAGAAATTTCAACATCATAAGCACCATCTACATCAAATCTAAAGCAGATGCGCCATTGGTCATTGATGCGGATACTCCATTGACCTTTACGCTTGCCCGAAAGAGCCTCAAGGCGGTTAGAGGGTGGAAGCCTCAAGTCCTCAGTCGTTACGGCAGCATCCAACTGAGCCAGTTTAACGAATGCCCTCGATTGAATGTCTCTTGGCAACTTTTGGGATTTCAAGCCCTGAAACAGCTTTTCGGTTTCCTTGCAGGCAAAAGACCGTATCACGAACAAAGTATAAACAAATTGTTTACGAAGTGTCAAATGGCGGGAGGTGCAAGATGAGGTTGACAGATTTTTTACAGGATATCGGCCGACCTGTTGCATATTTTCCTGCTCTCAAAAAAATCGCGGGTAGCACTGTTGCAACTATTTTTTTGACACAGTTTATCTACTGGACAGGGAAGCAACACGATCCAGAAGGCTGGATTTATAAAACACAGGAAGAAATTGAAGAAGAAACAGGACTCACGAGACCCGAGCAGGAGACAGCCCGCCGGCATCTTAAAAGAAAAGAATTAATCGAGGAGACTTACAGGGGACTGCCACGGCGGCTTTTTTATCGCGTCAATATCGCAAAAATAAACGATTTGTGGTCTGTTAATACCGCTGAAGCCTTGGGAGACAACAATAATGCTGGAATCCAGCATTATTGTATGCGGGAATCCAGCATACAAGAATGCGGGAATCCCGCAATCAAGAATGCTACAATCCAGCAGGCTATATATACAGAGAATACTACAGAGGAGACTACTGCAAAAAATACGACAACAACAACAGCGTCTGTTGTTTTTTCTTTCGAAGAAGACGAAATAAAAGCGGCCATAGCCGGCACAGTGCTTGAGGGCAAAATCAACGAAAGCGTTTTCCAGACACTCGTAGCAGACTATAACCCACAGGCTCATCAGGCTCAGCAACCCGAGACAGCAGTTGAAGGTATTAAGCGTTTAATCCGCTGGACGGCGGCTCAGATGTCAAACCCTGAGAGCAAGCCTATTTCCAATCCTATTGGCTTCTTAAGAGAACGAGCCAAAAAAGGAATGGTCAAGCCCGCGGCCGTGATACGAGATGAACAGGAGAAAGAGGCGGAAAGGCGAAATCAGGAAGAAAAAAAGCGAAGACGGCAGGAACTCGAAAAGCTAAGAAAAGAAATTGATCCCGCTTTCCTGCAGGAAATCAGGCGTATCACTCAATCCTGAATAGACAAAGCAGAGAGATGCTCTCTCTTTAAGGGCATCTCTCTGAAAAGTGAGCTATCTTAGGCAACAGTTAACTCTCGACCGATGTTGAGCCAATTAAGTTTATCAATTTTTTCAGATGCGTCAAGCACTTCGATACCAACGATTCGCCCCTGCTCATCGAGATCGACGGTTATACCTTCTTCTATGTCTTCGGAATCGACAATTTTAGCATCCCGAAACTTAATATACAAGGCATCTACTTCTTTGCTGTATTCAATTTTCATAATTTTTTGTGATATCTCGTTCTTTCATTCGTCTTATAGCATGACGGGCATATTTAAGAGGCATAAAAAATTATATCATAAATCTGAAATATACTGGATTAGTGCATATATATATTATCAAAAAAAGGGAGGTTTTTTGTGGTCAGTATCTCTAATGTGTTGTCCGGTCAGGCAGAATCATATTACAAAAAAGATAATTATTATACGCAAGAGCGAGGCGAATGGCATGGCAAAGGCGCCGCCGCGCTTGAGCTTTCAGGCGAAGTTGAAGAGAAATCTTTTACTGAGCTTTCAGCTGGATATATAAAAGGTAGCTTGTCAGGCGAAGAATATGAAAAATTAAAACAGTTATTGAAAGATGAGACCAAACTACACAATGCTTGTAAGAAAATCGAAAAAATGAAAGACGAAGACGCTAAGCGAGAAAAACTTCAGGCGATACGAGGCGAAATTAAACAATATAACCGCAGCCGGGCTGCCTTCAATAAAAGGCATAAAAGGCAAAAAATGGTCAAAGACGCCCATGACAAGTATGGAATCATGTCCCACCGCGCAGGTGTTGATATGACCTTCTCCGCCCCAAAATCTGTTTCTGTTGCGTCAGAAGTCTTGCAGGATGAGAGGGTTAGGGAGGCACACGAAAGAGCCGTCAAAGCCACTCTGAATTATGCAGAGAGGAATTACGCACAAGCGCGGCAGACTACTGACGGGACAACAGAAAAAGTAAATACCGGCAATTTCACCGTTGCCTTGTTTAGCCATAATCTTAGCCGCGAGCTTGATCCGCAGCTTCACACCCACGGCGTGCTTTTTAACATGACTATGACCGAGAAGGGTTGGCGCGCCATTTCTAATGAGGAGTTATTTAAATATAAAATGTTTTTGGGGCAACACTACCGTAACGAACTGTCGAAAAATTTGAAAGATTTGGGTTATGAAATAGAGAAGACGGGAAAGGGGTTTTTCGAGTTAAAAGGTATTGATAATGATTTAAGGGAAAGTTTTTCGCGCCGCGCCGAGCAGATAGACGCGAAGGTCAAAGAACTCAAAAATAGCGGTAAATATAAAGGCGCTTCTGAACAGAAATTGAGAGAATACGCCTGTCTTGACAGCCGGGCAACGAAAAAAGATGTTAACATTGAGGCAATCCGGGGAGAATGGAAAGAGAGGGTGGAGAGGCAAGGATATGATCTGGACAAACTAAAGGACAAGCTAAAGGAGTCGGAGTCGCCGCAAAAGCAGCAAGAGCAGGCTTCAAGTCATGATTATGTTAGGGAGGCAGCATCAGTTCAGACAGAAAACGAGTCAACCTTTTCTAGGGAAGATGCCTTAAAAACAGCTGGGCAGCTTTCGCTTGGGGAAAGACGCATCGGCGAGCTTGAGCAAGCCTTTGACCGCCTAGAGAGAAGCGGCGAAATTAGATGTCTTAACACTAAGGAAAACGCATTTACAACCCCAGAAATGCTTAGGCTCGAAAGCGAAATGATTGATAAAGTAAAAGCAGGGAAAGGTGCCGTAAAACCACTTGCGACTCAGTCAGAAGTGGAAAGTTTTATAAAAACCTTTGAAGAAAGGAATAAATTCAGCCTGACCCCTGGGCAAAAACAAGCCTTACAACACTTTGCAACGAGCAGTGATCGCTATATGGGCATCCAGGGCGATGCTGGAACGGGCAAAACGACCGTTATGAAGGCATTCAGGGAGCTTGCGGCAGAGAAAGGATTCACTTTGCGAGGCATCACACCAACAGGGAAAGCGGGGGCTGAACTACAGGGCGCGAGCTCTATCGAAAGCACAACCTTCGATGGTTTCATGAATACTGTTAATTCTACTAATTTTCACAAAAACCGCGAGTTTTGGCTTTGCGATGAAGCCTCGATGATGGGTAGTGCAAGAACGCTACAAATGTTAAAAACAGCCGAAGCGCATGGAGCGCGAGTTGGTTTCATTGGCGATGAAAAGCAACTTCAAGCCATTGACGCCGGGCGCGCCTTCAAAGCAATGCAGGAATACGGGGATATGAAAGCGGTTAGGATGCCGGATATCCAGAGACAGAAAGACATGGAATACAGAAAACTTGCCAAAGAATTTTCTGAAAAACAACTCGATACAGCTATTAGGGAACTCGAAGATAAAGGCTGGCTCCGTGAAATTAAGGACAGAGAAGAGAGATTAAATGCGATAAAAGATGAATTTATAAAAGATCCCTATAACTCTGTCGGGGTGACGGCATTGAACGAAGATAAAACAGACTTAAATAACAAAATAAGGCAGGCGCTGAAGGAAGCAAATAGGCTTGGAGCGGAATATAATTTCACTGTCAGAGAGCCGTTAAATCTGAATAGTTTAGATAAGCGGTCAGCATTTTCGTATAAAGTAAACGATGTCGTGGTGCCGAGAAAAGAAGGGGCGGCATTGAGAAAAGCAGGGACGGAATGGCGGGTAAAAGATATTGATAAAGATAAAAATACCCTCAAACTTGAGAATAAAACCGTGGGCAATGTCAAGCAAGTTGAAATTGATTTAAGGAAACACGGGGACAACCTGTCCACCTATCGAGAGCAGGTAAAAGCTTTCGCGGTAGGGGACAAAGTCAATATGCTGAAAAATGATAAGGGGATAGGAGTGCAAAACGGGCAAACTGCAACAATTGAAAGAATTGGCAAAGAAGGCAGGGCGACACTCAAAATGGAGAGCGGGGAAATAAGGCAGTTTAGTTTCACTAAACAATATAATTACCTCGATTATGGTTATGCTGTTACCACCTACAAAAGCCAGGGCATGAACGCAAAAAATGCTTACTATCACGCCGACACCTCGAAGGGGGTCAACTATAATCAGGCCTATGTTGGCATTACACGCGGGAAGCAAAAATTGAGAGTTTTTACGGACGATAAAGAAGCCTTTAAAGAACAATTTAAGCGGGAACAAAAGAAAGCCTTCACCATGGATCATGCGGAAAAGACGGAAAAAGCGGAACCAGCAAGATACAAGCAACCTTCACTTGAACGGTCTCAATCTCAACCACAGTCTCAGCCAAAATCAGTAGAAGTTGAGACAGGGAAAAATGAGAAATCAACAGGTCAGCATCAACCAAAAACGGTAGGAACGGAACAATCAAAATCGCATCAATCTGAACAAATGAAAACAGAACGACCGGGCTAT
>DYHD01000018.1:0-22568 GCA_020724365.1 Thermodesulfovibrio yellowstonii | reverse complement strand
AAACAAAGGAAAAGGCGATACCGCAAACTACAGAAATGGAACAATCAAAATCGCATCAATCTGAACAAATGAAAACAGAACGACCGGGCTATTCAGAAACTCAAAATAAATCAGATAAACAGAGGCAGGCACCAAGGCAAGCAGAACATTATCAGCCTAAACAGGCAAAGCAGCAGGATTATTCAAAATCCCAACCACAAAAGCAGACCGAATCTTTAGACAGAGAGAATTCAAAATCTCAATCTCAGAATCAACCTGATAAGCAACCTTCGAAGCTTGATAAGACTCTTGAAAGGCTTGAAAAGGCATTCAGAGAAACGGCAGAAGCAAAATATAAATCTCAACCGCAACCACAATATCAAGCTCAAATGGAAAACTTAAAAGGAAAACAGATGCAGACACCGAATTACTCAAAACCCCAAGGAACGGAAAAGTCAGAAACAAAGGAAAAGGCGATACCGCAAACTACAGAAATGGAACAATCAAAATCGCAAAATTCGCAACCACAGTCTGTTGAAAAAAGCTCGCAACTGCAGACAACGGAAATGGAAAAAGAGGCAGGCTCGCAACCAGCAAAACCCCAACCTTCTGAAATTGAACGGTAGAAAATTAGGTTTGTTCAAAGCTGGGGTTTTCAGAAAATAAAATTTGTTTTTTGTGCAGGCAATCAGAAATTGGGAATTGGTTTTTTTACCTTAACTGTTTTTGTTATTAATCTCTGTTTTCCATTTCAGGACTTGTTCATTTTTGTTAAATGACCCTGTTTCACATTTCAAGGTTTGTTCAAAGCTGGGTTTTTCAGTTTGGCTCCCGTTTTACAATACACACCCAACGCAACTTTCGTTTGCAAAGGCGCCCACAGTGCGTTGGGTGGAACGGCTTCCTAAGCCGTTTTTAGGTGTCCACAGGCGTGGAGAAAATTCGTTTTTTTGTCTATGATTTTTGCCTTTTTCCTTGTCAGCAAACCGTTGATAGTCAACCCGATACCACACTTGTCCCACACTGCCCGCGCTTTTTTTGCAATTTTTTGCCATTTTGTCCCACAGCGTGGACACCTTTTTTTTGCCATTTGCAAAATTGCGAACCGTCTTTTTTTTTCATTTTCATAATTGCTCAAAGCTAGGTTTTTGCACTTTACCTTTTTCCGATTTTTCGACTCGTGCATATATTAAAAAAAAGAAATAAGGAGGACTTAAGATGTCAAAAAGTGTGAGGGTAAGGTTGCCATTTTTCCTCGCGGATAAAATCGACAATCTTCGGGGCCAAAAGAACACATCGGAGTTTTTAAGGGAGGTGATTCAAAACTATGCCGCCGGTGAAAATGGGAACGAAAAATATGAAAAAGAAGTATCTTTTTTTCTCGAAAAGCTCGAAGCGATTGAGGCAAAAACCGACTTCATTATGAGTCAAATTCAGGAAGTTGAAAAAGTCAAAGAAGCCCTGAATCGGATAGCTGATATTTTAGAAAAATCGGGGTTAGGAATTTCTGAAAATGAAAAAAAGGCGATTGCAGAAATTCTGTATCTGACTGCTCCGTATGGGTCGGGAAACTGGAAAGCGCTCAGTCATGAATCGCAGAAATTTTTATTGAAAAACACAGGGAAAAAATAAAAAGAGGAGGCAGCTGTAATGATAAAAAAAGCACCAGAAGATTTAAGGAAAGAAGCAAAAGATTTATTGAAAAAAGCTGAGGAACTTGAAAGGGAAAGAGAATGTAAAATTGGCAGAATGATGATGAAAATGTATCGTGCTGACTTGCTTGAAAAAAGCTTAAAAGATGAAATTGAGAAAGTCATTTTTGGCGGGACGGGAAAATGAAAAATCACTCTTTCAAGGGATTTGAGATTGTATGGAACCGGTTTTTGATGGAACTGAAAATGCAGACTTGGACGGTTATTATTTTGTTTGTTCTGCACATTTTCGTTTTTGGTCAAGCGGTTATTTTTTTTACTCCGGACGGGACATTTGCATTTGCGATTTCTTATATATTGAGAAAATCGCTATTCATGCCTATCGATCCCGAAACTCAAAGGTTATCGCTTATTGCTGTTGGCCTGCTATGGAAGTTGCTACTCTACACATCAGCCGTTTATCTCTTATACCCTTTAGCGCTTTTATATTTCAAAAGAACAGCTAAAAAGCATGGTGAGGTAAAGCATGTCCGGGGTGCAGAGATAATCTTAGAGAAGGAGCTTAGAAGGGATATTTATAAGGCTAATGTAAAAACAAGGCTTAGGATTGGCAACATCGACATACCGATATCCGCAGAAATTCAGCATGCCCTTGTTGTTGGCAGACCGGGGGCGGGAAAGACAGTCTGCTTGTCATCGGTGCTTGAAAAGATACAAGAATCTAATTTAAAAGCAATTATCTATGACACAAAGGGCGATTACTTGTCGAAGTTTTACAATCCTGATTGTGATTTCATTTTCAATCCGCTTGATGTTCGTTCGCTACGATGGAACATATTTTCTGAAGTCCAAACTAAAATGGATATTGAAACTATTTCTACTTCCTTAGTTCCGCCCGGGCAGTCCAGCGACACCGAAAAGTTTTTTGCAGATGCCGCACGGTCTGTTTTTAGCGGGATACTGCACTATTGTTATGAGCAAGATGATATGAGCAACGCCCGGATTTGGGAAATTGTGAACATGCCTATTTCTGAAATTACTGAAATCCTGAAAAGCCAAGGCTCAAGAGGCTATATCTACATTCAGGACGGCGCAGGTAAGCAAGCAATAGGTGTCCATTCGACACTCATGCAATATGCGGCAGGATTCGAATACATGACCGCTGGCAGTGATTTTTCGATACGGGATTGGGTGCAGGACGAAAAAGGAAGCTGTATATTCGTCACTAACTATGCTGAAATCAGGGACACGCTCAGGCCAATCCTAAGCCTTTTCGTTGACCTTTTTTCGTCTCGGCTTTTGTCTCAGAGAGACGACCTCGACAGACGGATTTTCGTCATCCTTGACGAGTTCGGGACACTACAAAGGCTATCCTCGATAGTGCAGTTATTAACGCTGTCACGGAGCAAGGGCGGGAGCGTATGGCTTGGCACTCAAGATATCGGGCAGATTGACAAGGTGTATCAACAGCCTTTGCGTCAGGCAATTTCCAATGCCTGTGCAACAAGCGTTTTGCTTGCGGCTGGAGATGATACAACAGCAAAATTCATGAGTGACAGAATCGGTGATAGAGAGATTCTTGAGACAGAAGAAAGTCAAAGCATGGGTCCTGAAGATTTGCGAGACGGAATTTCTCTTTCTCAGCGAAAGAAGACAGAAAAAGCAGTTCTGCTTTCAGAATTTCTGAATCTTTCGAATCTTGATTGTTTTTTGAAAGTCCCTAATTTCCGGGCATCAAAAACGAAGCTCGAATATCGAAAGTATGAAGAAAAACACGAGCCAATAATCATTAGGCCTGATTTAATTTTGAAAAAGAAGGAGGTATGAAAAGATGATTGAATTTTTACAAATGATTTGGGAGCGAATTCGTCAAGTGTATGAAAACGACAAGGTAGCTTTCGTAATTTTTCTTTGCATGTTCACGATCCTTGTTTTATTTTGGACACCGCTTGTTTTTGGCACGGGTTGGGTAACGCTATTTTATCTCGTTACTCTATTTTTAGCAGCAAGGAAGGGCGAGAAGATAGCATTTGAGAAGTCTTTTGCTTTTGCGATGAAAAATCTCAAGCGCCAGAGACAAGCTGAACAAGCACAAGCTGAAAAGGCACGGGAGCCGCAACCGCAGAAGCGTAGTGAGCAGCTGGAGACTCAGCAAGCCGAGCCACAGCCGTCAGCGCAGGCACAAACGCCGGTTGAGGCTCAACCGGAGACGGAAAAGCAGGAGCCGCAGGTAAAACAGCCGGTGAAAAAGAAGCCCGCTGTTGTTAGTTTTGTTGGGGACTTTCTCTCTGACAGCAACAAGCAGGCGCTTGATGCTCTCGATATTGAAGTTATCCAAGAGCAGATTCAATCCCGCATCAAGGGGCAAGACCACGCCGTTGAAGCAGTAATTTCAACGCTTAAACGAGCAGTAGCAGGCGTCAGCGTGAAGAAAGAGAAACCCTTATGTGTCTTTTTGTTTTTAGGCGCCACCGGCACGGGCAAGACAGAAATTGTCAAGCAAATCTCAGAAGCATCGGGGCGTCCACTCGTTCGGTTTGACATGCCAAACTATAGCTCTGAGGCGGGCATTTGGGAACTGATAGGCTCCCCTCCTGGATATATAGGCTCGGACAAACCGGGAAGGTTGACTTCTGAAATTCTTAATAATTCCGATGCCGTATTATTGCTTGATGAGATAGAGAAGGCGCATAAAAAGATGTGGGATCCGTTTTTGAGGGTTCTGGACGAAGGAAAGCTTAGAGACCAATCACAAGGGTTTACAGCGAATTTCAAAGACGTATTGATATTTCTGACCTCAAATATTTTGCAGTTTGAAGACTTTATTGATGATGAAAAAGAGTTGAGAAATAAAGTTTTGACTGAAAACTACTTTAGACCTGAATTGCTTAACCGCATTGACAGAATCGTGATGTTTAAGCGATTCGACAGAGATACATATATCGAAATAATCACTCTTTCGTTGCGAAATTACATTGAGAGTTTTTTAAGCGCAAACAAGCTTGACGCCGATGTGAAAATCGACAAATCGGTAATAGAGCATGTTTTGAAAAATATCGACATGAAGTTTGGAGTTCGGGACGTGCATAGATTTATAGAAAAAAATCTGGGAGATGCTATTTCTGAGGCATGGCTTGAGCGAAAAAATAAAGAAGTGACTGAAATCAGCATTTCAGTTGCAGATGAAAAAATCGAGGTGAAGATATGAGAATAGGGACGATAGCGAAGGTACTTGTTTTTTTATTTGTAATACTTGTTGTTTTATCTGTCATTAGTGCTGTCACGGACAGCATGAGACAGACATATCGGGCGGCACAACCGCCAGTGACCGCTCAGCAGTCGCAACCATTGGCGCCACCAACCCAAACTCAACCGGCTCAGGCGGGACTACCTACAATGATAGCCCCTGTTACGGTCGTGGAAAAAGAGGCTCTCGAACTTCAAGCCGGTGGCGGGGTTCTTGATGTGTATAATGTCTCTTGCGATATGAGCGATGTTATCCCGCCAGCGCCAGTTCATTCGGGGTTTTTCTCAGATGCCGATGTCAGCAGTATAGAGTTTTCAAGGTTTTCGCCGGCAACAGTTTTCACACAGTGCAGGCTCTTAAGGTTGCAATTTTTCTATCATATTGGCGCTGAAGGGATATATTCTTTCGCGTTGACGCTGAGAGGGGGAAAAAGGGCAACGGCGGGTAGCGTCAGGCTAAACGGTATCCAAGTGATCCCACTTATTAGCGAGGAGAAAACTTTTGCTCAGACCTCTCTTAAGGAAGGGTGGTATAAGGTTGACTTTAGATTATATGTCAACTCGAAAATCTATCCATACAGTTCAGGGTATGCCTTGCATGTGAAAAAGCCGGGGAGCGAGATGACAACAATAGCGAAAGATGAAATGTTCATTCGAAAAGCCGACTTTGAAAAACTCTCAAAATAGAGTTTTCGGTAAGTGCATATTTTAAAAAAAGGAGGTTTCAAGATGATTAAAATAATAGCAATAGCAGCAGTTCTTGTCACGTTGATTTTTTCTGTAATATCCTGCAGTAAGTCTGTAGCGTCAAAAGCCGAGACGATGCACGAAAGAGCGCTTATTAGTGTGGCAGCAGGGGTTAAAAAGTGAAACAGCAGCACGAGCAGAGAGATGAGCATAGCAGCAGCTATGCTCATCATTACCTTTTAGATGCTCTCACTTCTTTGATAGCTTTCTCAATATCATCATCGGTAATTCCTCTTTTTTAAAATTCTGTTGTTATCTTGTCCCAAACTTTATCGACTGCCTCAGAAAAATCTTTTTGTGCAATATAGTCATTCATCATCTCTCTTTTGCCTTTCCAATCTTTAACGCCAAAGCCTATTGCCTTTACCTCTCTTTACCTTTTTCCGATTTTTCGACTCGTGCATATATATATTATCAAAAAAAAGGGAGGTTTCAAGATGATTGTTTCAATTCTGTTTTTCGTTCTCACAATGTTTTTTGGGACACCAGCTTTTGCTGACGTAAAGGGTTGGACTGTTTACGGGGTAGCTGAACGTATCGAGTTAAAATCCCATAACGATACTTATGACGCTAATTTAGTCGGAATTGGTGTTTTAACTCCAGAACTCGGAAGGGTAGTCATCCATGCCGAAGCTTTGACCGGGAAGCTTAAAGGTACATCCGGGAAAGCATGGGGATTCACGGTGCCTCACTATGGATATGGGGGTATCCCGACAGGATATACCGCTATTGACTTTGCACCTGCCGATGTTTCCGAAACAGCAATGAAGTTTAGGGTGTCCGTGGCAACAGACTTGGGCAAGGGTTTTTTTCTACAACCCACCGCTGAATTTTTTAAAGCGGGGGAAGTAAGAAATAATTCGTATCAACTTATAATTGGCTATAGATTTTAGCCGAAAAATAGGAGGGGAAGGGTAGGCAATGCCTACCCTTTTTAAAACAAGACATGAGTTTAATTGAAAAGCTCGAACAAAAAGAAAAAGAACAAAAATTCAGCACTATTTTTTGGAAACCCCAACCCGGCGAAATCCTTGAGGGAATTATTAGGTCAAGATCTGAAACAATAACGATATATGGAGAGCAGGAATGCATCAACATTGAAACAGATGATGGCGCCGGTGTTTATATAGTGTTTTTGTCCTCACTTCTAAAAGACCTAATAGATGCTGAAGGCGCACAAGAAGGCGATAGAATAGCTATTAAATTCGTTGGCGTAAAGACAAGCAAAAAGAATAAGAAAAAGACTTATAAGGATTATGTTGTTGTGGTGGAGAAAGGAGATGAAGAATGAAAGAAATGCTGACAGTTAATGAAGTTGCCGATATGCTCGGAGTAGCCAAATCCACAGTGTATCAACTTATATTTTATGGCAGGATACCGTATTACAAGATGTCTAAAAAGTGTGTTCGTTTTAAAAAAAGCGAGATTGAGAAATGGTTACAGGCAAGGCATAAAGAAGAATGCCCGCGTCCGAAACTATCTAATAGCAAGCAGAAGACTAAGGCAGCAGTGCCAGCCACTATTATAGACAGGATTGTTGAACAAGTGAAAGAACAGGTAAATAGGGAGGTAAGATGATGAAAAGAATTTATGAAAATGTCAAAAAGGGTTTGTATTATCACTTTTGCCACCATACCCTAACCCCTACCCCTACATCTTGTCAGTTTAAATGGTGGCGGGCAAGATGTATATCCTGCCTTGTAGCAGCATGGCGCACAGCAGAAAAATATCGAAAGTGAACGCTCATACCCTTCTATCTTGCCCCAGGATTGACGATTAAACCCTAACCTATACCAAAGGTTAGGGTTTTTCATTTAAGCCCCTTCTTAGCCCTTGTAGAAGCTTGGTTTTTCTATGATTTTGTATCTATTGTTATATTTTATAACTTTCGATTTTGGTTTATTTTGGGATGGTGCATATTAAAAATAATACTTTATGTTTTGTTATAATACCCCGTGTTCTTTGACAAAGTGGCGGGGTCTGGGGGAAGGAGAGAAAAACCATGGGATTGTTTAAACGCAAGGAATCACCAGTATGGTGGATGTCTTTTAGCTACAACCAAAGGCAATACAAGAAATCAACAGGAGTAACAGACAAGAAGACAGCGGAGAAGATATATACTGTCCTTAAGGCTAAGTTAGCACTCCAACAATGGATACCTGATGAAACAGAAGAAAAGAAAGACTATATCTTTCATGACTTGGTTGAAAAATACAAGCCATACTCCGATAGCAGGCACAGGTCACATTCAAGACAATACAGTATCATTAAGCTTGATAGGGTATTTGGACGATACAGGTTAACCGATATCACCACAGAGATTGTTGAAAAATTTCAGTCAGACCTTCTAAAAGAAGGTCTTCAGGCAGGCGGTGTTAACAGGCAGGTTTCACTTCTTAAGTCTATGTTCACCAAAGCCTATGACTGGAACATGATCCCTGAATCGCACCTTAAAGAGGTGAGAAAGACTAAACCACTAAAAGGTGAAAAGACCAGATTAAGATACCTTGCAGTTGATGAGTGTAATAGGCTTATAGCTGAATGTCCTGATTGGCTTAAAACTATCGTTGTTTTTGCTCTGAACACAGGCATGAGGAGAGGAGAGATATTGTCTCTTAGATGGAAAGACATTGACATGAAAAATGGGTTCATACTGATATCGAACACTAATACCAAGACAGGACAAAAAAGAGAAATCCCTATGACGGAGACAGTCAAGAGACTTTTGTTAGGCATGGCAAGACCCCTAAACGAAAAAGAGACTGTTTTCAAAACACCTCTCAGAATTAGGGAATCCTTTGAAAAGGCATGTAAGAGAGCAGGAATCTATGACTTTAGATTTCATGACTTAAGACATACCTTTGCCTCTCAACTTGTAATGTCAAGCGTTGATATTCAGACCGTATCGAAATTATTAGGACACACCACGTTGACCATGACCTTGAGGTATGCTCACCTGTCGCACTCGCACTTAGTTCAGGGTATCAGAACCCTCGATAAAGTTTTCAACGAGAGCCAAAACAACATGATTTATCCCAATTTTAGAACAGTGGTATGTGCATCGGTTGACTGATTAATAGTAAATCCTTTAATATCAACTATCGGGGCGTAGCGCAGTTTGGTTAGCGCACTCGCTTGGGGTGCGAGAGGTCGGCCGTTCGAATCGGCTCGCCCCGACCATTTCTATCTTTAATACCCCTTTGATTTAGCATCTTCCCAAAGCTTATCCATTTCTTCAAGGCTCATTTCCGAGAGATTCCGTCCTGTTTCTTGAGCCCTTTTTTCGATATATCTAAATCTTTTGATAAACTTGTTAATAGTCTTTTTTAGCGCCTCTTCAGCATTTATACCTGCAAATCTCGATATGTTCACAAGCACAAACAGCACATCGCCAAGTTCCTCTTCGATATCTTTTTTCGAGCCGGTTGAAACGGCAGATCTCAGTTCGACCAGTTCTTCATCAACCTTATCAAAAACATCTTCTATCTTTTCCCAGTCAAAACCGACCTTCGACACCCTCGATTGAAGCCTCTGAGACCTTAAGAGAGCAGGAAGACATTTAGGTATTCCATCTAAAATAGATTCCTTGAATTTGCCTTCTTCTTTTTTTCTTTCATGCCATTGTCTCCTAACCTCTTCAGGCGATTCGAATCTTGCATCTCCAAAGACATGCGGATGCCTCCCGATAATCTTATCTGAAATGCGCTGAATGACATCATCGATAGTAAAATAATTTTTTTCGGAAGCCAACTGGCAGTGAAATATTATCTGGAATAAGAGGTCACCGAGTTCTTCCTTCAGTTTTTCGGGGTTATCCTCGTCAATAGCCTCAAGAACTTCATAAGCTTCTTCTATTAAGTATGGCTTGAGTGACTCCTTTGTCTGTTCTTTATCCCACGGGCAGCCGTTTTTAGAACGTAGTCGTGCCATTATATCAGTCAGTTTATGCAATTCATCCATAATAAATGCCTTTTAATTATTTTCTTCAAGATAATCAAAATAATTTTTTTTGTAAAATAGATAATTATTCACTCAAATCCGTCATATGCCACTTGTAAATAAAAAATACCTGAAGCGGCGATAATTTTTTCTTTGAGATTTATTATGAAAACAATGGTAAAGCTTTTTATGTTTCAATTTTTATGTTTTTCAGTATTTTTTCTGCAATTTTTCGGTTGAATCCTTTTATCTTTATAATATCTTCTAAAGATGCTTTTCTAATGTTGTCAATACTTCCGAAGTATCTGAGTAATTCAAGCCTTCTCTTTTTGCCAATGCCCGAGATATTTTCAATAGGGGAAGACATTAATTTCTTGTTTCTTAATTTTCTATGATATGTAATCGCAAATCTGTGAACCTCGTCCCTTATATTTTTCAGAAAAGCAGAAGCACTACTTTTATCATCAAGTGAGATAATCTTATTGTCTATCATGAAAACTCTATCAGGCTTTTTAGCGATAGCTATAATTTCTGACTTTAAATCGAGACCGTCAAAAACTGCTTTTGCCACTGAAAGCTGTGCCTTACCACCATCAATAATTATCAAGGAAGGTAGGGGCGCACCATTTTTCTTGAATGCTCTCTCAATAATCTCTCTAATCATAGCATAATCATCAATCCCGGCAACCCCTTTAATCTTAAAGTGTCTGTAACCTTCTTTCTTATATTTACCATTTTCCCAGAAAATATAGGCTCCCACAGATTCATCCCCTTGAATAGTCGAAACATCAAAGGCGCCTATTGACTTTGGGATATTTTGAAGAGATAGCATCTCTTTGAGTTTTAAAATAATCTCTTTCGATGAGGCATTTTTTCTTGAATCATATATAAGTCTTGCATTCTCATTTGCCATATTAAGAAGGTCAAGTTTTTTACCTTTATTAGGAACTTCAATAAAGACATCTTGGCTATTTCTGTCTCTAAGCCAAGCAAGAAGAGAATCAATATCGTCTGGAATACAATTAGTCAGTATCAGAGGCGGTATCATGGTTTCCTTTGAATAAAATAAACTGATAACGCTAAGCATTATTTCTTGTTCATTATCTGTGATAAGATTATCCAAGAAAAACTCTTTTGCCCCAATTAAAACACCATTTCTTATAAAAAGAATTTGTATAGCAATACTATCGGTTTCTTTATAATAGCCTATGATATCGAGGTCCCCAAGTTCTGCTGATATCACCTTTTGTGACTCAAATGCCTTTTTAATATTAAAAATTTTATCTCTAATTTTTGCTGCCTCTTCAAATCTTGTTTGTTCAGAAAGTTCAAGCATCTTGCTTTCGAGCTTCTGTAATAATTCTTTTTTCTCGCCTGAAAGAAAAAGCTTTACATCTTCCACCATTTTCATGTATTCGTCTGCACTCACCTTGCCTGAACATGGTGCGATACATTTTTTCATCTGGTATTGAACACATGGTCTCTTTTTTTTATCAAATGAATATTTGCATGCCCTTAAAAGAAAATTCCGTCTTATGAAATCAATGGCTTCCCACATACTTTGAGCAGGAATATAAGGCCCGAAATATAGATTTCCATCTTTTTTTAATCCCCTGACAACTACAACCCTTGGCCATTTCTCAGTAATAGTTAGTTTGATATATGGATAATTTTTATCGTCTCTGAGGATAATATTGTATTTTGGCTTATATTGCTTTATCAAAGTTGACTCTAAGATAAGAGCTTCCAATTCATTGGTTGTAGCAATGTATGAAAAATCTTTTATAGTCCTGACCATCTTTTTTTTCCGTGAGTCGAGAGTAGATGATTTTTGAAAATATGTTCTAATGCGATTTTTAAGGTTTTTAGCTTTGCCAACATAGATGATTTTCTCTCTCTCGCCTTTGAGCATATATACTCCAGGTCGGGAAGGAATATTTGAGATGTTAATATCCATAGTTTAATATAACAAGATTTGTTTTAATATTCTAAATAATACAGACGAATATTCAACTATATGTTTGAACAATAGATATATAGTCTTAAAACCTTTGATTTATCCGTCATTTAAAGAAACTGAAAGATTAGTAGCAATGATATTAAGAGTTGCGAGATTTAGTCACTATACATGCAATGGCAATTTCCTAACTCTATTTTTCAGAATTTGATATAATTCACTCGTTTTTTGTTAGAGTGTTATAATAAGATTATGTAACTTATGAAAGAATGGCATTTTTTACATTATGATGATTTAAAGATTAAGTGGAAGATACTCTTTCTTGTCCTTCCTCTCGTTATAATTCTTATCATTAGCGTTGGAACTATAATAGGCTCTATCGCCACTCATCAGGCACACAAAGGGATAACAGAAACCAGCATGGCTGATTTGGCTCATATGGCTGAATTCACGAGGGATTTGCTAACAATACACAATATGTATGTGGGCCCGCCTAATATTAATAGAGAATCTTTTGAATATCTAAAGAGCTTAGTGAAAAGCAAGAAAGTCGGAAAAACAGGGTATATATATTGTATGGATGTAACAGGTACATTGACTATTCATCCTGCAAGAGAAGGTGATAATATTTACGAATCAACTGATTTTAATGGTTTCCACTTCATAAAGGAAATGACCGAACAGAAGAATGGCTGGATTCGTTATCCATGGAAAAACCCTGATGAAAAAGAGGCTCGAATGAAGATCGTCAGGTATATATATTTTGAGCCATGGCAATGGATTATAGCTGTAGGTTCATATGAAACAGAGTTTTATCATGAAGCATCTCTTATAAAAAATTACATCTTTACTAATATGATATCGATTATTCTTATTTCAATTATGATATCAATTGTTCTGGTATTTTGGGCATCATCTACTATTACAGCACCAATAAAAAATATGATGGATGTGGTGAGAAAAATAAGAGGAGGCAAGCTTAATGAGAGGATATCTTTAAATAGTCATGATGAAGTAGGAGAGCTTGCACAGAATTTCAATAGTATGGTTGAAATTCTTGAAAAACAAAAAGAAATGGAAAAAACACTTAATCAGAATCAGAAGATGGCTTCTTTAGGGATACTCGCATCAGAGGTTGCTCATGAGATTAATAATCCTCTGGGCATAATTCTCGGCTATGCTTCTTATATGGAAGAAAAAGTTTCTCAGAATGAACCCACATATAAATATCTCAGAGAGATGAAAAAGGAGAGTCAACGATGCAAAAAGATAATCGAGAATTTCCTGAATTTTGCAAGAATCCCTGAACCAGTCTTTAAGGAACACAACCTTAATTTAATATTAGATGAGATCATCAGCTTTGCCTCAAATCACCCTGATATGCATAATATTAAAATAATAAAGGACTTCAATGATATTATCCCCCCGATCATGTTTGATGAAGACCAGATTAAGCAAGTTGCTATTAACCTTATTTTAAATGCTGCAGCTGCAGCAAAAAATGAAGGAGAGCTAATTATTAAAACAGATTTGGGGACCGAAGGATTTGTAAATATTATCTTTGAAGATAAGGGAACAGGAATACAGCCAGAAGATTTAGAGAGAATTTTTGAGCCTTTTTTTACAACAAAAACAAAAGGCACAGGGCTTGGATTAGCAGTTACAAAACAGATTATTAAACAGCATTTCGGCGATATAAAAGTAGAAAGCGTCATAGACGTTGGCACTAAATTTACGGTAAGCTTACCACTAAAAAGGGTTTAAATATGCAACACATTGATCCTATTATGGTGATTGATAATGATCCTGGCCTTTGCACTCTTATAGCAGCGATTTTAACTGATAATGGCTATGCTGTAATTACATTTAATAGTCCATATAAGGGAGTTGCAGAGTTTAAAAATGGTGCTTATTCCCTTGTAATATCAGATGTTAAGATGCCAGGAATGGATGGTATTGAGGTTCTTGAACATATTAAACGGATTAATCCTACGACTCCGGTAATAATTATAACTGCCCACGCAACACTCGACATCTCTATACAAGCACTCAGGAAAGGGGCTGATGATATGCTTTTAAAGCCTTTTGAATCAGGCGAGTTAATGCTCAGAGTCAACAATGTCCTTAAAAATAATGCGTTGCTCAGGGAAAACATCAAACTTAAAGAGGAGTTATTCGGAAGATTCAGGTTTGAGAATATTATAGGCATATCAAAAGGGATTAAGGAGGTTTTAGAGAAGGTTCAAAAAATTGCACCCACAGATATTCCAACCATAATCATTGGTGAATCTGGAACAGGCAAGGAGCTCATAGCTCAAGCAATTCATTATAATTCACTCCGCAAGGATAAGCCTTTTGTCGCTTTGAATTGTGGGGCATTGCCTCATAATCTCCTTGAGAGCGAGCTATTCGGACATAAGAAAGGCGCTTTTACAGGGGCTACGGAAGATAAGGCAGGACTTATCGAATCTGCTAATGATGGAACTCTTTTTCTCGATGAAATTGGCAACCTTAGCATAGAAGCTCAAAAAGGTCTTTTAAGGTTTTTGCAGGAGAAGGAATTGAGGCGAATTGGAGATAATAAGAATATTAAGGTTGATGTGAGGATAATATCTGCAACTAATGTAGATTTGCTTACAGCGATTAAGGAAAATAAATTCAGAGAGGACCTTTACTATAGACTTAACGGGATGAGCATAAACCTCCCAACTCTTAGGGAGAGGATAGAGGATATACCTCTTCTTGCTTCTTATTTTATTTCACAACAGAATAAAAAATTAAATAAAAACTGCGCAGGATTTACAGCTGATGCTATGGAAGCTCTTTCCGCATTTCATTGGCCTGGCAATATTCGTCAGCTTAAAAATGTTGTTGATGCTGCTCATGCTTTAAGTAATGATAAATATATAGACATTGATACAATAGAGCAATTTGTTAAGATTTCAGGCAAAGAATCCGAAGATGCTGGAGGTGGAGAATACCATGCGGCACTTGCTCATTTTGAACGAGATTATTTCAGAAACTTACTACAGCAATACAGGGGGAATGTAGATGAGGCTGCTAAGCGAGCCGGAATTAATATGGTAACCCTTTATCGCAAGATTAAAAAGTATGGATTAAAATCTTGATATAAACGAAATCTAATTCAGCGATAGGTTTACTCAAATATCATTATGAATCCCTTATTACCATAAAAGCTTCCCATGTAGTTTTTTTCAAAACTGCAAATATCCTTTCCTTTCTGCAAAAAATATAAAACCTTTATCAAATCTTTTTTATGTGACTAAATTCTAAGAGATTTTCATTTCTGCAAGAAAACTATTCAAGCAATAGCAGACAATATTTATTAAGTTATTGTTTTTTATAGATTATTTATCTTTTTAGATATGGCATGACGATTGCTTTAATATTATGTAACATGATAGGAAAGATAAATAAAAATAAAGGAAATCTGAAGATAAGGTTCAATGATTTATTACTACAAGGACTAAACATAGGAGCAATTATCGGTATCGCAGTTTTTGCTCTTATAGGATTGATGCCAAGCTCGTTTTTTAGCGAAATACTTGGGATCAAAATAGCTGGATTTTTTTCAAATATGGAATTACTGCCAAGGATTTTAGCTCCTGTAATAATGATTCTTGGATTAATGGGTATCGGGGTTACCTGTATTGCAGGTGCATCTTTAATAGCAGGTCTATTAAATAATCATAAATCTTATTCATCAAAGAAATTGAAAAATATAGTCTAATTTTTCAACAAAAAAGGAGGTCAAAATGACTAACAAGGGATGGAAAGTAGTATTTGCGGGAATGGGGTTGAACCTCGCTCTCGGCGTGCTTTATGCATGGAGTATTTTTGGAAAACAATTAACAGAAGCTGTTGAAAATGGCGGATATGGATGGACTAAAACAGAGGCAGCACTGCCTTATACCATAGCTATTGCAATATTCGCAATTATGATGGTTCCAGCAGGAAGATTGCAGGACAAATTCGGACCTCGTATAGTTGCAACTATTGGTGCAATTATGACAGGTTTAGGCTTAATAGTAAGTGGATTTGCAACACCAGATAATATGATGCCTGTATTAATAGGTTTTGGTGTAATGGCAGGTATGGGATTTGGTCTAGGGTATTCAGCAGCAACACCTGCAGCAGTTAAATGGTTTGGTGCTGAGAAAAAAGGACTAATTACTGGTATAGTTGTAAGCGGTTTTGGTCTTGCTCCTGTTTATATAGCTCCATTGAGCAAGTTCTTGCTCTCTGAATATGGAGTAAGTGCTTCATTTCAGATGCTTGGTGCAGCATTTGCTGTTGTAACATTTTTCCTCTGTCAGTTAATTAAGAATCCTCCAGTTGTCGCTCCTGCAGCAAGTGCAGTAAAAAACAGTGCTGCTCCTGTTGCCAAATCAGATTATTCTTGGAAAGATATGCTCAGAACGCCAACATTTTACTTATTATGGCTTGAATACGCCTTTGTTGCAATTGCAGGATTAATGATAATAGGTCATCTTGCAAAGATAGTAGCCATTCAATCAGGCAACACTATTCAGATTGGTTTTCTCTTTGTAGCTATTTTAGCAATCTTCAATGCATCAGGACGCATTATCGCTGGTATAGTATCAGACAAGATAGGAAGGATTAAAACCCTTTTCATAGTTTGTATGACTCAAGCTGTTGTGATGTTCTTATTCTCTAATTTTTCCACTATAACAGCATTCATAATAGGCTCTGCAGTAGTTGGTTTTAGCTATGGTGCTTGTCTCTCATTATTCCCTTCTACTACAGCTGATTTCTGGGGATCAAAGAATCTCGGATTAAACTATGGACTTCTTTTTACAGCATGGGGCGTAGGTGGAGTATTCGGTCCTATACTTGCTGGTATGATTGCTGATATGACAGGAAATTACAATATGGCTTATATGGTTGCATCAGGACTTATGGTTCTTGCTGGGCTTTTAACATTTATTACAAAGGCACCGAAAGAGTCGGTTCAGCAGAGAAGAACAAAAGTTTTTGTTTATCCGAAACCAAGCATTGCAAAATAAAAAATCTGCCCATAGCCCCTAATATGCTCCTGCCAATGGTCAAGGTCATAAGATAACCCCTTGAATTGGCAGGAGTAGGGGTGAGAAAAAAATAGATTTAATCAATAGACACTAATAAACATTTAATTAAAGAAAGACTTTAGAAAACATATAATCTAAATAAACTTAAAGAAAGGGAGGATATAAGTGCATAAGAAACAATTAATATTTATAATTTGTTGGGCTATGATGTGGGTTATAGCCATAGTAGCTTCATTAATGTTCCCTGAAAAAGCTCGGGCTGAAAGTATATTTAGTGGTATTGAGATTGCTAAACAAGCCTTTGCCATGCACACTATTGATATTAGTAAGTTATTTCTACTTTAAAATGCATTACTAACAAAAAAAGCCCCAGATTTGGGGCTTTTTTTGTTCTGATTTCGTTTTCTGAATTCCTCACTCTGTCATTCCGAATGGAGTGAGGAATCTATCTTTCGTTCGGGATAAACTCAGTGAGGAATCCCTCACATTCGTTCGAGACAAGCCTTGCTGTTTTCCAAGAAAGATTTCTCATACTCTTTGCCTGCCTACGAGCGGACTCGCTCAGGCAGGCATGCAGACAGAAGTGTTCGAAATGACAGATAATCAATATGTTTAAATATCTTTGTTTTTGGGTTAATGTTTTGATTTAGATATATCATGCTATAATAAATTTATGCAGACTATTGAAAAAGAAAAATATCGAATAGAGACCTTTGATGATATTCTAAATGTCTTAAGGCAGAGAACCGAATGGCTTGAAGAATTAAGGAGGATTATTCTTACAGAGGAACTCATAGCCCTTCCTCAGAAGTTTGAGACCTTTCTACAAAAGGATTTTAAGCCACTTAAGGTGAAAGTTGACAAGATAGAAGAGGATATAGCAGTTCTAAAACAGGATGTAGCAGTTCTAAAACAAGATGTAGCTTCATTGAAAGGGAATGATTTTGAGAGGACTGTCAGGGAAAGGGCGCCTGCCTATTTAGGTAGGCTCATCAGAAGATGCAGAGTTATAGGGTTTGAGTCTCTTGCAGATAAGCTTGAGGATGCAGTTGACTTAGGCTTAATAAGAGAAGATGAGAAGGATGAAGCACTTCTTTTAGATGTTATCGTGATGGGTAAGTTGAAAACAGGCAAAGATGTGGTGCTTGCTGTTGAGGTTTCTTTGAAGGTTGATATTGAGGATGTTCGAAGAGCAGCAAAGAGAGCTGAGATAGTTAATAGAGCTTTTTATGTTGAAACTATAGGTGTTGCAATAGGAAAGGAGAGAGCAACGAGAGCTGAAAAAGAGGCTGAACAGTTTAATGTGCTCCTTGTGTAGCTTCTTTTAATTTTCTAACCATAAAAAATAACTTTTCAAATAATATGAAGGAATCCCCCCCGAGTTATACAGAGCAGTAACTAAGATATTAGTCTTTATATAACGAGTCAGATGGATAGAATCAAATAAAAATGTAAATTAAACGATCATTATAATATATCGCGAAGCTGTGGCGTAAAAAGAACTGAAATGCCTTTTGGATAAGTAAATGAACATCATTGATAAATTGAAAGAGGTTTCTACCTTTTTGAAAAATACTGCAACTGAGAATTTTGCTAAAGAGGCTGAACTTATCATTACTGAAGCCCTTAAAATCAGCAAGACAGAGCTTTATACTCGTTCTTTCAATATATATGTTAAGGATTCTGAATTGATTGATAGCTTTGTAGTTCGCCGTTGCGAGGGTGAGCCCCTTCAATATATTATTGGGTATATAGATTTTTACGGGCTTAAGATAAATGTTGGCAAGGGGGTTCTGATCCCGAGACCAGAGACGGAGTTGCTTGTGGAAAAAGCGATAATATCAGTCAGAGAGCAAAAGCTACTTCCTCAACCTACTTTTATAAATGGGGAGACCGAAGGGGAGCGGAAGATACTTGACCTCTGCACGGGAAGTGGCTGTATTGCCCTTGCGATGGCACAACACTTTCCTCATGCTCTCGTTTGCGGAGTTGATATGTCTGATATTGCAATAGAATATGCTATTAAAAATGCTAAGGAGAATAATATAAACAATGTGCATTTTATAAAAGGTGATTTGTTTGAGCCTATTTCCGTTCACTTTTCACTGTTCACCCCTCACTGTTTTGATTGTATAATATCTAACCCGCCATATATTAAGAGGTCAGAGATAATAAATCTTCAGCGAGAGATAAGAGATTATGAACCGATTCAGGCTCTTGACGGAGGTAAAGAAGGTCTTGATTTCTACAAGAAAATTTTCAGTGAAGCACCCAAGTTTTTGAAGGAAAGAGGATTGCTTATCTTGGAAATTGGGGTTAATCAGTCTGTTGATATAATGGTGCTTGCCTCAAATGCTGGCTTTAGGAATATGAGATTTATTAAGGATTATAGTGGGATTGAGCGGATTTTCATTGGCGAAGCAAATTAAAAACCAGCATCTCCTTTCATCACTTCATGTATAGTTCTTATCTTTTCTAATAATCTTTTAAGCTTCTCAAGCCTTATCATGTTTGGCCCATCGCACAGTGCTTTTTCAGGTTCAGGATGAACCTCCATGAAAAGACCATCAACGCCTGCTGCAACAGCAGCCTTTGCGAAAGGCTCAGCGAACTCCCGCTGACCGTCAGAACAGCTTCCCTGCCCGCCCGGAAGTTGAAGGCTATGGGTGACATCGAATATGACAGGATAGCCGAATGATCGCATAATGGGAAATGACCTAAAGTCAACCACGAGATTGTTATAGCCAAATGATGTTCCCCTCTCTGTTATAAAGAGATTATGATTGCCAGTAGATATGAATTTGTTGATGATATTTTTGATATCCCATGGTGCAAGGAACTGCCCCTTCTTCACATTCACTGGTTTCCCCGTGTTTGATGCAGAAACAATGATATCAGTTTGCCTACAAAGGAATGCCGGCACCTGAAGCATGTCAAGGACTTCAGATGCCGGCTTAACCTCATCAACAGAGTGGATATCCGATGTGACTGGAATTTCAAATCTACTTCTTACCTCAGATAGAATTCTCAGTCCTTTATCTATGCCAGGTCCTCTATAAGATGAAATGGATGTTCTATTGGCTTTATCAAATGAACTTTTAAAGACAAACGGCAGTCCCAGTTCAGAACATATTTCCTTCAAAACAAGGGCGGTATACAGAATGATATCTTCATTTTCGATAACGCAGGTGCCAGCAATAATTAGTGGTAGGCTATCATTACCGGTCTTGAGGTTTCCTATCTTGATTGCCCTCAATTATCTCCCTCCTTACTTTGGGAATTCAAAGGGATTGTTTCTAAGAATCTTATCAACCCTGAGAGGTTTATCCTTCAATATGAATACAGCCATTCCGCTTTCATCAATAGTATTGAGATCCTTTTGCCATTTGCCCTTCCATGTAACATTCAATATGACTCTATTAGATTCAATTTCTACCCATATAGGTTTAAATGAAAGATCGACAGAATTAAATTTCCTTAAATCGGCTGTAATCAAAGCTAAGCCTTCCTTCGTTGTATTTTTCTCGATGGTGTTGATATCATTTTTCATATAAGCATTTTTAACTATTTCAACAATTGCAAATGCCTCTTTTGCTATTTTAGATTCAACCGACTCTTTTTTTACCTCTTTTTTCCCACCGCATGAAACTAACAAAAAGAGCATTAAGACAAAAATGCCTAGAAAGCTTTTCATATATATACCCCCGACTAATCGTCATTTAATAAGATGAATTATATCTTATTTTCATATTTCAATCAAAGTATGATATAATTATTTATAATCAACTAACGGGGGCGATAGGGCTCGACGGGGGTTGCAAGGGTCAGACTGCATGTCATGGCTCCATCACCATGTGAAAAGATGGAAAAAACACAAACGCCAATAAAGAACTGGCACTCGCTGCTTAATAAATAGCAGCTCGCTTATTCGAAGTAGCCTGTACTTCGAAGACAGCGTCATAGAACAGGCTGCCATCAGATGACGCTCTTAATTCTGATGGGAGATTTAAGGGATAGGATATCAGAAAGCCCGTTTGTCGGCGAGCTGAAATCTGAAAATTAAAAAGGCAGACTAAACATGTAGATGTTTGAAAGTAGTGCTTTCGGACGCGGGTTCAATTCCCGCCGCCTCCACCAGAAGTTTCTCTATATTTCAATGTGTTATCAAAATATTATGTAAAATTATACCGTGAACAACCTAAATGTAAACGGTCTGTTGAGTATGCAAAACTGTCCGTTTACATTTCCCAGCAATTAATCATTATCGTCCTGCTCTAACCCTTGATAATAGCCAATTTGCCAGCAGTATTGCACCCCGTTGCTTCTTAGATACCCCAGTTTGAGCGCATCGAGGTAGGCAAGCTCAATCTCAAGCTCACAAAGCTCAATTTCGATAGGGAAAGCCCATATCATACCGATCTTCTGACAATCTCAAACATCGCTCTTACCGGAGAGGAAGAAAACTGGCGGGATATATGGAAGAGATGGAAAGACGCCTTCAGCGTAGAGAAGGTTACGGACGAGTTCTTCGAGGACTATAAGAAAGCGTTTTTTGAACTCCGCATGACTTTCCAGAAACAGAAAATTCCCGTCAAACAGGCACATGAACTTTCGCAGCAGGCCCTTAACCGCCTTATGTTTCTCTACTTCATAGCAAAGAAAAGATGGCTTAATGATAATCCTAAATTCATCAAGTGGTATTGGGAACGATATAGAGAGGAAAAGCGGCATGGCAGAGTTCAGGATAACACCTTTTATGAGATGTGGCTTCAGGTGCTTTTCCTTCAGGCGTTCAATAACCAATACAGCCATTCACATTATTTGCCCAAGGATGTGGATAAGGTTCTTGCTGAGGCTCCTTATCTGAACGGCGGACTATTCAAGAGAAATGATCTTGATGATCTCAAGTTTCATATAAGCGACAGCCTGTTTGAAGCGGTCTTCAGTTTCTTCGAGAAATACAACTTCACCATCCGCGAGGAGCTGCCCCTTGATGTCGAGGTAGCAGTTGACCCTCAGATGATCGGATATGTTTATGAATCCCTCTCGAATGTGGCGGAGGAAATTTATGAAAGGCAAGACTTAGGCATCTTCTACACTCCGACTGTTGAGGTTGATTTCATGTGCAGAAGGTCTATGGTAGAGTATTTAGCAAATCATCTTGATGTATGGGCAGGTTCGCAACCTGCCCATGAGGGCGAACACAGAGGTTCGCCCCTACAAAAGGAATGGATATATCGCTTGCTTTTTGATGAGGATAAGAAAAAGGTTGCCGAATATATCTCAAAGAAAAACCTCTGGTATCGCCTTGAAGAAATCTTTGACAACCTCGCCGTGGTTGACCCTGCCTGCGGAAGCGGTGCTTTTTTTGTGGGAATGCTGCATGTCCTTGTAGAACTTTATCGGCTTATCTACAGTCATATAAAGCGGGAGATGACCGAATTTGAGCTGAAAAAGAAGGTTATTGGGAACTCGCTTTACGGCGTTGATGTCATGCCATGGGCTGTGCATTCCGCCGAACTCAGGCTCTGGCTACAGCTTATCATCGAAGAAGACATCCCGTATGAGCAGAGAAAGCTCTTTCCCCTCCTGCCGAACCTTAATCTGAAGTTGCGGGTGGGAGACTCTCTTGTTCAGGAAGTCGGCGGAATAAGCCTTCATGTTAGAGACAGTAAGCTATCCCCAGCAATAAAGAGAAGACTCACTTCCCTGAAGGCCGAGAAGGAAAAATATTACAACAATGACCCCTTGGCCAAGTTTAAGAGCGAAGAATCCCTGCGTCAGGAAGAACTAAGGATATTCGGCGAGATTTTAGATGACAAGATTGTGCTCCTCCAGAAAGATATCCAGAATCTGGAGATAATGGGAAGACAAGAGCAATTCAGCATATTTGAAGAGGATTTAAAAATCCCCCTTACTCCCTCTTTTCCAAACTTATCCTTACCCACATTTTTTACTGGACACAGGGGGTGGCCGTAG
>DYHD01000093.1 GCA_020724365.1 Thermodesulfovibrio yellowstonii | reverse complement strand
TGCAGTAGGAGGTGGTGTATTTAGCATCTCAGGGAGGATAACGAATATATTAGGTAGTCCAGTCTCAGGAGTTACAGTGAACTTAACAGGTGCTGCCAGCAGGACGACCACGACTAATACCAATGGTGAGTATATATTTAGTAATCTTGCAAACGGTAGTTATAGAGTTACGCCTACGGCTACAGGATTGGCATTTACGCCAGCATTCAGGGATGTGACAATCAACAATGCGAATGTAACAGGGCAGAATTTTACAGCAGCAAGGACAAGGTGATATTTAAAATTTAAACATTAGAATTTTTGATACCCTGCGGTAATAACTGCAGGGTATCTTTTTGAGTTAAATAAAAAAGCATTTGAAAGACTTTTTAGGTTTAAATATCCTTGACAAATATCTTCTCAAGACTTTAGCATAAATCTTTTGATAATATACTGTTTTCAGAGGGAGTATATAAATGTTAGGTTTCATCGGCGGCGGAAATATGGCTGAAGCTATTATAAAAGGAGTGATTCAAGATTCAGGATTCAAGATTCAAAAAAAGACTCAAAAGGATGTTCAAGATACAATTCAAGATAGAAAAGATGTCGAGATTCAAGTTTTAAGAAATCAGAATATAATCGTATCTGAACCGAGGGAGGAAAGAAGGAAGTATTTAGAACTAACCTATAAAATTAAGACTACATATGATAATAAAGAAGCCGTAAAATCAGCTTCGATCATAATCCTTGCGGTGAAACCTCAGAATATGGAGGAGGTGCTGACTGAGATAAGTGAATTTATCACAGAACCAAAGACTGTTGTTTCAATAGCTGCAGGTATTACCCTTTCTTATCTTCAGTCAAAGCTGAAGACTTCAAAACTTATAAGGGTAATGCCTAATACTCCAGCCCTTGTTCAAGAGGGAATGTCTGTCATTTCTCTCTGTTCATGCTTGTCTATGGATATTGTTGCACCTGTAAGAGATATTTTTCTTTCAATAGGAAAGGTCATGCACCTACCTGAAAAGCATATGGATGCTGTCACGGCTTTGTCTGGAAGTGGCCCTGCCTTCATTGCCTTTTTCATCGAGTGTCTTATCAAGGCAGGCGAAAAAATGGGACTTTCCGCTGATAATTCATCTGAACTTGCTATACAAACTTTGATTGGGACTTCCCGACTGCTTGAGTCGGGCATATCTCCAAATAAACTTAGAGAAATGGTAACATCGCCAGGGGGTACAACTGCTGCAGGATTAAGGACTTTTGAGGAGAAGGGATTTGAAAGTATGGTTTCAGAAGCCCTGCAATCAGCACTTAATAGGGGCAGGGAATTAGGGAGGAAAGAGTAATGTTTATTTTAGGCAACTTCTTGATAGCCATTGCCAATATTGCGGATTTTATACTTACGGTTTATAAATGGATTATAATTATCGCTGCTGTTGTGAGTTGGGTTAACCCTGACCCTTATAATCCTATAGTGCGAATACTTTACAGGGCAACAGAACCTGTCTTACGCCCTGTCAGAAATATAATCGGGGCTCGATTAGGACCGATAGATATTTCACCTTTAATAGTAATTCTTGTTATTATTTTTATTCAGATGTTTATTATAAAGTCAATTATTGAGCTGGGATATAATATTAAAGGAGGAGCGCTGATATGAGAGCCATAACTCCACTCGATATTCAGAATAAGCAGTTCCGCATGAAATTCAGGGGTTTCGATGTTGAGGAGGTAAGTTCCTTTTTAGAGTTAATAAGGGAGGAATTGGAGGAGCTTTTAAGAGAAAATGCTTCCCTTAAAGACCAGTTAAGCAGGGCTGATGAGCAATTAATAGAATACAGAAAGATGGAGGTTACCCTGCGTGAGACACTTCTGGTGGCACAGCAAATGGTTGAGGAATATAAATCAAATGCTCGCAAAGAAGCTGAACTAATTAGGAAAGAGGCTGAATTGGAGGCAGAAAATATTATTAAACTGGCGCAAGAAAAGGTTATCAAAATACATGAAGATATCGTTGACCTTAAAGGCATCAGACGCCATTTTAAAGAGGAAGTCAAGAGGTTGATAGAGAGCCATATGCAGATGCTCGAATATGATAAGGAGAGGGAAGGAGAAGATTCAATTGAGATATAGCGCGCCGAAAGGCATTCATGATATCCTGCCGCCTGATATCTCTATCTGGCAAAAAACTGAGGCAACAGCTAAAGAGTTATTCCAAAAATATGGATATCAAGAGATAAGAACCCCTATTATTGAACATACAGATATATTTATAAGAAGTATAGGAGAAAATACAGATATAGTTGAAAAGGAGATGTACACTTTCTCAGATAGGGCAGGCAGGAGCATTACCCTGCGTCCAGAAGGAACAGCCTCAGTGGTAAGAGCCTTCATTGAACATAATCTTCAGAACTTTACATCACCTCAGAAATTCTATTACACAGGACCTATGTTCAGATATGAAAGACCTCAGAAGGGTAGATTCAGACAATTCTATCAGATAGGAGTAGAAGCATTTGGAGAGAGGCATCCAACAATGGATGCAGAGATTATAACCATGCTTTGCAGTTTTATGAAAGCAATAGGGCTTGAAGGCATCAATTTTGAGTTAAATTCAATAGGCTGTGAAAAATGCAGGCCTGACTATAAAAATGCGCTTCTTTTATTCTTTAAGGATAAACTCGATAATTTCTGTCCTGATTGTCAAAGACGATACTCACTGAACCCTCTAAGGATTCTTGATTGCAAGGTTGAAAGATGCATTGCCCTCAGACATGGGTCGCCTTTGATCCCTGAGCATCTCTGTGATGATTGTTCAAACCATTTTGAAGAACTAAAAGAGAGGCTCAGAATACTTCAGATGCCCTATACATTGAACCCTGAGCTTGTCAGAGGTCTCGATTACTATACCAAGACAACCTTTGAGGCGACGAGCAACCATCTTGGCTCCCAGAAAGCGGTAGCTGCTGGGGGCAGATATGATAAGCTCGTTGAGGAGTTCGGCGGACCTGCGACTCCTGCTATAGGTTTTGCTATTGGGATGGAAAGGCTCATCACTTTACTAATGGAAAAAACCAATTTACTTAGTCCTGTGCCAGATTGTTTTATAGCGACTATCGGCAAGGAAGCTGAGCTTAAAGGGTTACTCTTAGCCGAACAGCTTAGGGAAAAGGGTTATCATGTAGAAATTCATTATGGTGGGGCTTCATTAAAGAGTCAATTGAGAAGAGCTGATAGAATGGATTCGAGGTTTGTCCTTATAATTGGAGATGATGAGCTTAGGTCTGGAAAAATAAAATGGAAAAATTTAAAAAATAAAGAACAAGGTGAGATTGAAATAGAGGACATTTCTTCAATCCTGAAAAATAATTTAGAGAGGTATTAAAGACTTTATTATGATTGATACACACTGCCATTTAGAGATGAAGCCTTTTAATAAAGACAGAGAAGATGTTATTAACAATGCAAAGAACTCAGGGATTGAAGCTATAATAACTATCGGCTCAGATTTAGAAGGAAATAAGAGGGCTATAGAGCTTTCTGAAAAATATGATTTAGTCTATGCTACTGTAGGTTTCCATCCTCACGATGCTAAAGACTGTAATGACGAGGCTTTTGAATTAATAAAGAGACTTTCAAGAAAAGAAAAAGTAATAGCAATTGGTGAGATTGGATTAGATTACCATTACAATCATTCCCCAAAAGATATTCAAAAAGAGGTATTTATCAAACAGTTAAGATATGCAAAAGAAATAGATTATCCAGTCGTAATACACAGCCGGGAATCTAAGATGGATACCCTTAACATACTCAAAGAATCTGGTATAAATAAGGGCGTAATGCATTGCTTTTCAGGTGATGCAGACATGGCAAGTAAGGTTATGGACATGGGTTTTTTAATTTCTATAGCTGGACCAGTGACTTATAAAAATGCCACAAAATTGCAGGAAATAGCCAGAATTATTCCAGACGATTATCTCTTATTAGAGACTGACGCACCATATTTAACTCCTGAACCCTTAAGAGGAAGGAGGAATGAGCCAGCCTTTATTCTGCATACCGCTCGTTTTGTTGCGAATTTGAGGGGTATCTCGGAAGACGATATAATAAGGATTACGACTCTTAATTCCAGAAGGCTTTTTAAATTCGGTGAACTATCAGATGGTGTTATAGCTTATAAAATAAGGGACAATCTATATTTGAATATAACCAACAGGTGCACAAATGAATGCAGTTTTTGTGTTAGGTTTCATACGGACTATGTAAAAGGACATAATCTACGATTAAAAAAAGAGCCTTCAGATGCTGAATTAATCAAAGCCATAGGAGACCCTACACAATACAAAGAGATAGTCTTTTGCGGATATGGCGAGCCCTTACTGAGGCTTGATTTAGTGAAGAAGGTTTCTGGATGGATAAAACAAAATAATGGTCATGTAAGAATAAATACAAACGGACATGGTAATCTTATTAATAAAAGGCATATCCTGCCTGAATTGCAAGGACTTGTGGACTCTATCTCTGTGAGCCTCAATGCCCATAATGAAGAAATATATAATCGCATATGTATGCCAGCATTCAAGGATGCTTATAAAGAAATAATAGCTTTCATCAAGGAGGCAAAAAAGTATATCCCCACTGTTCAGGCTACTGTTGTAGAATTAAATGGAGTGGATATTAAAAAATGTCGGGAGATTACTGATGAATTAGGAATACCGCTTAGGGTAAGAAGCCTTGATATAGTTGGTTAAACAAGCCAAAAAGCATAACTGGTTTTATTACCCAAATTGGGCGATGTATTATCTCATAATGCCACTGAGACAGGCGAGACGCTTGTCCTACGGATTTGAATATCATACCTTCTAAGCAGGACAGCCGTCTCGGCTGTCCTTGATTTGTCAAAAGAATCCTCAATTTAGGTAGTAGATAAAAAAGGAGCGGTAGAGCATTAGTGTGATGGTCAATAAATTTAACCCAGAATTGTCATTAGGCAAATATTTCTAATGACCGCCATTAGAATTT
>DYHD01000017.1:3257-36538 GCA_020724365.1 Thermodesulfovibrio yellowstonii | reverse complement strand
CTTTGAATTGTCATTTCGAGCATAGCGAGAAATCTTATAAGTTATTGTTATTAAAAGATTCCTCACGGAGACTGTCCTACCAGTGCCAATGTTTTTTGATATATCCAAATCGGGATTTGGGTCATGTTTTTACCGTATCTTTTTTAGTCTTAATTTTTTTATAATATCCTGATTTAAACAAAGATTTTGGAGGATATATGAATAAGAAGAAGATGGTTCTCTCTGACGACGAAATCCCTCGGCAGTGGTATAATATTCAGGCTGACCTGCCTAATCCAGTTCCGCCTCCTTTGAATCCCGCCACGGGACAACCTATTACTCCTGATATGCTATCTCCTGTATTCCCGATGAATCTTATCGAACAAGAGGTAAGCACAGAGAGATGGATTGACATACCTGATGAGGTTTTAGAAAAGCTTCTTATCTGGAGACCTACTCCCCTTCACAGAGCTTATGAATTGGAAAGAATGCTTAAAACCCCTGCTCGGATTTATTTTAAGAATGAAGGCGTTAGCCCTGCAGGGAGCCATAAACCTAATACAGCTATTGCTCAAGCTTATTACAATAAAATTTTTGGCATTAAAAGAATTGCGACTGAAACAGGCGCAGGACAATGGGGCAGTGCCCTTTCCTTTGCCTGCAATCAATTTGGTCTTCAATGTAAGGTCTATATGGTTAGAATCAGTTATAATCAGAAACCATATAGAAAGATGCTGATGGAAACTTGGGGAGCGCAATGTGTTCCAAGCCCAAGCCCTGATACAAATGCCGGAAGAAAATTCCTATCTCAAAACCCAGAACACCCAGGCAGTCTTGGCATATCCATTAGTGAAGCAATTGAAGATGCGGTAACATCTAAAGATACAAGATACTCATTAGGAAGCGTTCTTAATCATGTTTTATTGCACCAGACCATAATAGGGCTTGAAGCACAAAAGCAACTTGCTCTTATAAACGAATATCCTGATATTATAATAGGTTGCGCCGGTGGAGGAAGCAACTTCAGCGGACTTTCTTTGCCATTTGTGAGAGATAAAATAAATGGCAAAAATGTTCAAATTATTGCTGCAGAACCTACTTCCTGCCCTACATTAACAAAAGGTCCTTATATATACGACTTTGGTGATACAGCAGAGACTACACCATTATTAGCTATGCATTCATTAGGTCATGCCTTTGTTCCAGCGCCTATCCATGCAGGAGGGTTAAGATATCATGGTATGGCTCCTATTGTAAGCAGGCTATTTGTTGATGGTCTTATAGAGGCAAGGGCTTATACACAACTTCAGACTTTCTCCGCAGGCATCACATTTGCGAGGACAGAGGGCTTTGTGCCTGCCCCTGAGACAAATCATGCGATTGCCTGTGCTATTGAAGAAGCTAATAAAGCTAAACAGGAAGGAAAAGAAAAAGTAATTCTTTTGAATTGGAGCGGTCATGGTATTATAGACCTTGCTGCATATGATGCCTATCTATCTGGTAAACTTGAGGATTCTCCTATGACTGAAGATGAAGTCCAAAAATTGAAACAAGACCTTAGTAAGTTTCCAATACCCAAATGATAGAGCTAAATGATAGAGTTAGATAAATGATTATATACTGTGGTCATCTCGGCTTAATAGATATCTCTTACTGTTTGAATATGAATGATGGGCTTCCGTGCAAGAATATAATTGGATGTTGGAATGAGAGAATAGATATTATTAAAATACTCAAAGAACGATTCTCAGAGGATCAATTGAACATGACATTAAATACTTTGCCAAGTTCAAGACTTGAGAGAATTATAGAGGCTATGAAGATGTAATTTTAAATTTCGAGTTTAGTTGCAGAATTCTCTGCTAAACTATTTGTTTATTGAAAACAAATTATTTTGCATAAACATATACTAAATTATTAAACATATGACCCCTCCTGTCTTAATATGGACAGGAAGGGTTATGATTTCAATTATAAAATTTGCATTAATGAAAATTAAAATCTGTGGTATAACAAATTTTGAAGATGCCCTTTCTGCTGCAAATTATGGAGCAGACGCATTAGGCTTTATCTTTTATAGGGGTAGTCCAAGATATATAGAACCTGACAATGCTAAAGAAATAATTTCATACCTGCCGCCTTTTATTACAACAGTCGGTGTTTTTGTCAATGAAGAACCTGCAAAAATAAAATTTATTATGGAATTTGCTGGAATTAATATACTTCAACTACACGGGGATGAATCTCCAGAGGCATGTAACCTCTGGCCAAGGGTCATAAAGGCTTTCAGGGTAGTCGCACTTACAGACCTTAAATCTCTGGAAAAATATAGAACTTCTGCTAATCTTCTGGATACATTCTCACCTGATGTATTTGGAGGCACTGGTAGGACATTTAACTGGGATATAGCCATTGAAGCGAAGAGATATGGGTATGTTATCCTTTCAGGCGGTTTGAATAATGAAAATATAGAAAAGGCAATAAAATGGGTCAATCCTTACGCAGTAGATGTAAGCAGTGGAATAGAAGAATATAAAGGGAAAAAGGATCTCAAGAAAATGAGAGAATTTATTGTCAAGGCAAGAGCCGCTCAGATGAAGCCTTGATAATTGTCTTTACATTTCCTCTTGGATTAAAGTCGCCAATTACCTCTATGAATCTCGGTTGCAATAAATCATTTAATAAGTTATAGATTTTGTTTGTTATTTCTTCATGAGAAATATAAACATCCCTAAATGAATTCAGAAAGAGCTTCAGTGATTTTAATTCTATAATCTTTTTATCTGGGATATATTTTAATTTTATAGTTGCAAAATCAGGATAACCTGAGCGAGGGCAAAGACAGGTAAACTCGGAAAATGTAATATTTATCTCATAATCCCTATCTGGATAAGGGTTGTCCCAAACTTCTATTACTGCCTCTTTTATTTCCTTTTCACCATATAGCATAATATTATTTTTCTTGATATTAGTAAATTATTTATTTCCTATTAGGATATCAATAAAAAATCAAACAATTCCGAAAAAAAAATCATTATAGATAATTTTATCATATAGCAATGAAAATGTATAAATATATAATAGAAAGGTAAATTGGTAAATATTTATGGGATATTATGAATTCAATATTAAACTTTCACAAGATTCAACAGATGCCCTCATTGATAAACTTTCTGAAATTGGATGTTTGGGCATTATCATCAACGAAAACTCTATTATTGTATATTTTCCTGATGCAGTTTATGTGGATAAAGTAAAAAAAGAACTTGAAATATTCAAAGGTGTTCTCAGGGATGCAGGATTGCCAGAAGCCCTTTCTTATGATTACCTTTATATATCTGAGAGAGACTGGAATGAATCATGGAAGAAGAAGTTTCAGCCGATAGATGTTGGTGAAAATCTTACAATCATACCGCCATGGCAAAAACCAAAGCCTAATCGAATTAATCTGATTATTGACCCTGGTATGGCATTTGGGACAGGACATCATGAAACTACCATGAGATGCCTAATTTTGATAGAGAGATTATCAAAAAAATTATCCAGAAAGAATGGTTTTCTTGATGTGGGCACTGGCACAGGGATTTTGGCTATAGCTGCAGCAAAGCTTGGATTTGAACATATTGTAGGGATAGATATAGACCCACTTGCTATAGACGCATCTAGAAGAAACTCTGCACTTAATGACATAACAAATATTGAAGTTAGCTGTTCAAGCCTTTGTTTTATCGAGCGGTCATTTGATTTTATTGTAGCAAATCTGCTTGCAAATACATTGATTCAGCTCACTCCGGAGATTGCTTCTCATTTAAATAAGGAAGGGGTAATAGTATTTTCAGGTATTATAGATGGGCAGGAATATGATGTAATTGAAGCATATGAGAAATATAATCTGCATTTCTTTGAAAAGATAGTAGATGGAAGATGGATCACCCTCATAGCAAGCTATGATTCAATTTAGGTTTTAGCCATAATGAATCGGACTGTGTTTATGAAACGGTGATTTAATAAAATTTTTATAGGTAATGTCAAAAGTTTTATGAAAAAAGAGAGAAAAATATGAAACCACAGAGTTTCACCACAGAACGCACAGAGAAAAGAATTTTAAGGTTTAAAAACTCTGTGAACTCTCAAGTTTCTCTTGCTCCGAAAGAATTCCCATTAAAAGGTATAACGGAATAAAACGATTAATAATTTAGAGGTCACAGAGGGGATGCAACAGAATTCCTCTTAACTTATTAATATTTAATATTTTCTCCGTGTTCTCTGTGGTTAATTTTGACAATACTTTTTTATAATGCAGGGGGGCAAATGGAAAAAAGGGTTATCTATTTTGATAAATATGGCAAGGCTAATACAGAGGCATGTTTAAGCATAGTAAAAGAAGCGATTGAAAACTATCAATATAAATATTTAGTCATTGCTTCTGTAAGCGGCTCAACAGGTCTATTATTTTCAGAAGCTCTTAGAAATACAGGGGTAAAGATTGTTGTAGTAACACACTCAGCAGGTTATACATTGCCTAACAGTATTGAGATTACCGAGGAAAACAGAAGAAAGATCAAAGAGACAGGTGCAAAAATATACACTGGAACTATGCTCACTCATAGCATGGAGACTTCTTTTTCTTCTAAATATGGCGGTATTTATCCAGCACTTATAGTGGCTCATACTTTAAGAAGATTTGGGGAGGGAACAAAGGTGTGTTGTGAGGTATCAATGATGGCGGTTGATAGCGGGTTAATCCCAGAAGATGAAAAGATACTTGTTGTAGCAGGTACCGCATCAGGAGCTGACACCGTTTTACTCATTAGATCTGCCGCTTCAAAGAGATTTCTTGAGTTAAAGGTTTTGGAGGTGCTCGCAAAACCAGCAGAATTTTAAAGAATTAGATTTATAAATAATTTATATTAAGTTTATCAACAGATGTTTAGTAGTTAAATATTATTTTTTTATCTTTTGTTTCAATCATAAGCCGGTCGAAATATGTCACCGAGTCTGCCTTTGTCCAGATGCCAACATACCCTTGCATATTTCTATCTGTGTTGTACTCTATTAGTAATTTATCATCTACAAAACCTTTTATATGATTCCCTTTAACCTCGACTTTTAAGGCATACCATTTTTCTGATTCGATTTTTACCTTTGCCTGCAGTCTTGGTATTCTTTTATTGTTGATATACTCAAAAAGTATGACATTGTCTTCAAGGGCATTAATTCTTAATACAAAATAATTCCCTACATCCTTTAACGCAAAGGCTATGCCACCAGCTCTGTCAATATTGCCAGCTATTGGCATTACTTTCAAGGTTATAATTCCATCACCAATCTCACTATTTTTAGCTATCGCAAGGGGGAAATAGAAATAAGCCTCGATATTATCAAGAAAATCGGTAAAAGCATGTCCGATTAACTTGCCCATTATTCCAGCAACTCCAGAAGATATGCTGAAGCCAGCTTTGATACCATCCTGAATGCAGTAAATATTTCCATCTTTTTTGAATTTAGACCAGAACCCTCCGTGTATATAGAAATCAACAGGCTGATCTTCTTTTTTCTGTGATAAGAAATTATATTCACCATTATTAAATGATTCTATTAAAATGGCAATATCATTCTGATTTGCTATTGCAAGATCAAGAAGTCGGCTCGAGGCAAGAAGCCTGCCTAAAATATCAAGTCTTTCTTGCATAGTTTGTTTATCATATCTAAATAAATTAGCTTCTAAAAGATCTCCTTTTATAGTCAAATTGAAACCTAATTTTTGTAATATATTGCCAAGAAACTGCAGTCTCATATTACGACCAGCATATGAACCAGCGCCTCCTGCAAACTGAAGAGAAAGATAATTCTGATCGCTATTTTCTCCACATAGTGTATCTATTGTTGCAAAATGATAACCAAAACGGGCATTCAGATTCATATAATCTTTTGAAATGATCGCATAGCTAGTTATATCAAGGGACTCTGCAATATCTGATGTAGTTGATGATACAAGTAAGGTCATTAATTTTTTCATATCTACACTTATACCGCCTGACCAGCTTATCCCGGGGTGAGAAAAACCTTTCCAGATAGCCTTAAGTGGTACTGATTGAATCTTTTCAGGAGTTATAGCATCTAAAGAAACTCCTTCTTTAATACCATCCCCAAGGTCAATTATGTATAGGTCGAGTGGTATATTTGTTTTAAGCTTGAGAGACGATTGATTTGCTTCGACTGATTTTGCAAGACCAAACATTTCTTTGATTGCATTTTCATGCGAAAATCTAATTATATCATGGATTGTTTTACATCCATCTGGTGAAAAAGATGGATGAGAAGTATCATTAAGATTTAAAGGAGATATCGAGTTGAGTATTTGACGGGTTTTTTGATGAACAGGACTTTCATAAATCATCTTTTTAGCGGGTCTGATACCTTTTATTAATTCTTCCACAATTCCTTTATAAACAATTGCGTTGTCAGCAAAAATAGTGGCTATATCACCTGTTTTCAAGATATTAGTTGCATTTTTTGTATCAACTATAAAAGGGATTTCGAATTCACGGGCAACTGATGATAGATGACTAGTTATGCTTCCTATATCTGTTATGATTCCTTTTATTTTACCGAGAACTCTTACATAATCAGGTGATGCTGTTTTAGCAACTAAGATGGCGTCATCGGGTATGTCATCAAGATCATTGTCGGAATGAACAACAAAAATAGTGCCATACGCAATTCCAGGAGATGCTGCTCTACCTGTAGATAATAAAATAGGATTATCTGGGAACTCCTTTTTTTCGATCTTCTGGGAAAGCGATAATGTTGGAATTTTGAGTGGCCTTGATTGCAAAATGAATAGATTATTATCATGATCAACAGCCCACTCAATATCTTGAGGTCCTTGAAAAAACTCTTCCAAAAGCAAACAATATTTGCGAAGCTTCAAGACTATATCTTCATCTATTGATGGTATTGTTTTTTCAGTTTCTCTTGATTTTGTAAGACTGACTCCTCCGGATTCAAGTAAGACCATTTTTTGATCCTTAATCCCAACGCGTTTCTCGATTATCTTATCTTCTTTTCTATCAACTAAGAAAACATCAGGTGAAGCCCCTCCACCTACTAAATGTTCTCCTATGCCCCATATAGAGCTTATCTTTATAGCATTCATATTTTCGCCTGTCGGATTTATAGTATAAGCAACTCCACTTGCTTTAGAGTTGATCATTGCTATTGCTAAAACAGACATGGGGGTTTCTTGTTCACTCAAACCATATTGCAGTCTATAATTTATTGCACGGGTCGAGTATTTGCTTGCAAGAACGGTTTTATATGCATAGAGAATAGAATTCTTAGTAACATTCAAAACAGATACATATTGTCCTGCAAAGCTTGCCTCAGTGTCCTCTCCAATGGCGCTGCTTCTCATTGCTAATTTAATATCTTTATGAGTTACATTTTCGAGATTCTCATAGGCTTCCATTACTTGACTTGCAACATGAGATGGGACTGAAGTTTGCATAATCATATCCCTTAAGATTTCGCTCATCTTTCTCATAGCATAAACGGAATCCAGAGATTTTATTCTAGAGAGTTCAGCCATAATAGGCTTAACTAAACCAGAGTGCTTAAGAAATTCTTCAGAGGCATAAGCAGTTATAGAAAACCCGGGAGGGACAGGAAGACCAAGCGAATTTTTAATTGATGCAAGGTTTGCTGCCTTTCCACCGACTATGCACTTCATCTCAGGATAGATATTTTCAAGCCTTAGGATTATATCTTTATCCTTGAGTTTAAGCGGCACATAAGGAGTGAGTTCCTGAGATATTGCCTTATCTATCTGAGTAAATTTATCTTTGAGCAAAGGAAATTTATTATTGGACAATTGATCAAGATTGTATATTAAACCCATAACAGCCTCAGATAGTTCTTGATACTTCTTCATTATAGAAATAAGGCTGAAAGGTTTACCGCCGTAATACATTTGCTCTAAATCAGCAATACAATTAAGGGCGGATTTATTATGTTCAAGAAATTTCCTAAAATATGTATATTTAGGGGCAAGACGCTCATAAGTCTGGGCAAAAGGCTTGGTTTGTTGGGGCTTTGAAAAAATATCAAATATTTTCATAATTATTAAATATAGCCTCTTTTTTAAATTTTATATTTGATGCGGCTCTTGCAAAACTACATAGAGTGCATTGTTTGTCATTTCGACTGAAAGGAGAAATCTTTTGAAATCAATGGGTTCAGATTCCTCACTCCGTTCGGAATGATAAAGCGAAGGGCTCGGAATGACATTTTAGAGACTTTTGCAAAAGCCTTTGATAATAATTCTTTAATATATTTTTAGTTTTATAATTTTTAATATTATATCATTTAAACATTAGACCTGCAAATAAATAATTAAAAACTCAAATCCCAATATAGAATTTTTTAAATATCCATAGTCCAGTAGGATAGCCGTCCCTGCTGTCTTACGCCTCATCATCTTTCAGGACAGGCTGACCTGTTTGCATACGGACATGCACAGGCAGGCGCCTGTCTTACCAGTGTTTGATATATCCAAAAAAATCGGACTCTGCACATTTCTATCAGCAGATTTGAGTGCGGATTATGAGAACTCTGAAATTTGACAAGCTAATAAAATCTGCTATAATTTTAATAGAGAATGCATACTAAGGGAAACTAAACACAAAGTATCTTATAAAATGATTACCTCATTAAGGCTTTTTAAGCCTTATAAGCGACTTTATTCATAAATAAAAGGAGGTGAAGTGAAATGAAAAAAGCGGCAGAGAATTCTGAAGAGTTTTTGGAACTAATAAAAGAATGGAAGGCGCTTGAGGATGAAACCATTAAAAGTGCTGGTGAACTGATGAGTAATATAAACAATCCATTTGTGAAGATGACAATGGAAATGATTAAACATGACTCTGAAAAGCATAAAGTAATGCAGCAGATGATAATTGATAATATCACTAAAGAAGCCGTGCATATAAGCCCAGATGAACTCGTTTTGCTTTCGGATATGCTTAACAGACATATGGAGATGGAAGCGAAGTCCATATCATTGGCGAACGAAGCATTTAAAAACAGTGAGCTTTTCATCACCCGGTACATCCTTTCTTATCTTATTGCTGATGAAACAAAGCATCATTCGCTGATTAACAAGCTTAACGAACTCAAACTTGCATCCATTTCAACATCCACAGGTACAAGGATAGAATGAAATGGAACGAATGATAAGAGAATGCTATTGCAAAAAATCGAAAGGGAGGTCAATATGTCTTGTAGGGTTGCAAAAGATATAATGTATCCGAGGGTCAGCCTGTATGCAAAAGAAAAAGGAGAAGAACTCGTAAAAAAATTGATGTCTCCTTATCCCGCGCTACCTGTTGTAAATGAAAACGATGAGGTAATAGGGATTGTCTCCGAATATGACATATTAAATGCGCTAAAAGAGGGAAGAACAATCCATGAATTTAGCGCTGAATCAATAATGAGTTGTGGTCATGCAGAACATGGAGTCTGTAGCACTCCGGTAACGGTAACGCCAAATATTGCTATTGAAGATGTTGCCGATCTCATGTATAATAGAAATGTTACTATACTTCCTGTTGTGGCAGATAAAAAACTTGTGGGCATTGTAACGAGGAAAAGTATAATCAATGCAATGGCTGAAAGAGGTTTCTGGCCGGAACACGAGTTTCAGAAAAGAGTTTGATATGGTATCAAAACGGGCAGGCTATCCTGCCCGTTTTCTATTAAGCAGTGCTAATACTCCAAGGGGAAAAGACTTTTTTGGAAGTCATTTATCTCGTTTTCTTACTATAATTATTTCATTTAGCTACAGGTGAAATCTATTTTGGATAAATATAATATTTTATAGTAGTTTTATAACAATCCCTTGAAATCTTCTTCCTTTACCGGACCAAGCACAGCAAGGCTCATTTTGCTATTCACAAGGAGGCGAGCAACGAGGTCTTTTGCTTGTTTTAGCGAAACATTTTCTATACTCTGCAAAATCTCTTTGATCGTAAAATATTTTTTGAAATATATTTCCTGTCGTGCTATGCTTTGCATTCTACTGCTTGTTGATTCCATGCCCAAAACGATATTACCCTTCAACTGATCCTTAGCCCTTCTTATATCTTCGCCTGTAAGGGTAGTTGAAAGATTGCTCAGTTCTTGCATGATTAGTTGTGTAACTATGATTGCTTTTTTTCTGCCCACCCCTGCATATACTGCCCAAAAACCAGTGTCAGTATAAGAATTAGCAAAGGAATAAATAGAATACGCATAACCTTTTTTTTCTCTTATCTCCTGAAAAAGTCTTGAACTCACACTCCCGCCAAGTATAGAGTTGACCAAAGCGAGTGCAAACCTATCCTGAGAAGAAAAGGGCAGTCCTTCAACCCCAAGACATATATGAACCTCTGAAAGGTCTTTTGGATGAACAGAAAGTTTGCCTTCAAAAAAAGGTTGTGGGTAAAGATCAGGTTGAGAACCCCGTCTAAGCATTCCAAGATTTTGATTCAGGGTATTAACTATATGGTTAGGGTCGAAATTTCCAGCACATGCGATGATAGTGTCAGAGGTACCATAATATTTTTTTACATGGTGGAGGAGGTCATCCCTTGTAAAATTTTTAATCGTATCCCTTCTTCCTAGAACAGGCTGCCCTAGCCCCGCATTCCCCCAGACTGTTCTGCTAAAGATATCATGTATATAGTCATCAGGGGTATCCTCAGTGAGTTTTATCTCTTCTTTAATAACGCCTTTTTCTTTTTCTACTTCATCTTCAGGCATCGTTGAGTGCAAAAAGATATCTGATAACAATTCTACTGCCTTGTCAATAAATTCATCCAGCACCTTAACATAAAATACTGTATTCTCTCTAGAGGTAAAAGCATTCAGTTCTCCGCCTATACAGTCAATTTCAATGGCAATATCCTTAGCGTTTCTTTTTTTAGTTCCCTTAAAAAACATATGCTCAAGAAAGTGAGAGATTCCATTCTTATCAATGCTTTCATTCCTTGAACCTACCCTTACCCATATTCCTACTATAACAGATCGAAAATTTACTAACTGCTCCATTACGATTGGAATACCATTATCAAGCTCTGCTCTTATAAACATAATTTATCTCCATTTGTTATATTTATGTCTGAAAATTAGACTTGGGATTTGCGAAACCTGGCTGGAAAGCCGTTAGTATAAAAATTATTAAATTGAAAAACTATTTTTCAATGCAATATTAAGACAATGCAATAGTTCTGTCTATTTGACTATTTTTAAAAATTTTTAACCCAAACATTCATACCACTCTTAGCATGAGAGTTTGGGTCATTTGAATAGATATTAATGGAAGAAATTGTCAGATTAAAATCACTTTTTTCTTAAAGCTTCTTTACGGCTAAGTCTAATCTTACCTTGACCGTCAACTTCTATAACTTTTACCAGAACCTCATCCCCTACATTAATCTCATCTGTGACCTTTGCAATCCTTTTTTCTGAGATTTGTGAAATATGCAGAAGCCCTTCAATTCCGGGTATAATCTCTACAAAAGCGCCGAAATCAACTACTCTTTTAACCTTTCCAGTATATATTTTGCCTACCTCAGCCTCTTCGACTATACCACTAATAATATCAATAGCCTTGCGGGCAGATTCCTCATTTGAAGATGCAATATTAATCAAACCTGCATCATTTATATCTATCTTCACGCCTGTTTGCTCTATAATACCTCTGATGACTTTGCCACCAGTTCCAATAACATCTTTGATTTTATCTTGCTTAATTTTAATAGAAAATATTCTTGGAGCAAACGGCGAGAGTTCTTTCTTTGGTTCAGGCATAGCTTCTTTAATCTTGTCCAATATATAAAGTCTGCCTTTTTTAGCCATCTGGATTGCATCTTTTAATATTTCAAAACTTATTCCAACTATCTTGGCATCCATCTGAAATGCAGTAATGCCATTTTCGGTTCCCGTAACCTTGAAGTCCATATCACCAAGGTGATCTTCAAGTCCTAGTATGTCGGTCAAGACAACCACCTTTTCATCACTCTTAATTAGCCCCATTGCAATCCCTGCCACAGGTGCAGTAATAGGAACGCCAGCATCCATTAAAGAAAGGGTTGCGCCGCAGACTGTAGCCATAGAAGATGAACCATTAGACTCAAGTATATCAGAAACTACCCTGATAGTATAAGGAAAAGCCTCTTTAGATGGGATTACATATTTTAAAGCCCTTTCAGCAAGGGAGCCATGCCCTATTTCTCTTCTGCCAGGCGAACGAAGAGGTTTTACCTCTCCAACGCTGAAAGGAGGGAAATTATAATGAAGCATAAATGTTTTATATGTTTCACCCTCGAGAGAATCAATCTTTTGTTCGTCTGCAGCCGTTCCAAGGGTTGTAACAGTAAGTGCCTGAGTTTCACCTCTAATGAAAAGGGCAGAACCATGTGCTCTTGGTAAAATCCCCGTAAAAGAGGATATTTTTCTTATCTCATCAGGCATTCTGCCATCTGCCCTTCTATTCTCAAATATGATCATATTCCGAACTACTTCTTTCTCATATTCCTCAAATAGGCTTGCTATCTCTTTTATAAGGGCATCTTCTGATAAAACAGCATATTTAACCCTGTAATCAGGAGTATTAAAATGCTCTATTGATTCACTTAATATTGAATCTAAAGTAGCTTGTCTTCTCTGTTTATCAGGTATCCTGATGGCTTCTTGAATATCCCCTGAGATATAATTTATAAGATCATTTTTTAATTCAGGATTTTCGATAACCGGTGTTATGCTTCTCTTAGATTTTCCTACGAGAGATTTTAAGTCATTTTGCAGGGCAATAACCTTTTTAATCTCGATATGTGCGTATTTTATTGCTTCAAACAAGGCTTCTTCTGATACCTCAGAACCTCCGCCTTCCACCATTACAATAGCATCTTCAGTTCCAGCAACAACAATGTTAAGGTCGAGGTCGTTACTTTCTGAGATATCAGGGTTGACTATTAATTCGCCATCTTTTAACCCTATCCTTACAGCTCCCACGAACCCGTTAAATGGTATATCTGATATATTAATTGCAGCAGAAATGCCTATTATACCTAATACATCTGCTAAATTTTCTTCACCATATGAAAGGACAGAAACTATGCCCTGTGTTTCATAATAAAAACCTTTTGGGAATAATGGTCTAATTGGACGGTCTATAAGACGAGATGTAAGAATCTCTTTTTCGGATGGTTTGCCTTCTCTTTTGAAAAAACCACCTGGGATTTTACCGGCTGAATATGTTTTTTCTTGATAATCTATTGTAAGTGGGAAGAAATTCAGACCTTCCTTAGCTTTTTTATCAGCTACAACAGTGGCAAGCAACATTGTGTCGCCATATTTGATAACTACAGAACCATCTGATTGTTTTGCCATTAGCCCGGTTTCGATAATCAACGGCTTACCATTAAGTTCAACCTCAACTTTTGTCATTAAATTATTATCCTTTATAAATACTCATTTTTAGATTGTTTTTTAATCATCGCAGTAGTTTTATTCGCTCGCTCCATGCTTGATAAGCGATCCATAGCCTTTTGAAAGCCTTTGGATTTCAGCTTTGGCAAGGATGTCATAACTTAATTCTAATGTTCTGCGAAGTTTGTATTATTTTCTTATTTTAAGTCTTTCAATAAGAACTTCATAACGATTTTTGTCTGATGACTTAAGATAATTAAGAAGCTTTCTTCTTTGTGCAACTAATTTAAGCAAACCTCTTCTTGAATGGTGATCCTTTGTATGAATCCTGAAATGTTCAGTCAAGGAAGTTATACGCTTAGTTAAAAGGGCTATTTGAACCTCTGGTGAACCTGTATCGCTTTGATGAATCTTATAAGCCCCTATAATATCTTTCTTGTCTAAAATACTTAGTGCCATTGCCTCACCACCTTTCTAAATAAATCTCTGTTATTAGTAAAAAATTATTTGATGTATGCTTTTCTCAAAAAACTGAGTAAAACAATACATATTTAACCAATTTAACCAAGTAAATTAATGTTAATCAACAATCTGAGCCTAAATAGGTTATCATATATGCTGATTTTCTGTAAAGGACTGGGTAAAACCTTGTTAATTAAACTAAATCTATGAAATTCATCTTTTATGATAAAATTATTGAATCATTAATTTATATTAAGCAATTTAATGACACCGCGGGCTCAAGCCTACGGCTACTTGTCTCAGAGAAAATTATTGACTCAAGATTTTTTCGATCTTCATACGGCTTCAGGTTTTTATCCTGAAACATTCCTTAGATTTTTTTGAATTTTGAATCTTAAATAATCCGGCATTATTAAACTAAAACTTTATGGCACTAAATAAATTTTATATGCCTGCTAAACTACTTTTAAAGCGTTTTTTTTAGGGTTAATGAATAAGTTTTCTTAATTTTAATATTTAATAATGGAGATAATAAAATGACTAAGACTGCCTTTATTTATACTAATGATTTTTCAAGATTTGATTATGGGATCTCTCATCCCCTCAGGATTTCAAGGCTAAGGCTCACTTATGAATTAATAAATGCCTATGGTCTTCTTTCGCTTCCTCACACTCAATTTATTGAGGCAAGGAGAGCCGAAGATGATGAGTTATATCTATTTCATGATAAAAAATATATTGAAGCATTAAAAAAATTAAACGATGGACAGGACATTCCACAGGCTTATTTATATGGATTCGGCTCTGGAGATAATCCTGTTTTTCGTGGACTTCTTGACTGGTCACGACTTGTTACAGGGGCATCTTTGCAGGCTGCTGAGATAGTTGATAGTGGTGATGCAGATATCGCGTTTAATATTGCAGGTGGGCTTCACCATGCTATGAAGTCATCGGCTTCTGGTTTTTGCTATATAAATGACCCAGTAATAGCAATTGAATATCTAAGGAAAAAAGGCAGACGTGTAGCTTACATTGATATAGATGCACACCATGGAGACGGCGTTCAGAAGGCTTTTTACCATACAAAAAGCGTGCTAACTATATCAATACACGAGACGGGCAAATTTCTATTTCCAGGAACCGGTTTTGAAACAGAAATAGGCATTGGAGATGGCGAGGGCTACTCTATAAATATACCTCTGCCGCCATTTTCGGATGATGAAATCTTTCTGTATGCTTTTAATGAGATCATTCCGCCAGCAATCGAAAAATTCAAGCCTGATATAGTAGTAACACAGTTAGGTGTTGACTCCTTTAGCTCTGACCCTCTCGCTCATCTTAATCTTACAAATGTCGCTTTTGTAAAAGCTATATCGAAAATTAAAGAAATATCAAAAAAATGGGTGGCATTAGGAGGTGGGGGCTATGATATATTTAATGTTGTCAAGGGATGGACGCTTGCATGGGCAGTAATGAATGATATTAATTTGCCTGATGAAATTCCTGAAGAATTCTTTAAAACATATTCATCTGAGGGGCTTACAGGCAAGAGGCTCAGGGATTCTGAGTATATCGAAAAGGGCGAGAAGAAGGATAATTTAAAGCTTAATGTGAAAAGAACCATTGAGTTTCTATATGAAAGAACAATATCTAAGATAAAATGATACAGCCATCAGACGCCGAAAAACTCATAAAGTTGAGTGATGTAGTAATTTCAGATAGCAACTTAGGAATACTTGCTCATAAAGAGCTATTTACCTTCAAAGATGAATTATATATCCTCTTAAAAAATGAATTCTTTAGTGATTCAATCAATAAACTTTTAAGAATCCTTAATAGTTCATTGAATTCTCATCCTTTAAATATGCATCTTGTTTTTGGATGGCAAAACCTTATACAGGTATCTATGTGGAAGCTTGGCAGATACTCAAATGAAGACCTTCATGCTTTGATATCAAGTGCTGGAGTAAATCTCGATGAAGAAGTGAACATTAATATTTCTAATATTCAAGAGATTTTTGATAATCTTTTGATGAGAGGTCAGTTTGGCGCCTTCAGAAGGATATGCCATTCCGCCAAAAAGCAATTTGATATTAGATTGCAGGATAAATCTATTCAGACTATCTGCTATTTAATCTCTAAAGAAACAAAAAGAATTGTTGCGAGTAGTCTCTGAAGATGTTAGCAATCTCGGTCTGAGATATCAGAAATGAGTACTAAAATTTAATCCCTAAATCAGGGAAGAAAGATGCAAGATATCCAAGTTTGTCAGTAAGCAATAACATCCCAAAGAAAATAAGCACTGCTCCGCTTGCAATGGTTACCAGATTCATGAATTTATTTAATTTCCTGGTATATGAGAAAAATATATTGATAGCAAATGCTGAAAGCAAAAAGGGTATAGCTAATCCAAGCGAATAAATACCGAGCAATTGAAGTCCAAAAGAAGCGGATGCCTGCGAGCTTGCATAAATAAGTATCGTTCCTAATATAGGACCTATGCAGGGAGTCCATCCAGCAGCGAAACTAATACCCATTACAAAAGCGCCAATATAGCCGGCTGGTCCTTTATGTATATGAAATCTTTTCTCCCTTAATAGAAATTTAAACTTGAATACCCCAATTACAAAAAGTCCAAAAACAATTGTGAGAATGCCGCCTACAATTCTGAAATAGTTTTGATATTCAAGGAGGAGACCCCCGATTAAAGAAGATGATGCTCCGAGTGTGATAAAAATGGTGGAAAACCCAGCAATGAAAAAAAGAGTGCTCCATAGCGTTCTTGGCATGAAAGCGGAGCTTCTTATGTCTTCAATAGATAAACCAGAAATAAAGGATATGTAAGCAGGCACTAAAGGCAAAACACAGGGCGATAAAAAAGACATTATGCCAGCAATAAATGCAAGAGTAAATGTGATTTCAGCCATTTAAGTTATCGCCTGATATATTTTAATAGGAGCAAAAGATGATCCCGGTGCCTTTATCTTGCACATTCTCCTTGATCGCCTTTGAGCTTCTCAATTGCGTGAGGGATAGCATCAATAATGATTTCGAGTCCCTCTTTAACTGCGGAAGGGCTGCCTGGCAAATTAATTATAAGGGTTTTATCTCTTATTCCGGCAATTGCCCTTGATAATATTGATTTTCTTGTCTTTTTTAATCCTTCAATCCTGATAGCTTCTGCAATTCCCGGTACTTCTTTTTCTATAATCTCTCGGGTTGCCTCTGGAGTTACATCTCTTTCAGAAAGCCCGGTCCCGCCAGTAGTCAAAATAATATCAACATTGCCGATATATTCAAGCAGTTTATGTTTAATCAAGTCTATCTCGTCAGGGACTATATCATAAAATTTAATCCTTCCAATCTCTTTAACTATTTCTGAGATTAGTTGACCGCTTTTATCTTCCCTTTCACCCCTTGAGCATTTATCGCTTATTGTCAGTATTGCAATTGTAATCATCTTTGTTATACCAGTATATCATCTTCAGAAATACGATAAGAGACGGCTATTGAATCTCCTTCTTTAATCTCGCCGCCTTTTAATATCCTTATAAATATTCCTTCTTTTGGCATCACGCAATCACCAGCCTTATAATATATAGCACATCTTTCGTGGCAGACCTTTCCAATCTGGGTAACTTCTCCAATAACAGCATTTAATCCCTCACCGAGTTTTATTCTTGTGCCGATTGGAAGAGACAATAAGTCAATGCCCTCTGTGGTGATATTTTCAGCAAACCCACCTGAAGAAACATCAATACCAAGACTTTGCATCTTATTAATGCTTTCAATTCCAAGTAGGCTGACTTGCCTATGCCATTCAGAGGAGGCATGGGCATCGCCTTTAATGCCATAATTTTCAATTACTTGAGCCACACCAACAGGTTTTTTAGGCTCACCCTTTCTGTCGCTTACATTGATGGAAATTATTTTTGCATTCATAATAAACCTTACAATATCATAAATAATATTTTTTAGTCAGCTAATTATTACTCAAATTGAGCAATTCCTGCTTGATAAGATGCCCAAACCATGGTAGGATAGCCGTCCCGGCTGTCCGAGCATTTCACCTTTTTAGGATAGGCAGGTGCCTGTCCTGCTGGGTTTGTTATAAAAATCTCTCAATTTAGGTATCAGCTATATTTTAATACCTATACGAAAACATCAAGATTTAATCCCTCCATTTTTTTTAGTTAATAATGCAGCTATAGCTGTTACAATTATAGCACTAACAAGAAGGCTCGCGGATATTGCTACATTATTTAGTAATTCTGGTTTGATCAACAGCAAACCACCAAGTTCTAACATCATTACACCTGATACTAATTTAAGAAGTCTTCCTTGCCTTTCTGTAAGCTTTTTCTTTCCAAATGTCACTGTGAATACGATTACTATAGTTAAAAGTGGGATAACATAGACAAGATTATAAAAAACGAGATAAAAATAATAAGCTGAGGTGGAGAGTTGATTCAAAGTAAGTATCCGTGTATAAACAAGCGGAAACCCTGCAGTGCAAAGTATTTCATAAGAATTAGCTGTTACTGCAAGGACTACTGTTCCAACAAGTATTGATGCCGTTGATGTTGATCTCATTAGCCTTCTCATTCTATCAAAAAGACCTGGTTTGGCACTTTCTGGGATAGAGAGAGAAAACCCCTTTTTAAAAGCAAAAAAGTCCTTTATATTTATAACAGATATTATTAAGGAGATAATGCCTGCAGTAGTAGTAATTCCTGATACATGACCCATAAAAATGAATAGGTTAAGCCATGCAGCCATAAAGATAAAATAAATAAAACCCGAGAAGAATACAAAGATACTGCCTATCAGGAAAATCCTCTTTCTTGAGCCTGCATGGGCAAGCAGACCGAGAAGTGCAAAAAGCACAAAAAAGGCACATGGATTGAAGCTGTCGAGCCCTGCGATTATAAAAGTCAAGACTGGAAGGGATAGATTTGATACCTCGATATTACCTAAAATAGGTATATTTAAAGTGGGTTGATTATCAATTGCTGGCTTTTCCTCAATAATAGCTTCAGGGTTGATAGCAGGCTTATCTTCAATAATACTACTAATCTTATCATAAGGATCAAGGCATCCTGAAGCAAAACATCCCTTTATTGCCTTTTCTATACTTACTTTTATCTCTTCAGAGAAGCCAATAAAAACCCTTTCGCCTATAAAAGTAACTGGAACGCCTTGAGGGGTCAAATTATACGCTTTCAGCATCTTTGACATCAAAAGAGCATTTTCTCTGTTATGCCATACTTCATATTGCTTAACCTGTAGTCCTTTATATTTAGACATCATCTCATTAAGAAATATCTTCTCTTTTTCACAAAATGGGCATCCTGTGCCCTCAAAAAAATATATAACGACTGTATCTACCTGCTTCTTAATGTTCTTTGATTTTGTAATTTCAGGGTTGATTGGGGTTGTTGATAAGCTGTTAGCACCTTCTTCGCAACTCTGAGTGATGGTCTGGTCCTGAGGGCACACCCCTTCTTTGTCTAAAATCTGGATGGCATAAGAGGGAGTTGTAAATACAAGCAATAGGAAAGCTATAAAATGAAGAAATATTATTGTAATTGTGTGCATTTCACCACTTCGAGTTTAAAAAATCTCATGCAACCATTACATGATATACAATCAGACTTATCCTTGCCATGTTGGAATTTAAGGGGTAAATCAGGCTCTCTAATAAGCGGGCGAGCAAGAGCAATTAGGTCTGCTTCATTCTTATGCAAAACATCTTCTGCAACAGTCTTTGAGCGTATCCCTCCTACCAGAATCACAGGAATATTTAATTCTTGTTTAAATAAACCTGCAGAGCTTCTGAAATACGCTTCCTGTTCGGGCTGAAGTATATTTAATCTAACAGTCTTATTGCCAGATTCATACATACCACCGCTGACCTCTATGGCATTAATCCCAAGACTTTGAAGTCTTAAAGCAATTTTAAGGCTATCATATTGGGTTAGACCTCTATCAACATAGTCGTCAGCATTCATTTTTATGATAATCGGCACTGAATATCCTATTTCTTTTCGCATTAATTCATATATTTCTTCTAGAAAATGGAATCTTCTTTCTTCATCACCGCCCCAATAATCAGTTCTTCTGTTTGTATGAGGTGAGAGAAATTCATTCACAAGATAACCATGAGCCCCGTGAATCTGAATTCCATCAAAACCTGCCTCAACAGATCTTCTCGCAGCACTAACGAAAGCATCTATAATCTCCAAAATCTCCTCATTTGACATCTCACGCGGGGTTATCTTAGTTGATGGGTCATATACTGCAGAAGGGGCTATAGGAGACTGCCCTCCAAGAAGCGATGGAAAACATTGCCTGCCACCATGGACAAGCTGTATAAAAATTTTCCCTCCATAATTATGAACTGAATCTGTTAGAAGTTTAAGTTTTTTTATATAGTAATCATTGTGAATACAGAGCATATTAGGGACTGATATGCCTGAGACATGGACAAGCACATTGCCTGTTATAATCAAACCAACACCGCCTTTTGCGAGGTCACAATAGAATTCAATAATGGAATCTGTCACAAAGCCGTCTATATCAGCCCTTTTTTCATAAGTTGCCGAGCGGACAAGTCTATTTTTAAGCTTAACATCAGCCAAATTGTATTCTTCAAACAACATCTAAAAGCTCCCTTATAATGAAATAACTTAACCCCTTATTATGACAGAAAATTAATTAAAAAATTAACTATAACTGCCTTCTGAATGATTAAAATAAAAAAACCTATTGAATTATAGAGCTTTTATAGCTGATTTTTGATGCTTTTTCTGAATAACTGAATTTCATATCCAGTTATTTTTCATCTTAGAATAAAATATTAAAAAGCATTTTGTTATGGTTAATGCAATTTTTTGAAAATAGTGAATTTGACATAAGTTGCTCTCCTTTTTTATTATATGAATTTAAGTTACACGGGGCGTAGCGCAGCTTGGTTAGCGCACCTGCCTTGGGCGCAGGGGGCCGGAGGTTCGAATCCTCTCGCCCCGACCAATATTAAGAGTGTAATTGAAAGGTTTTAATGCGCCTGTAGCTCAGTAGGATAGAGCAACTGCCTTCTAAGCAGTGGGCCGGGAGTTCGAATCTCTCCAGGCGTGTGGTGGGCGTAGTTCAATGGTCAGAGCACTGGACTGTGGCTCCAGTTGTTGGGGGTTCGAATCCCCTCGCCCACCCTTAAAAAAGCACCTCATTTTCATCCTGCCTGTTATAAGTTTTCAACTACATTTTTGGTTAGTTGAAGTTCTTGTTGGAAAAGAATAAAAACTGTTACAATATTTTTATATTAAAGTATTTAGGAGAGATACAAAATATGTATAGAAGTTTCTTGAGGGCAAAGATTCATATGGCTAAGGTTACCGAGTCTAATCTTGCATATGAGGGCAGTATTACTATAGATCGTGAATTAATGGATCTGGTAGGTATCCTTCCCTTTGAACAGGTGATGATAAGTAATGTAAATAATGGAGAACGTTTTGAGACTTATGTTATACCTGGCAAATCAGGTGGTAGAGAAATTTGTTTAAATGGTCCCACTGCTCGAAAAGGTCTTGTTGGAGATAGGGTAATAATATTTTCATACTGTTTGCTCGATGATATTCAACTAAGGGGTTTCTCTCCTAAAATAATTAAACTGGATGAAGCAAATAACCCAGTCTTGTGATATTTTCTATATAAATCTTTCATCAGTGCATCTTTTGCTCTGATATGCCGTAAGTTTTCATCTTTTTATGCAAATTGCTTCTTTCAGTACCTATCGCCTCTGAAGTTTTTGATATATTCCAGTTGTTTTCATCAAGCTTTCTGATGATATAATCCCTCTCGAATGCTTCTTTTGCTTCTTTTAAGGATGTGTAAGAGAAGTATTCATATTCTTTCACGGTCTTTCCTGATTGTAATATCCCAATTGCTTCTAAGTCTCTGAGACCCACAGTCCTTGAAGTCACCATAATCATAATACGTTCTACTACATTTTTAAGTTCTCTTATGTTGCCCTGCCAATCATGATCTTGAAATCTTTTGATAACCTCAGGGCTAATTTCTTTCGGTTTCATACCACTTTCAGAGCTAATTAAAGAGATAAAATATTGCACTAATTGTGGTATATCATCTAATCTTTGCCTCAAAGATGGTGATTTTATGCAAATTACATTGAGTCTGTAATAGAGATCCTCTCTAAAGTTGCCCTTTCTCACTTCAACTAATAAATCTTTATTAGTTGCAGCTATTATGCGAGTATCTACGCTTATGTTTTTATTTCCTCCAACCCTCTGGAATGTTTGTGTCTCGATAATCCTTAAGACCTTCGATTGTGTCTTTAGAGACATGTCGCCTATTTCATCTAAAAATAATGTACCTTTATCAGCTAATTCGAACTTTCCTATTTTTCTCTCGGATGCCCCAGTAAATGAGCCTTTCTCATGCCCAAACAACTCACTTTCTATTAGTTCCTGCGGTATAGCAGCACAATTGACTTCAATAAAGGGGTAATCGAATCTTACACTTTTTTGATGTAGTAATCTTGCAATAATTTCCTTTCCTGTGCCGCTCTCTCCCGTGATAAGAACCCTACTGTTGCTCTGTGCTGCCAACTCTATTTGTTGGTTCAAAATCTTAACTTTATCTGAATTCCCGACCAGTCTCCAATTTTTACTAAGACTCGTTTTAAGTAAGCGATTTTCTGATACAAGTTTCCTTGCTTCAAGTGCCCTTTTTGCCATAGTAACGATTTTTTCAAGAGAGAGCGGTTTTTGAAGAAAGTCATAAGCACCGAGCTTAATTGCCATTACTGCGGTCTCGATATTTGCATGACCTGATATCATAATGATTGGAATATCTATAATATCTCTTATCCTTAAAAATGTTTCTAACCCATCCATACCAGGAAGCCATACATCAAGAAAGATTATATCAGGAGAATTCTCCCTGAGCAGTTCAATAGCGTCCTCCCCTGAAGATGCAGTTATAATCTCATATCCCTCGTCTTCAAGAATTCCCGAAAGACTCTCTCTAACTCCTGCTTCATCATCTACAATTAACGCAATTCCTGTTGGCATTATAAAACTCCTTAATTCTTAAAACCTTAAAAAAATGTATAGTGTCTATTTTTCAAACATTGTAGATATTTTGCATTATGTTTTAAATAATGGGCAAATGTAGAATAAAAATAGTGCCTTGAGGGGAATTGTCTTTAATTGAAATCTGCCCTCCATGGTCAGCTAATATTTTAGCAGTTATAGCGAGTCCAAGTCCTATTCCGTCTTTTCTCCTTGAAAAATAAGGCTGAAAAATCTTTTTCTTTTCAGAATCACAAATGCCTGAACCATTATCAGCAATTTCAATTTTTAATGAACCAACTTCAGATATTATGTCTATTTTGATAACTCCTTGATGTTCGCTTGCCTTCACTGCGTTATCCAAGATATTAATTAACGCCCTCTTCATCTGTTCCCTATCCAAATTTATATAAGGCAGATTTTCATTTGCAGAAACCTTTATATCAATATCCTTAAATCCTCTGAAAAGTGTGGTAACATCTTCAATTAATTCCATAATATTTACTTGGCTTTTTCTTATCTCAGGCATTTTCCCATATCTTGAGAATTCATCAGCCAATTGTGCAAGGCTTTCGACCTCGGATATTATTGAACTAGTTAATTTCTCAAAGTGTAAATCGAAATCCTCTCTTTTTTCTCTCCATTTCTTTATTAATCTTTCTGTTGAGAGCTTTATAGGTGTAAGAGGGTTTTTGATCTCATGGGCTAAGTTGCGAGCCAGTTCACTTTTGGCAATTAAATTTTGAGCCTCAATTATCGCGGAAATATCATTAAAAACAACAAGCAATCCAAGAGATTTGCGGGATTGATTGTCCCAAATACCCGAAACATAAACTGTAAGAATTTTCTTTTTGTTATCTATTTCTAATCTTATTTCCTTTTTTATATTAGTTATTTTTTTGCCTTTAAGGCTTTCTACGAGAGAGTTTAGATCAGATGAATTGAATCTTGAAATAAAAGTTTCATAGTTCTTCCCGATAAAATCATTCTGATCAACATTAAGGATGGAACATGCAGCCATATTTAGTGTTAGTATGTTCAAATTATTATCGAAAAAAACAACCCCTGAATTAATATTTTCTAATATGGTCTCAAGGAAAAATCTTCTTTTGTCAGATTCAGCATATGCCTGTTCAATTGAGTCTTTATTATCTTTAAGATCCTTAACCATCTGATTGAATGAATTAATGAGAAGGCTTATTTCATCATCAGTTCTTGCCTCCACTGAAACATTCAAATCTCCAGCAGCTACTTTTTTAGTAGCTATTGCGAGGCTTTGAATAGGCTCTGTTATTCCTTGAGATATCTTAAGTGAAATCCATAGTCCAGAAAAAATTATTATTAAAGTAATAAACCCAAGAATTATTATATAGTTAAGCTCAAGAGGCATTTTGAATGATTCGAATTTTAAAAGATCTTCATGAAAAGCCCTTAACTTTTCAGACCTTTCAGATATAGTTTTAGGTAGCTTTAGTTCTGCTATTACAACCCCTTTTCTTTCACCATTTATTAATAACGGCACGGCTGCTCTGATTATATCTCCATCTGGTGATGATACGACTTCTGTACCATCGCTTCCATCAAATGCTTCCTTGATTATATCAGTAGAATTTTCCGGAAATTCGTAGATTTTTTTAAAAATTAAATCATCTGATGCAATCTGATAACCATTAACAAACTGTTTAGCCCCACTCAAGACCCTCTGTCTCTGAAAATCATAAAATGTCCTTGTCAATTCGACTGAATTGGTAATACTATCTTTAAAAGGGAGTGAAAAAAAACGGTTTATGTAATCAGTAGAAAGGCTGACCGCTCCGGCAAAAAGAAGCCCTGATGGTATCAATATCAGTATCATAAAAATAGTAACAAGGCGGCTTCTAAATCTATAACCTGGTATTTTATTCCTTCTTTCCATATTCAGCTTAAAGAGATTTTTGAGGACTAAAAAAACAAGGGTTAGGAGTGCAGCGATATTAATTGTGAGAATGCCTATCAGTATAAATCTTGTGGTAATTTCGAGATGGGATAATTTCAGATAATAAAGCTGGGCAGAAATAATAATTATTATAAAAAGAAGCACTAAAGAAAGGGTCTTAATCTGACTTAATCTTTTCATAATTAAAAAAACAAAAGGCTAAGAATGATCTCTACTTATTTATTAATTACTGGTGGTATCATAAATTTATATGAGTTTTTTGATACACTGAATTCCTTTTCTGAAATGAAAAAGAGTAAATAGCCAATAACTGGAGGTAGCTGTCTAGTATAAGATTCAATTGTAATCTTGACGAAATACTTGCCCGGCTCAAGATCTTTGATACCTGTTAACTTGTAGTCTGTCAAATTAAATGCCCACGATATCATAGAGTCGAAGTCTTTAAATCTTTTCTCAGTTTTAGTAGTGCCCTCAATATTAAAAGCGTAATATTCTCTTTTGATAGGGTCGGTCTTGAGTACCCTTATAATTTTTTTCCCTCTGACAAATTCATCAGGCCAAATTTTCCAAACTCTGAAAAGGTCAACATAGAAAATAATCTCTTTTGATATGCCTTCAGCAATATTTTCAATAAATTTAGCTTCTGGTGTCAAAGATGTTGTAATATGAAGTTCATTATTGTTTATTATAAAAGAAACATCATTTATCTGATATGAATGAGCAGTTTTTGTGAATAAAAGCGGGCTATAGAAAATCATCAAAATTAAACCAAATAAAATTATTTTGTGCTTTATTTTATATAAGATGTGAGCCCCCATGTGGTCTCCTGAGTTGGCATAAGTAATTCAGTACAATTTTCTTCAAAAATTTATGGTAAAAGAGCTTTTTACATTATAACATAGAAAAACATAGGCATTTAATAAGCAAAACTAAGGAGGTAAATAAAATGCAGTTTAATATAGTTAAGATTGAAATACCTGAAGGCTGTAACATCATAATAGGGCAGTCTCATTTCATAAAGACTGTAGAAGACATTTATGAAATAATCGCAACCACTGTCCCACAGGCAAAATTCGGCATAGCATTTTCAGAGGCATCAGGACCTTGTCTTATAAGGACAGAAGGAAATGATGAAGATCTTATAAATGCTTGTATTAAAAATCTTCTGGAAATAGCTTCAGGGCATGTATTTTGCTTACTTCTAAAAAATGCTTATCCAATAAATATACTTAATTCGATAAAAAATTGCCCTGAGGTCTGTAGAATTTATTGTGCAACAGCTAATCCACTTGAGGTAATAATAGTATCAACGGAACAGGGAAATGGCATTGTAGCTGTTATAGATGGATTTTCTCCCAAAGGTGTTGAGACAGATAAAGATAAGACAGAAAGAAAGGAATTCTTGAGAAAGATAGGCTACAAGCTTTAAAATATAAATATGCTGACTTTAGGATTTTCTCCATGCCCTAATGATACATATATTTTCTATGCACTTGCTAACAATAAAATAGACTTGAAAGGGTTAGGCTTTGATTTTATTATAGAAGATGTAGAGATATTGAATCAGCTTTCTATGGATAAAAAACTCGATATCACTAAGGTGTCATCCCATGCTTATTATTATTTAAAGGATGATTATCGCTTTCTTCGCTCAGGTGCAGCTTTTGGCAGAGGATGCGGGCCTATGATAATTGCAAAAGACCACCATTTCTCAGGTATAAATGGATTGAGAAAGATTGGGGTTCCAGGCAGATTCACAACTGCATTTCTGCTAATGAAACTATTTTTTGCATTAAATGAAACATCTAAATTGCCGGATTACATATTTATGCCTTTTAATGAAATAATGGGGGCAATAAAAAATGATAAAATTGATGCAGGTTTAATAATACATGAATGCCGTTTTACATATAAAGACTATGGGTTTATTAAAATAATTGATCTTGGGGAATGGTGGGAGCAGGAGACAGGTTTGCCGATACCTCTTGGCGGAATCATTGCTAAAAAAGAGATCCCAGATGAAACTATCAAAAAAACGGAAGACCTTATTATTGAGAGTATAAAATATTCTATTAATAATCCTTGCGAAACTTTACCATTTATTAAAAAGTATTCTCAGGAACTGAGTGAAGATGTTATCATGCAGCATATCTCACTGTATGTTAACAATTATTCGATTGATATAGGTGATGATGGCAGGCGGGCATTACATGAATTGTTTGAGAGGGCAAAAAAGGTTTTAAAATAAAAGCTTTCAATTTTCAAAAGGTGATTTAGTCAACATGAGAGATAAAAAGTTCATAATAAGAAAACAACATGGCAAAGACAGTGCAAAATCCTCAGCCGAAGTTATTAGGGAATTGAGGCAATTAAACAAGCCTTCAGGTAATTATAGAGAGGATTCTTTAAAAATACATGGCCTCATATGCGGTAAGTGTGGAAGAGAATTTGATTATAAAAACCAGCATCTTCTAACCGTTCATCATAAAGATGGAAATCCGAGAAATAATCCACCTGATGGTTCAAACTGGGAAAATCTCTGCGTATATTGCCATGAAGATGAACATAGCAGAGGACTGCTTGGAGATTATTTTAAAAAGTAGTCCTATATATTAAGGTTACTCCAAGCATTCAAGCTATTTTTGGCTAAAAGATTATGGATTTATCAATATTTGCTTAAGCAACTCTCCCATTGGATACAAAGCTTTTACTGTATTAAAACATAGCAGGCTATTAGAAAACTCCTTTTTATTTTTTCCGTCATTTCTACCCCCGTTTTCACGGGCATGACAACTTTTTCTCAAGTTTAGATCTTTTTCAACAGCCTATTAATTTATGATAAAATTTTATAAAATACAATTCAGAGGAGGATAAAATGCGGAGAGTATTGTATTTCCTTTTAACAAACATAGCAATTTTGCTTGTGCTGAGCATGACTATGAGGCTGCTTGGCGTAGAGCCTTATCTTACAGCATATGGGCTTAATTATCAATCACTGCTTATATTTGCAGCTGCATTCGGCATGGGAGGCTCTTTTATAAGCCTTGCCCTGTCTAAATGGACAGCAAAAAGACTTACAGGAGCGGAAGTCATAAAAGAGCCTGCAAATGAAACACAAAGATGGCTTATAAGAACCGTATCTGAACTAGCAACAAAATCAAATATCGGGATGCCAGAGGTTGCTATTTATCCATCGGATGACATGAATGCCTTTGCAACTGGCATGAGCAAGAATAAGTCGCTTATTGCTGTATCTGTTGGACTTCTCAGAAAAATGGACAGGGAGAAAGTGCGAGCAGTCCTTGCCCATGAAGTGGCTCATGCTGCTAATGGTGATATGATTACATTGGCTTTGATTCAAGGCGTGGTTAACACATTTGTGCTTTTCCTTTCCCGCGTCATAGGACATACCGTTGACAGAGTTGTATTTAGAAATACAGAGGGACATGGACCTGCCTTCTGGATTATAACGATTATTGCTGAGATTGTTCTTGCCATATTAGCATCTATTATTGTTTTTTACTTCTCAAGAAAGCGTGAATACAGGGCAGACAGCGGGGCAGCAGCTTTAGTGGGCAAAAAACCGATGATTGGCGCTCTTGAGGCATTAAAGGCATCCCTACTTCAACCACACCTGCCTGATAAGATGGCTGCATTCGGCATATCAGGCACCAAAAGGCGAGGTCTGGCATCGCTATTTGCAACACATCCCGACATTGACGATCGGATTGAGTCTCTCAAGAGGTCTGTTTATCCTGAGTATAAATAAAGAGGGGTTTAACATGGAATTGTGCGAGATAATAGAAATTTAAAATTACGCTGTCTTTTTTAGCAAAGAGGGGGAGAGGATTTAAATATGAAGAAATTAATATTACTTGGCGGCATAGGTGTAGTAATAATTATTATTCTATTCGGGTGGGGCTTGTTTGCTGGAACCGGGATCGTCTTTGAGATGTTTCCGCAATGGATAGCAGAAGTTGAAAAAATAGCAAAAAGTACAATAGAAAAGGCTAAAGAGGCATTGCCCAGTATTAAGGAAAAGGCTAAAGAGGTTTCTCCTGAAATCACAGAAAAGTTAAAAGGCATTATTCCCAGCGAAGAAATACCCGAAAAGGATGTGGGCGGAGAGGACATAGCCAGCATACCCCGTTATCCTAATATGATCAGGACATCCTTTGTTGTAAAGGATGGCAAGAGAACAATCAGTTATAAAGGCAAAGCTGAACTGATTTCTGTTATAGATTTTTATGATAAGGAGATGTCTGTTATGGGATTTAAGAAAAAGGTATTATCTGCCTCCCATATAGAAGAGGTGCATGAGTATAGAAAGGGGAAAAAGACCTTGGAGTTTAGCTTCAAGAAGGCTGACAGGCTTGGCGTTGCGATGACAGAGATGGTAGTGAGAGAATTGTAAGCTTTCAACGAATTGATGTCTGCACTTGTTTTTAAACAGGGGGTATGATAGTTAAAAAATAAAGCATTATTTGTTGAATATTTAGTGAATGGGCGATCTATATTGTGATGCGGATGTAAAGAATTATATTAATGGGACAATGAAACCAAATAATTTAAACAGTTTGAAAATTCTCTGTAAGATGATAAAATTAAGATATGAAAAGAAGGATAGGGTTTACTATTGTTTATTTCCTGATTGCAATCGCTTTAATACTGTTTATAAACAACCTCGTTTCCGCACCAAAGCACACTGAAATTAAATACAGCGAATTCAAAGTTCTCCTCGGAGAAGGGCTTATAAATAATTTGAATATAACAAAAGCTATTATACATGGAGAATTGACTGATAATGCCCATAAACGTCTGTTTGAACTCAGGGAAATAGAGAATGAGAAAGAATTCAAAAGGCTTCAAGAGTTTAATATCTTTCGAGTAGTCAGAATGGAAGACCCTAACCTTGTTAGGGAACTGGGAGAAAGAAATATCAGATATTCAGTAACTCAGGAAGTAACATGGATTAAGACTCTTTTTCCTGTGCTTTTGACAATACTTATTATCGTTGTCTTCTGGAGTTATATATTTAGGAGAATGGGTGCTTCTTCTGAAGGGATGATGGCAATCGGCAGGAGTAAGGCTAAGATATATGTGGAAGGTGAGACAAAAGTCGCATTTGACGATGTAGCAGGCGTTGACGAAGCGAAAGAGGAACTAAAGGAGGTAATAGAGTTTCTCAGAAATCCTCAGAAATTTCAGATGCTCGGGGGTAAAATTCCTAAAGGAATACTTCTTGTGGGTCCGCCGGGCACTGGCAAGACTTTGCTTGCAAGGGCAGTGGCTGGAGAAGCAAAAGTCCCATTTCTAAGCCTGAGTGGTTCAGCTTTTGTCGAGATGTTTGTAGGCGTGGGAGCTGCAAGGGTAAGAGACCTTTTCAGTCAGGCTGAAAAATCAGCGCCTTGCATCATATTTATAGACGAGATTGATGCTCTCGGAAAGGCGCGAGGGATAAGTCCGGTGACAGGTATAGACGAAAGAGAACAGACTTTGACCCAACTTCTTTCTGAGATGGATGGCTTCGACACTAAAAAGGGAGTCATAATAATGGCTGCTACAAACCGTCCTGAAATTCTCGACCCTGCTCTGCTTCGTGCGGGTAGGTTTGACAGGCATATACTTGTAGATAGGCCGGATCTTAAAGGTAGGGAGGATATTTTTCGTGTGCATATAAAAAAGGTAAGATGCTCGCCTGATATTGACATCAAAGTCCTTGCTTCAATGACATCAGGGATGGTTGGAGCTGATTTAGCAAATATAGTTAATGAAGCAGCACTCCTTGCAGTAAGGAGAAACAAAGAAATAGTTGAAATGGCTGATTTTGAAGAGGCAATAGAAAGAGTAATTGCAGGACTTGAAAAAAAGAGCAGGGTGATAAACAAAAGAGAAAAAGAAATAATAGCATATCACGAATGTGGACATGCGATAGTTGCAAATATGCTCCCACGCACTGACAAGGTCAGAAGAGTCTCTATTATACCACGCGGCATCGCAGCACTTGGATATACTGTTCAGCTTCCTACAGAGGAAAGGTATCTTCTTACGAGGTCTGAACTTCTTGATAGGATAACCGTGATGCTCGGGGGAAGGGCTGCAGAGGAGGTTATATTCAATGAAGTGTCAACAGGCGCCAAAAATGACCTTGATAGGGCAACAGACATAGCAAGGAGCATGGTGACTTCATACGGCATGAGTGAAAAACTTGGTCCTCTTTCATTTGATAGGGGAAGGCCGTTATTCCTTGAGGTGCCGTGGAGCGCTCCAAAAGAATACAGTGAAGATACATCAAGGAAGATAGATGAAGAAGTCAGGACAATAGTGAGCGATGCGTATGAAAAGGCAAGGACAATACTTACAGAAAAGCTTGAAAAACTTAAAATGATCGCCTCCATACTGCTTGACAAAGAGGTAATAGAAGGGGATGAATTGAAAAAATTACTGGGACAATAAAGGAGGAATAAATGAGAAGTAGAAGATTGTTTTATTTACAGATAATATTTTTTCTGGTATTTTTTCTTGTATCCTCTAATTGCGCCAAAAAAGAGACCCCACCTGAAGCTGACAAAGCCCCACAGGTTAACCGGACTATACAGGGCGAAAGATTTCAGCAGGCAAATTCAATTACTTTTCTGCCGTCATTTGCAGACCTTGCAGAAAAGGTATCTCCTGCTATTGTGAATATAAGCACTATAACAATCGTAAGAATACCAGGAACTCCGTGGCAATTTTTTGGTCCTGAGGAGGAAGGTCCTTTGAGAGATTTTTTCAAAAGGTTTTTTGGAGACATCCCTGATAGGGAATTAAGGAAGCGGAGCCTCGGTTCAGGGTTTTTAATAGACAGCGAAGGACATATTATTACTAATAATCATGTTGTTGCACGAGCAGAAGAGATAATGGTAAAAATGGCAGATGGAAGGGAATTTAAAGCAAAGGTAATAGGCAGGGATCCAAGAACAGACATCGCCCTTATAAAAATAATTCCTCGCCTCAAGGATCTCCCGTTTCTACCTTTCGGAGATTCAGATAGGATCAGAGTCGGCGACTGGGTACTGGCAATCGGCAATCCATTTGGACTGGAACACACAGTAACCAAAGGCATAATTAGCGCCACCGGAAGGGTAATAGGTGCCGGTCCATATGACAATTTTCTCCAGACAGATGCTCCTATCAACCCTGGCAATAGCGGCGGACCCCTTATAAATTTGAAAGGCGAGGCAATAGGAATTAATACAGCGATAGTGCCTGCAGGACAGGGAATTGGCTTTGCTATTCCAAGTAATATGGCAAAGGCAATAATCAAACAGTTAAAAGATAAGGGGAGGGTTATTCGTGGCTGGATAGGTGTGTCTATTCAGACAGTCACGCCAGAGATAATGGAACATTTCGCTCTTAAAGAGCCAAAAGGTGCGATAATTATTGAGGTTGTCCCAAAAGGTCCAGCAGACAAGGCGGGCATGAAAAAAGGAGATGTCGTAGTCATGTTTGACGGCAGAGACATTGAAAAGATCGGAGACCTTACAAGGTTTGTTGCTGAAACTCCTATAGGCAAATCAGTTGGAGTAAAAGTTATAAGGAAGGGAAAGGAGTTAGACTTAAAGGTTACAGTTGCTGAATTAAAAGATAATATGCAGTAACATTATATTATGAAAGAAAAAACAGATATACTAATATTTTCAGCATCTTATGGAGGCGGCCATAGACGGGTCTCATATGCTGTGGAGAGGGCTCTCGCAACTATTAATAAAGATATAAATACAAAGGTTATCGACCTCTTCGAACTTCTTAGTCCTACCATAAACAAATTCAACCTTTACTCATATGTAACAACCATGAGAAATGCACCCTTCGTCTATGGATGGTTATATGAACTCAGCTACGACCTGCCTCTTGATAATATTTTCAATAGGTTATCAGGCAAAATCGGATTAAAAAAATTATCAGACCTGATTAATAAACTAAATCCTAAAGTTGTATTAAGCACCTATCCTACTTATGGTGGCATTATATCTGAATTAAAAAAGAATAGAGAAGTAGATTTGGTGTCAACAGTGGTTATAACAGATTTTGTCGCCCATTCCCAGTGGATACATTCCCTTGTGGATCATTACTTTGTCCCTTCTTATGAGGTCAAATATCATCTAGTTAAAAAGGGAATCTCTCCTGATACAATAGAGATTACAGGAATACCCATTAGCGAAGAATTTCTTATCTCAGTTGATAGAGCAGAGGTTTTAAAAAAGTATGATTTAAGAGATGGGCTTCCCCTTGTTTTAATCATGGCAGGTATATTTGGAATGACAAGGGGTGTGGAGGAGATATGCGAAGTCATAAAGGAA
>DYHD01000017.1:0-3247 GCA_020724365.1 Thermodesulfovibrio yellowstonii | reverse complement strand
TGTACTGTGCGGTAATGATAAAAAATTATTTAAAAAATTAGAAGACATGTTCTCTTATACCCATAATATTAAGCCAATTTTAGGGCAGGTGGAGGTTCATAAGTTAATGGATGTTTCATCCCTTTTAATATCAAAATCAGGAGGCATTACAGTCTCTGAGGCATTGGCAAAGGAGCTTCCCATACTGGTTTACAAGCCCCTTCCAGGTCAGGAGTATCATAATGCAGTATTCCTGTCTAAAGCAGGGGCTGGTATTATAATAAAAAACAAGGGAGAACTGAAAAATATTCTGAAGCATATCTTAACGGAGAATCCTTATCTAACCCAGATGAAGGAAGCAACAAAGACTATCAAAATGCCAGGGGCATCCATAGATGTAGCCAAGGGGCTCCTTTCTTTTTCAAAGGATTAGCCTTTCTTCCCTTTTATATATCTATATACCAGAAGAGCAATTGAAAAGATGATTAGCAATAAAAATGCTATCCATACATTTGGTGAATATATATCCTTCACAGATTCTATGCCCCCAATCTGTTGCCCTGCAAAGGCGTAGATAACGGTACCCGGGAGAGCAGTAATAAGGAGAGTCCATAAAAATACCTTGTAAGGGATATTTGTTAAACCAGCAAAAAAATTTACAAGAAAGAAAGGGAATATAGGAATAATCCTCAGCGTGAGCAGATAGTAGTGACCATTTTTTTCTATCTCCTCATTGAACCTTCTTAATTGATTACTATATTTCTTCTGTATCCAGTTCCCTATTAGATGCCTTGCGGAAAAGAACGCCAGAGTAGCTCCTAAAGTAGCCCCAATACATACATAAACCGTTCCTAATAATACACCAAAAAGAAAACCTCCAATAACTGTTAAAGGAATAGCACCCGGCACAAAGAAGCCTGTAGAAATATAGATGATTATATAACCAACTACTGATAGGGTATAGTGATTATTCACAAAGGCTTGTAAGACATCCCTATTTTTCTTGAAGTTCTCAAATGTTATATAGTCATCAATACCTGAAATCCTCACTAATAGCATTGCTGCTATAAGAAGGATAAAAAGGATAATCTTCTTTTGATTCTTCACCCTTATGAGTTTTTAAGTGCCTTTTTAAGACCTTGCATTACTTCTCCAGATACTGATCCACATATATAGATGATGACCTCCTGATATCAGGGATGTAATTATTACAGCTATTTCAAAGGGCGTTAATATTAATCTGAAGTCAAAAATATTTATCAGTAGTATTATTGGAATAAATATCGCCTGACATAGAGTTGCTATCTTTCCAGGTATGGAGGACTTGGGCAATGATTTTCCTTTTATAATATAGGTTACGATACCAAAAATGCCTAAAAGGATATCTTGCGATACTACCGCAATCAATACCCATAGAGACATAGTATCCTTTAAAGGTCCTAAGAAAACCACAATAAAGGCTGAAATGATGAATATCCTGTCTGATACAGGATCCACAATTCTTCCCAGTGCGCTCTCCATTCCCTTATTTTTAGCTATGTAGCCATCCACAAGGTCACTTATTGCTGCAAACAGAAATACAGCAAGCGCCCATCCTAAGTATTCATTCCATATTAAAACAAAAAATAGGACTGCCAAAGGTATCCTTAGGAGACTAATTTTTGTAGGGATTGTTAGTTTATTAGTCATAAATAATCTGTTACCTTTTAATATAGAGCATCTTTGTGTAAACTCCAAGCAGCATTAGAGTAATAATCACCACTCATTATCTTTATCTGTGCGATTCTAAAGGGAAAGATATAAATGCTGTTAGCCCTGATGCTTTTTATAACCCTCCATAGCGGAATGGAGGTTATCTAAAATCCGGCGCTAATCGCTATATATTAAATTATGACTGATATTGAGGTCAAAAAAAAGAACTTTTTGTAGCGATTTTATAAAATCTTATTAAGGTGGGATTACATAAAAATTAGCTTTTAGAGTAAACCCTGCTCCGGCTCTCAGCAGGGCTTATTTATGTTTTATCTTCTTCTAAATCCTGCCCACTGAGGAATGCCCTCACTATCTCTTAGTATTAGAACATTATTTCCTTTTTTTATCTCAGCAGCTATTATGGTTGGTTTATCATTTAATTTAACTCTTGAACCCTTTATATTAACCTTATCGCCTTTTTCTATCTTCATATTTTGTTTTTCGATATACCATTCAGGACCAAGATGCACAGGGATTACTTCTTTATCAGTTTTAAGTTGTATGTGAATACCACCGCTTACACCTTTTACACGAACAATACTTTCAACAGATTCAACCGTTCCGGAAAGTGTCTCTACGGTTGCGGGGTCATATATTTTTTGAAGTCTTGTTTTTATTTCTCGATCTACATTTGTAGTGGGCTCTCTTTGAATTTTCTCTTGTTGAGCAAAGGCTAACGAAAATGAGAGAATTACAAATAATAATACAATCGAGATGATATGTTTGTTTGATCTCATCAATACCTCCTTGAGCCGGTTTTTAACTGCTTAAGAGAGCAATTATTATGCCTAAATTAGAATAAAAGCATTTCTAAAATGATTTCATGGTATCCTTAAATAAAGTAGAAACTTAGAAAACGAACTAAATGATGTTATTTTATTCTATTTAAGAAAAGTTTGTTACTATAACAAGTGCAAAAATTGCATACCTTTAATGCGTTTATTGCATTAGAGATTTGTTAACCTGAAAAACGATAAAAATAATCATTGCTATCAAGAATGGTTTGTTCTCGCCTCCATTTTCACAATAGCAACCCCCAGCGGTAATTTAAAAACAAGGAATTTGAAAAATGCTGAAAATACTGAATCCTTGCCTCCCAGAAATGACAGAGTGGGGATTCTAAATGACTATGGATTTAGGAAAATTGGAGGAATAAATATCTCTTCATAAAAGGAGAATATCTATAAGTCCTACACATATCTTTCGTCAAAATATACGATATATTCTAACTAAGAAGTGCATAAGTAAGGCGTCATTATTGAAAAATTTCCCCTGCCTGCGTCGAAGTCGCGGCAGGCAGGCCTTGCCCCTGGTTGGCAAAGGGAGGTATTGTCAAAATTAACCACAGAGAACACAGAGAAAATATTAAATATTAAGTTAAGATGAATTCTGTTGCCTCCCTCTGTGACCTCTGTGGTGAAATTCTATGGTTTCATACCTTTCTCTCTTTTTTAATAAAACTTTTGACATTGCCCAAAGGGAGGTTAGGAGGGATTTTATATAATTAATGTCTGTC
>DYHD01000092.1 GCA_020724365.1 Thermodesulfovibrio yellowstonii | reverse complement strand
AATTCTGTGGTTTCATATCTTTCTCTCTTTTTTCATAAAACTTTTGACATTACCTGTTTTCATATGGCAATTTATAAAAAAACTCTAATTAATTTTAAGACATCTTTCTTGTTTTTTCAGTAACATTTGCTACAAATAACTTTTATAAATGCCGGCAGACTTTTTACTGCAGGCACAATTGTCATGGATATACAGATAATGATAATGGAATTAAAAAAATTTAGCACATCAACTCGACTTTCTGAATTATCCTGCAAAAAAGGCAAAAAATCATTGTTTTTATTAGAGATATCATCACTTGTGTCCAAAATAATGTTTTAACATGGATACGATTGCGTTATATTAAAGAATTTACTTTGGACAGATATGAGATATAGTGTTAGGCTTTTGCATGTTCATTGGCTATTTTATCAGCCAAAATAGATAGACTACTTACGGTAATTGTTGGTTCTATTCCCCAAGGATCGAATAATGCTTCGGGTGAACGCTGAACCCATGCAGCGCGCATGCCCGACGAAATAGCTCCTATAACGTCAAACGGATTGCTGGACACAAGCCAGGCATCGGCACCTACCGCACCCGATTTTCTTAGAAAATGACTATAAACCGCAGGGTTTGGTTTAAATGATTTAATCTCGTCAACACTTACAACGCCAAGAAATAAATTTCTGATGCCGGCGGTCATCAACAGCATCTCCACTGCATCTGCGGTGCCGTTGGAGAACGCAAACATCCGAAAACCGGATTCTTTTGCTCGAATCAACCCTTCCTTCACATCACCAAATGCCGGCAAGATTTTATATGCGTTCAGAAGCTCCTCCTTTGCTTGTCGGCTAAGAGGGATTTTAAAGAATGAACTTGTATAGTCAAGGGCGTTGCTGGTGCAGACCTCAAAATTTTCATAGTTTTGCATCAGTCCGCGGCGAAAAGAATATTCGAGCTGCTTTTCTCGCCAAATTCGAGAGAACTCGGAAGCTGTATTCCCAACATGTTTTTCTATCTCTACTACTACGCCGTGAGTATCAATTAGTGTTCCATAAACGTCAAAGGCAACGGTAATGGGCATGTTTATTATTCCTCCTTTTCTTGGCGCCAATGCCTGAACTAAGCAGTGCGGGTCCTTCCGCATCTGCTTGAGCGATTTGTTACACGTTTTCTTATTGTCTTTATCGGAAACCGCCCTCTTTTTTTCAGTTTAATTTTTAAAAGGCTGATAATCGTGCAATCTCTTGCCGTTTATCAAAACTTTAAATTTATTAACAAGCGACTCTTTCAATAACAGTTTCAAAAGGTCAATTTTTGAAGATGAAAGATTTTCTATAGAAAATCCTATGTCACTTGTAAGTTTAAGGATTGGTAAAGAGGTGTATTCTTTATCGCCAATTTTTACTTCTTTGAGGTTGGAAAATAAAATCATTTTAATCAGCCCATCCTTAATATCTTCTGTTGAAGGAATCATGCTCCCCTTTGAATGCTTTCCTTCTATAAGGCAAATAGAATTTTTGATTAATATAGCCTCATCACATGTAAAGTAATAATATCCGCCGAGATAGTTTTTGATAGTCAAAGTTGCTTTTGTCCCGTCTAATTGTTCCTTCGGCTGAACAGTTGTTTTTTCTCGTGCCTGTGCTTTTTGAGCGAGATTCCTTGAGAGGTTCATAAAGTTTTCTTTGCCTTTCAGCAACTCTTGTATACGGCTATGTGCTGTGGTGAACGAGTGCATATCAATTTCTAATTTCTGCGAGATGGTCTTGTATGCATCTAATGCCTTTTCACCTACTGTGCCGACATTCTCAATCTGAGATAAGTTCCAATGTAAGGCATCCGATTGATAAGATAAGAGATTAGTAAAATTAGATTGCAGATGCTTTATATCAAATCTTTGGTTTGTTATTTTGTGGTCATATCTCGTGCTTTTGTCGGCTCGGTTATAGTATGAAATGATAGTATAAACGCCTAAAAGGCTCATCAAAGATATTGTGTCCCATTGCAGAAAATCTCTATCCCCTTCTTTGCCTTCATCTTTGAAAATTGGAATGATTGTTACTTTCTTGCCTTGAAAGCCTAAAGTATCATAAACCCTTGAGTATGGATAAGATCGTGTGCGTTTTGCTGAAACCCACCAGCTTACCGCAATTTGTACGCCTTTATCAAAGTTGAGAATAAAAGAGGCGTCTTTATCAAAAACATTGGTTAGACTTTTTATATCGTATGAACTCAGTTCTCTACATAGAAGAGGTTTATATGTTATCCCAGTTATCTTAGCTGATACATGCATATTTTTCGTCTTCTCTGATAATATGCTCAAATGTATCATCTCGATTTAATAATCCTGTTTGTCCAGTAAATCCAACTTTTGTTTCAATAATTGGCAATAGAGATTTTTTAATTTCTATGCCAACACTATTTCTTTTAAGTTCTCTTGCAATTTTCATTGTTGTGCCACTTCCGCAAAATGGGTCAAGAATTGTTTCGCCTACATATGAAAATAACTTAATACATCTGTAAGCTAATTCATCTGGAAAGGCTGCAATTCCTTTTTCCATGGGTGAGCCTGGCAACACATTAACCATATCCCACAAAGTCATAAACCATTTATTATCCTGAAATTCTTTTAAATTAATCTTTGAAGCCTCTCTGATTTCTTTTGGAATAGATTTATAATCAAATTTCCCCTTCTGAAAAATGATTATACTTTCCAAAAGATTATCAGGATAGAAATACATCGGATATGGATTTTGCAGCATGACTCCGCTTCTTCGGCTGATTCTTAAATAACCTTCAGGTTTTTTCCAGATTATTCTATCTCTATATCTAAAGCCAGCATCAAGAAATATTCTCGTTGCATCGGCAACAATTGGGAATTTTTCACCATTGATAAGCATGTCATCAATATTAAGAACAAAAATTCTACCATTTTGAAGAACTCTAAAAGATTCAATGGCTACTCTCTTTAGAACTCCTAAATATTGGTCATAATTTTTAAACAAGCCCTCATAATCGAAAGGGGCATTAAAATAAGGTGGAGAAGTAACAACCAAATTAATTTCGTCATCCGATATTTCTTTCATGCTCATACAATTTCCGATTATCAGTCTGTGGTGTGTATTCATTGATACTTTCCTATTTTTACTTTTAGCTACAGATTTAAATTAACAGATAAACATGATAAATGCAAGAATTAAAGAGGGTGATTTCCGCAATCTTGTCTGTAATATGTAATATGGGGTCGGGCTTGCGGTTATGCATTTAGTCTTTCTCTCAGCATACATTTCGCCGATACTTGCCAGCCGCGATACAACAGAGACATCTCGTTTTATCCCAGAATTGTCATTAGAGTTTTAAAGGAAAATGAGCAGGCAAGGGAAAAGACTTCACCTTACCCCATAATCCCTCAAACCATTGCCTTCTTCTCATTGCCATGCAAAGCTTCAAAATACGTCTATTGCCATCTTTTATGACATACCCGCCAGCAGCAAAAATCCTGTAACGCATTGTCTTCAGTGTTGGCTGAACCTTGCTGCATGCAACCGCTTGCCTAAATAGTGTCTGTTTATAAACTACGATTATTCATCCTCCTCCAACCCCTTCCGTCAATGGTTGGGCTTATTTAACAACCCTTTGCGGGAGGGAGCTGGAGATAGGAAATCTGTCACTACGCCAGCTCTCTACTCTACCCGTTTGTATTCTTTAAATGACATTAATCCGATCCTTTCAAAGACTATATAAAAATTATAGCAGATTCTATGTCATCATTTTGGGACAGCCTGCCATCCCCATTTTTTCTTTCATAATGGTACACCTATCATCATTCCAGCAATTTTATTACTATATCATGAAAATGATCCAGATTCAACGGTTCAACCTCCACGGGAACTTGCACCAAGTCAAAAAATTCAAGGATTTCTTGATCTGAAAGGGGCGCAAGACATGCATCCAGAACAAGAATCCGCTCATACCTTCCAAGGTTTATGCGGAAATCGACTTCTGACCAACCAAGGAATTTTTTCATGGCTTCCGGCCAGACTCTCACCCAGGAAGGTGTCATTACCATGGTATGATTATTATCAAAATCTTTTAGTTTATTATCTCCGATAAATGCTTCGAGACAATTGTTCGTAGAAGCGACTGATACCTCTTTCTGTGCAGCCAGTCGCTCAATCCCGGGCAAACATCTCTGGCCATACAATATGCGAATGTTATCTTCTCCTATTGCTTTTGCCCTGTCTATAGCGGATGTTAACTCGTCCTGCAAAAGTGCAGGATCCGCATGAAGCCCAACATCCAACCAAACCGTTTGCACATCGAGAATTTCACGCTCCCTTTGCAGGAAGTGGTTGATTTCTTCCTCAAAAATTTTACATGCGATTAAAACTCTTCTTTTCCTCATCTGTCTTTTCCCCCATTGCAATTTACAGATGATTGTTTATAAGCAAATATGGTGTTTTGCATCAGATTCCAAATATAAGGAATAAAGTGCTAAAGCCATTTTGCCCCGACTCTGAAGCACTCCTACTGGGCACATAATGTCCTAATACGGAATATTTCCTTTCACAAACCGGCTCGCTCCAGAATCGTATCCGCGACTTGTTCGGCACTGGTGAAAGGAAAATCATCAGAATTAAGCAGTGTTCCAGCCTTACCTGCGGTCATTTCGATATCACCCGACTTGCATTTCGTATCCGCTCCATGAGGAAAAGCCTCAAGAAGTGCTTTCGGCGTGGCAATCGGAAATTGTGCTCCGGAAAGAGCATTGATAATTTGTTTCCTAATTTCATTCTTGACTGACATAACTAAGCCTCCTTACTATTGTTATTTAGTTCGTTAGCGCTTATAAAATCTGAAAATTCTAACTTACTTTAATATACTTTAGCAGAAGTGTTTGTAGAATTCAGTAGCTATTGCTACAATTTTTGAATTCTCCCATCTCTTTTTTGAACTCTATCATCTCTTCTTCAAATCTATTTGTATTAATTTATGAACTGCCTAAGGACATCTTCAAGGGTATCTATTCTTTCATCTATCGTGGCATTTACTAAGTAGTGCATAATTAAGGCGTCATTATTGAAAAATCTCCCCTTGCCCCTGGTTGCCAAAGAGGGGAACACAGAGCCTGTCTAAAAACTCGCATGTTGTCATTGTCCGGCTTGACCGGACAATCCA
>DYHD01000016.1 GCA_020724365.1 Thermodesulfovibrio yellowstonii | reverse complement strand
GATACAAGGACAAATACAAATTAAAGATACTTGCATACTGTATAATGTCAAATCATGTCTATATTCTTGCAGTGCCTGAAAATGAAATATCGCTCGCCAGAGCCATAGGGGGGGACAAATCTATGACGCCTTACTTATGCACTCCTTAGTAATAATCTTTCTTTTTCCTCTTCCAATTTTGCCTGAGGTTTTGAAGCGAGACCTTTTCCCTCAAAAGGTTGGGCGTCCTAAGAAGAAAGACAAGCAATATCTGGGAAGTGTCCCAATATATTTATATATTTCGCAGCCTTATGCGGCGTCTGGTTTCATTGATTATTCCTGGAATATCAGCGGCAGAAGTTCCGGACAATACTTTGCTTATCCTGCTGAGATAGTGGATATAATAGAGCCTTATCGCATCATCTGCCCGCCGGTGCTGCCAATCAAGGATGCGCTTATAGGATTGCAGAATATTTAAAAATTCAATAACAGCAGGCTCATGATATTCCGCAGCAGATAGCTCATGATCCCTTGCATAATTTAAAAATCTGCTGACCCAATGGGCATAAAAGGAGCCTTTTTGTCAGGAACGAGTTTCTTTTCCAGAAGGAACTTCTGGAACTCCGGAAGGACATCATTCGCAGAATTGGACAATTTTCCCATATTATACCAACTTGCCTTTTAGTCCATATTACCACAAAATACCAAGTATTGCGATTATTTCTTGTATTAATGTGTTAATATTTTTATCATAAAGGGAGAAAATACCAAGTTGGTATATTAAATGTTAGACATATAGACCAAGATTAATATTCGTATGAAATACAAGTTATCTATAATTAGTTTACTAGATATTCTAGGGTTCAAAAATATAGTTAAAAGTAATGATCCCAATAAGATAAGCCGTATTCTCAAGCACTTTAAATATTTCTCAAGGACTGATAGAGATATTTCAAAAGCATACCAACAGAGTTTTGTAAATTTCTCTGATCTCTCAGTCAGGGCAACAAATATCTTAAGTAAATTAAATAAAGAAATTCAAATAGGACTGGTTTCTTTTGAATTGATAGACTTATTGCATATTCAACTCAACCTTATTAATCAAGGCATTTTTATCCGTGGTGCTATCACAATAGACGAAATATATTTATCTTCATCATTAGCTTTTGGGCCTGGACTCGTCACGGTTTATGAACTAGAAAGTGTAATGGCTAAATACCCGCGAATAATATTAGATAAGGATTTATTGAAATCATTCAAATCAGTACCTTTATTAAAATCGTCCGAACACTCTGCCAAAGACGAGGTTGAATTTATAAAAAAATTTATTAAGAAAGATGCTGACGGTATTTGGTTTATAGATTATTTGAAAGGTGCTGAATCTGAATTGGATGATATCTACCAGTATCTCGACTTTTTAAAAAAGCACAAAAAATTAATCATACAAAACTATAAAAAAGCTGAGAAAAATAAATCAACAAAACGAAAATTTATATGGCTCAAAATATATCACAATAAATACATAAAGAATATAGGATCTCAATATTTCAAAAATCATGGCCTGAAAATTAGTGATTATATTATCTATAAAAAAGATTTAGAAAAAACCAACTCTTCACGACCTTAGATCGTGGAATATTTCTTACTAATAATTATTATAATAACTATTTATTCATTTTTTGCACCGATAGAATTTTTGATCAATGGAGTACGATCCTATTATTGTTTTTTTTATTATTTCTTCTTAGACTGTGTACAGGTTGAGAAATTCATTAATAGCAATGCAAAGACTAAAAAATTGTCTAACAAAAAGTGCAGTGAATGCAGACCAGCGTTGTCGATTTGGATTTTGAATATATTCAGTTTTCAGAACAGTTTTCAAGCATGTTACTACTCTACAGGTCTGCATCACTGACTTAGTCGTTAAAAAAGGGGGACATATGAATTACAGAGATGAGAAGGTACATGATAGGTTACTCATAGAATTAACTAAAGAACTTGACCGACTCAAGAAGTTGGATATATTTAGTTCATCTTTTGGACTACCCAATCCGGGCGAACTTGAACGAGCGCAACGGAGAAAGTCATATGATGTGGAATTAACTTTCTCGAATTTTTCCAGTGTTATAGAGACAAAAGTTGACTCCAATGAAAGTGGAAGATGGGGAAAGCTCTATCAAACTCAACAAATTGTGAGCAATGCGAATTCTCTGCGCTATTTGAAACCTCAAAAATATTTTCTTTTCTTTACCTATGGAAATTCAGAATATTACACAAAGCCATATAGGAATGGACCTGCTTCCCCAGATTTCAAGCATATAAATTTAGACAAAATGGTGTCATTTGTAGAAAGTGTTTTTAAATTGCCATTAACAGGAAAAAGTCAATATAAAGAATGGCTGTTGGCAATGCAAGTCGAGCAATAAAAAAGGCTTCAATCTTTCAATTTGCTCAAGACTTTTTCTACTTTTCGCCAAAAGTATTTAAGTATCCATAATGACATTGATTTTCCTAATAATAGGCTCATATTTTGTGCACCAGAAATTGCATTTCCTGTGTTATACGGATTAGCAGAATTTTGGAATTCTAATCCTTATTTCCATAAAAAATTTGGCTGTGTTTCGGTTTACCCAGTTGAAAGGAATAATCCTCATGTGCATGACTCGATTCTCAATTTTTGGGAAATGTGGAAAAATGGTACTCCCTCAGTTGGTAAGGATCTAATAGGTACTCAGGAGACTTTTTATTTTGAAATTAATGAGGATTTTAACCTTAATCTCAAACTTGAGTCAGAAATACTAACTGGTGACCTCCGAGATGAAGTTTGGCGCAGGCTTAATAATGTAAAATGGTCAAAAGACATAAAGACCAGATGTCGTAATTACAAACAGACCACATTTGTACTGTTCGAATGGGATTTTGGATTCCTTGAATATTGCGATAATTATAAAGTTGTAGCGGATAATTTATTCTCAATATTGGAAGAAACAATAAATGCTCTTGCATAACAAATTACTCCAGCGGATGGCTTACAGCCACCGCCGACTTCAGCCGTTATGTGTATAATATAAACAAATGGAAAAGCTAACATTTATCGAATTAGCAAAGAGAATTCTTGAAGAAGAAAAGAAACCACTATCTGCAACTGATATTTGAGAGATTGCCAAACAAAAAGGCTATGATACACTTCTTCATAATCAGGGGAAAACTCTATGGGCGACATTGGGAGCACAGCTTTATTGTCCTGTCCCTGTCCCGAGAGTCATATAAATTGTCTTACGCCAAAAGAGTGGGTTAAAGGTCAAGTCGCTATTTGAGAACTATATTATGAAGAAAAGGAGATTAGAGATAAAGATATACATCTCTCTGTATTTCCTATTGCTTTGCCTAAGAAGTGTATAGAACTTTTTATAAGAATAGGTTATATCAAGCTGAGTAATGAACGAATAGCATAGAGAAGCACAGGGGTTACCTATTAAAGGTCACCGCATCAAGAGAAAATAGTTCTCCTGTAAAAGAGAGTGTGTTTCCCTCGCTCTTACTCATTGACGCAATGAGTAAGAGTCTTCAGTAAATATCTCAGAAGAGGAGTATTGCTATGCAAATAGATTTTCATTTTTATACCATTTATTCTTTAGCACGGGCATCTGGTTTTAATCCTGAGAACTCTCATATTATTGCTTATTCATCTCAACATACTGATGATGCAAAGTATGAACATGCCTTAGAATTCGAAAATGGTGGGAGATTTCAACAGGTTCTCACAGCTCACAAATTTCTTGATATTAATGCATTAACAAAACCTACTTGTTATAAAATATGGTTGCCTTTTCATTTTGTTCCTGGAAACTCGGGTTCTGATTTTTATGAAAGGATGACCACTCGTTCAAATAGCATAATTGCTCAGAGAATAATCGATGATTTCTTAAGTTCTCCTTTAAAGCCTTATTCTCTCCACCGATTAGGAATTATTTTACATTTTTACGCAGATACATGGTCACATCAAAACTTTATTGGGTTGATGCGTGATAATATGAATGATGTTAGAAAAATGAAAATAAAAGGTGAAAAAAAAGGATTTATAAAGGCACAGATCGAGAAACTCCAAAAAAAGTTCTTTGAATATGCCGCTCCAAAACTCGGTCATGCTCAAGCTGGAACAATTCCTGATGAGCCTTATAGAAATTGGGAATATGAGGATTATAAAGATAAGTATTTTAATATATCTAATCAAGATCGCGCACTGGATGCGGCTCAGAATTGTTATATGGTATTACTAAAGTTTTTAAAAAAGTTCCCAAACTTTTCAAGTGCCGATCCTATACCTTGGCATAACATGGTCGAAAAGGTAAACTCGCTCTTTGACATTGCAGGGGATATCGAACATAGAACTACAGAATGGCTAACAGTAATTTCAAATAGCGGTTTAGGGTTTGAGCCTGTAGGTAAAGATATTAACCTTAACTATGATGACAGGGAGTGGTTCAAGGTTGCAGTGGAAGTAATAAAAACAGAAGATGAGTCTGATAGCTATAAAAGAAAACCAGGGTTCGAAAACAGCAACTGGAAGTACTTTCATGATGCTGCGGCATATCATAGATTTTGTGTTCTTCATGAAATTCTACCAGAATACGGCATTATTTGTGGTTAAATATAAGTAATTTGACCGTTGTATAGTTTTCATAAAGATTATTTGTAAGTATATGAACATCGGCATCTGGATAAGAGTTAGCACAGAAGAACAAGCGCAAGGCGAGTCTCCCAAGAACCACGAGCATAGAGCCCGCATGTATGCCGAGCTTAAGGGCTGGCATGTTGTTGAGCTTTACGACCTTTCAGGCGTCTCTGGCAAGTCCGTAATAGAGCAACCTGAAGCTAAAAGAATGCTTGCAGATGTAGCTTCAGGGAAGATACAGGTTCTTATTTTCTCAAAGCTTGCAAGGATAGCAAGGAACGTAAGAGAACTCCTTGAAATCTCTGACCACTTTGAGAGACATAACGCTAACCTCGTAAGCCTTGAGGAGTCCATTGATACATCTTCAGCGGCGGGACGCCTTCTTTTTACAGTCATAGGAGCGTTGGCACAGTGGGAAAGAGAGGAAATATCAGCCCGTGTATCTGCTTCTGTCCCTATCAGAGCAAGGCAAGGAAAGCCTACAGGCGGCAAAGGCCCCTTTGGTTATATGTGGGTAGATAAACAGCTTGTTGTTAATCCTTCTGAAGCTGTAACAGTAAAAGAGATATACAAGACTTATCTTGAAACAAAGAAACTCTTAACCACAGCAAAAATACTTAATGAAAAAGGATATCGAACAAGCAGTGGAGCTAAGTTTGGGAAAACAACGATTAAAAGAATACTTACAGACCCTACTTTCATGGGCATGAAAAGAGCGAACTACTCTACATATAACGGTAGCAAAAGGAAATCATGGACACTCAAGCCTAAAGCTGAGTGGGTATATTTTGAAGTAGAGCCGATAATCGCTAAAAAAGAGTGGGAGGAAGCTAATGCAATCATCAGACATAACGCCTTGCCTTACCCTACAACTCCCCCTCCAGTCGGCAAGTATGCATTTTCAGGGATATTGAGATGTGGGCATTGCAGCAAGCCTATGTATATGATGAAGTACCCTGGCATGACGACTTGTCGCTATACATGCAGACAATGTTTGGCAAAGATAAGTGAAGATGTTTTGTTTGAACAGTTTAAAGAAGGCTTAAAGTGTATGGTTATAAATCCTGAGAATTTGCAAGAAACCATAAGAAACAACGAATTAATTAAACAGCAAAAGACTGATCAGCTTAAAACTTTAAAGTCTGAGTTAAAAACAATGGACAGGAAAATAGAAAGTCTTTTGGATTTGCTAAGTGACGGGACGATTGATAGGACAACTTTTTCAGAACAATTTGAAAAGCTAAAAGAGAGAAAAAACAGATATCAGAAGAAATCCCCCGGCTCCAGGGCGAAATAGACTTTCTAAAAATCTCAGAACTTGGGCGGGATTATATATTAACTCAGACAACAACACTTTATGCACTATGGGATACGTTTGATTATGAAGACCGCTCAAAAATAATTAATGAACTATTAAGCCGCGTCGTTTATCAAAAAGAAGAGTTGCTTTTTGAGTATTTCTACCTTCCTAACTTAATGGAGTTTTGCAAACCCGACCACACCCACAGGGGTTAAGAGCTGATATCAAAACAAATTGTGCCGGATAAGTAACTGTAGCAACAGCTCTTGAGACTGTGACGACTCCATTTTCAATCGGCTGCCTGAGGACTTCCAGAACATTGCGCTTAAATTCCGGCAGTTCGTCCAGAAAAAGTATCCCATGATGTGCTAATGAGACCTCGCCTGGTCTCGGTATCTGTCCCCCTCCTATTAATGCGACATCCGATATTGTATGATGAGGCGACCTAAAAGGTCTATTGCAAGGAGGGACTGACCACTCTTTAACAATCCTGCAACGCTGTGTATCTTGGTTGTCTCAATCGCATCTTCAAATGTCATTGGTGTGAGGATGGTCAGGAGTCTTTTGGAGAGCATTGTTTTGCCGCTGCCCGGCGGCCCTACCATCAGAACATTATGCGAGCCTGCTGCTGCAAACTCTAAAGCTCTCTTTGCATATTCCTGTCCTTTGACATCGGAAAAATCATCATCATTTCTTTCAGCATTCATTTCGCCGATACTTGCCAGCCGCAATATAACAGAGACATCTCGTTTTAATATCCCCTGCAACTCCATCATATTATATCCTATCTCCCTTGCCAGCGAAGTAAAGATTCCGCGGAGACATACGAAGCCGTTCACCTCGTTTCAGAGATGCCATCTCCTGCAAGCCAATGCCCATTTCCTTTTCGAACTGCAGTAGATTAAGCAAGGCATTGTTTAGTTTTTTGAGAAATTTCGCAAATTTTGCTTGACAAACCATATGTTGTTATATAATATTTTCCTATATGCAGAATAAATATAAAATAAATGTTATATCAAAGAAAAGAAAATAAATACATTAAAATATGACACCAAGTTCAATAGCCAACTCATCAGGATTCCCATTACAACTTAGAATTGCTCATGAAGCTAATGCATCGTCAAAGTGGAGAGTTTATTTAGAGGAACATCCATGGCAATCACCCATTACAAATATGGAGTGAATGCAGACCAGCAGTGACTTTTTGAGGATGCAATAGTTTATGGTTTGCAAATCTTCTTTATTGCTCTTGTTTATGCTTCATGGTCTGCATCACTCATGCAGGCGTTGTGCATGAATAAATTAACGACATAATTACGACAATTGAATAACCCACACCGATAATGGTAAGCTGTGCAATAATAGGTGACAGGAGCAAGAGAAATGCCCAAAAAGAATAAACTTGGCATTGAGACCCTTCTTGCCGAGACTGCTAAGTTTGCCGAGGTAGAAAGTACTTATGATGAGCCAAGCTTATTTGGCATAACGGATGGGAAAGCTGTCGGCACTTATCTGGAACATAAATTCATACAGTATTTAGTGGCAAAATATGACTTCGAGTAAGGAAACTCGGCCTCGGGCATTGATTTTCCGGGTCTTCATGTGGATATGAAAGTTACGAGCGTTCGTCAACCTCAATCTTCCTGTCCGTATAAATCGGCAAAACAAAAAATTTATGGGCTTGGCTATAACCTCTTGATATTTGTTTATGACAAGACAGATGACCCAAAGGGCCACACTGGACGGTTGAATATGCAACATACAATATTTGTTGAGAAAGACAGGACTGCCGATTTCCAGATGTCAAAAGAAGTCCTTCGTATTTTAGAAAATGAAGGAAACACAGATGATCTTGTAGCACTCATACAAGACAAGAACTTGCCAGTAGATGAGATTGGAGCCCGCACCATTGCTGATGAAATCATTAAGAACCCTCCAAAACAAGGATATCTGACGATCTCCAATGCATTGCAATGGCGACTTCAATATGGTCGGGTTATCCAAAAAGCCGGCGAGATTGAGGGTATTCGTAGGATAAGGTAAGTTTAGCTATGGCACTAAAGACCAAAGAACAATGGGAATATGGAGATTTTCAAACTCCGATAGAGCTTGCCGAACAAGCCTTATCTGTATTGAAAAAGCTGGGCATTCATCCACAGGCGGTTTTAGAACCAACTTGTGGTAAAGGAGCATTTCTCCTATCAGCGGCTAAAACCTTTGCGAGTGTTCAGAAACTTATCGGTTTTGATATAAATGAAAAATATTTGAATGATCTTAAAAGGAAAGTTGCAGAAATAGACGAGGTGAAAAGAATACACATTGTATTAGGTGATTTTTTTGCCTTTGATTGGAATGAATTATTATCAATGCTTCCTGAGCCTATTCTGATTATTGGAAATCCTCCATGGGTCACCAGCGCTCAATTGAGCTTACTGCAGAGCAAAAACCTGCCACAAAAATCTAACTTCCAGATACAGCGAGGATATGACGCAATTACTGGAAAAAGTAATTTTGATATATCAGAATGGATGTTACTAAAACATCTTGAATGGCTGAAGGAGCGACGCGGCATAATCGCGATGTTATGCAAAACATCAGTGGCAAGAAAAATACTATATCATACATGGAAAAATGATCTTCCAATATCTTTATCGCATATGTACTTAATTAACGCGCAGAAATATTTTGGTGCGTCTGTAGATGCATGTTTCTTTGTTATTATTCTGCATGAGAAAGCTACCTCAAAGGACTGTCTTATTTATCAAAATCTCACTGATAAGCATCCATCCCATTCAATTGGCTTCCACGATAATTCAATGCTTTCAAATGTTGAGAAATATGAACGATTAAGGCATTTGAAGGGAGTTGACTATTCTTATACTTGGCGGTCAGGTATTAAACATGATTGCTCAAAAGTAATGGAACTCGAACTCAGTGGAGAGAGTTACAAGAATGGTTTTGGCGAACTAATCAAACTTGAGAATGATTACATTTATCCAATGCTCAAGAGTTCTGATATTGCTAATGGCGATGTTCGTTTTGGTCGCAAGTACATGCTTGTTACCCAACGGTTTGTCGGTGAAGATACGATTAGTATCAAACGAACTGCGCCCTTGACTTGGCGTTATCTCGAAAAGCACGACGAAGAATTATCAAAGCGCGCCAGTTCCATTTACCGCAATCGTCCTCGATTTTCAATTTTTGGAGTCGGCGGTTACTCTTTCGCTCCGTGGAAAGTCGCAATTTCAGGTTTTTACAAGAGATTGTTATTTAAGGTGGTTAGTCCCTTAGAGAAAAAACCAGTTGTACTTGATGACACCGTATATTTTCTGCCTTGTTGGTCAGAAGCTGAGGCCAATTTTATTGCACTTCTTTTGAATTCGCAGCCTGCAATAGACTTTCTTGATTCAATGATTTTTTGGTCAGATAAACGACCGATTACAATTGATATCTTAAAGAGGCTCAATTTACATGCTTTAAGTAAAGAGCTTGACAAGGAGAAAGATTATTTAGGTTTTGCTCGGCAACGGCGCGATAGAGAAAGCGAGGAGATCGAAGGTCAATTGTCGCTTGGAATTGCTGAAAAACCCGCCAAATATAAGAAGACAAGAATGCACAACAAGCAAATCCAGCGGACGGGGAATAAGCGGGCCGCGATTTTAACAAGGTAGTTCCCCCGCCGTTGATTTAGGTCGTTCGGTGCCAAGGAAGGAGTCATGAGACTACATGAAGACTGCCGGGGTTTGTGAAATGTGTGGCCATCATGTTGGTGTAAGACAGAAAGCCCATATATTGGCTGAAGGGAAAAAGATAGAAGACAACGTGTTGATGCTTTGTCCCACATGCCACATCATGTTCGATACGCACGTCAAGCCAAAGATTTTCAAAGCCATGCTGGCGGCTGGGTTACAGGAATTCCCTGAGTCGTGGAGGAGATCGATATACGAACAGGCGGCAGAGATGTCAGCGAAGGCACTACAGAAAAATAGGAAGACGGATCCGGGATAGAACCCGAATATATCTCTAGTAGTGCGCGGCAACGTTCTATGATGAGAGGATACGCATGGCAGAGTACGGTGAATGGAATCGAAAGGAAGCAACCCTTAGCGATGTAATCGCCGAGTCCGAGTACGGTGTGCACCGAGCAGAAAACAATAGGGGTTCTGGCTTGCGATTATGTATTTAGTCTTTCTCTCAGCATTCATTTCGCTGATACTTGCCAGCAGCGATACAACAGAGACATCTCGCTTTAATATCCCCTGCAACTCTTTCATATTATATCCTATCTCCCTTGCCAGCGAAGTAAAGATTCCGCGGAGACATACGAAGCCGTTCACCTCGTTTCAGAGATGCCATCTCCTGCAAGCCAATGCCCGTCTCCTTATTCTATCGCAAGAACTATTTGCATAACTGCAAGCCGTGACCCCTCACTCATTTTTCACACTAAATTTCTATCCTCGGAGTAATCTCGTTCAAGTGGTTCAACCTCAATTTCAGGTTGATAATCTTTATCGAGGCGTTTTAAATCCCATTCGGTTATCCATGTTTTGATATATTGACGCATTTGTGTAGTAATCAGGCGCTCGGCGGTCTTGACAGGGGGCGGCTCCCAGTCGTATGCCTTGGCATGTATTGCTTTCAACATTTCGTAAGTCTGTTCTAATACCTCTGTATCCGGTGGTCTTAAGACTTGGAGTTCATTCTGAATAATCTGCATTCCTCTTCTTGCCTGGCTTGCTAAGAGCAACTCACTCTTACTCCCTTTTGCTTTTAATTTGGCAGGTATTTTATTGATATCATCCCGTCCTTCCAATATTGCGATATAAAAATCCGTTGTGATGCTAAAAACTGCGGTTAATCCTGCAAAATCGGATTCGTCATTGAGCTTTCCCATCCATCTTGCCAATTCTGCATATGATTTTGCCCTCTGCAAAAGTGAATATCGCCCAATCAATTCGGTCTCATCTATCAACAATACCCAGCCTGAGTAGCCAGCCGCTGCGACAAGGCGGGCTGTAAATTTAAATCTCTGCAAAGAAAGTTCTTTCTGTGAAATATTTTCAATTTCATAGCTTACCCGTTCACGGCAGGCCTTAAGGTATCTTTTTATTTCTGATGAAGATATCCTGTCTCCGGACCAGAAGCGAATAATTCTATTGCTCAGTTCCGGGTCATTTCTCATCCGTTCATATAAAAATAATGTTGCTGCAAATCTCGTATTGAGACCGCGCTTTTGCTGAGTCCATATATAAAAGTCTTTATACTTACTGCTTTTAGGGTCCAAAGCAGTCGCTGTTTCGGTCATGGCGCTGCCCCGTTTTTTCGGCACAACGGCACATTCTATAGCGGCACGAAATAATTTTGCCGGGTCAAATAAAGGTGTCTCCTTGCTTATTACGATTTTACTGCAGACAAAATTTTCCTTTAAGGCATAATGCATCAGGTATTGGAGGAGATGAGATTTACCTGAACCAAAATCACCTCCTACTATCATTCCTTCATTTTGCAGTCCGCGGGCAATTGCTTGGCTTGTATCAAGCAGTTGCTTCTGAAATTTTGCTTCTATTTCAGATTGATTGCACCCAAGCGCTATAACGGCATCGCTGTTTGGCACACCATTGCGCAGAGCCTCCATTGCACGTCTGTTTCTAATTTGTTCATCTATATTCATCCTCACTCCTCCCTTATTCGATGGATAGGGTTAATTGTCATCATTTACCATACGCACTAAAGAAGCTAAAGGATTTGGTCTTTGCCTATCTCTGACCTCATCCCAAATCCTTAGCTTTAAAGCATCATAACGGTTCAGTCCTCTTTTATCATCATTCAGGAAGTCTTTTGGTGCCAAAACCACGATCAGACAACCTGCCATCTCATCTGTCCCATCAATAAACTGGCGAAGAACCTCATAAAGGTCTAATACAGCCGGCATTGAATAGAAAAAACCATCATCAGGGTTCTGGGACTTTTTTGGAACAAGATATCGTGATATATCGAGCAGCAAGATGAGACCACTTTTTCTGTTAATTCGGAGCCAGTGAATGAGTGAAAACAGCATGTGACGGGCATTATGCCTTGCAATCTTCTGAAAAATCAGGGCTTCTTTTAGGGTTGATATTTCTCTGAGTTCGCCGCAAAGCCATTCTTTTACTGCATTGCTTAAAAATCCGGAAGGCTCTGCTGCATCGAGCTGATTCAGGCACAGACGAATCATGGCTATTCTAAACTCCTGACTCATCTCAAAGTCACGAAATAAATTATCTCTTAGCCATGAATGAACCTCTCTGCGTAGAAGCATCTCTTCCTGATTGTTGATTTCAGCAATACCCTTAAAATCAAAGTCCTCCTGCTGACTTGGCAGCTTATAACCCCTTTTTGTGAACATTTCGATAACAAACGAACGTGATAGTTCATCCCAATCTATCTTTCCTGCTATTGCGTTAAATAACTTATCTATCATGTGAATCTTTGTTTTTGCACCATTGATATTTGCAAAAAGATAGTTTTCATCTTCTGATGCCTTGTGCAATTGTGTTGTGAATTGGTCTTGGTCAACATTTTCGATAGGGACTATAAATTTTACCGCCGCGCCGCCATGTTTAATAAAACCTTGCAAATACTCTCGTTGAATTATGTCCATCCACTCTTTTTGTTTGATATACATGATATATGCCCCCTATCCTTTACGAAATGAGATGCCATAATAAGTTTTTTCTCTGCCTTCTTCTGTGATAACTCGAATACTGCGCTTGAGTTCTTTAGTGCTCGTGCTCGCTGGAAGACGAACGTTAAATCCATCTTTAGTGGATGAAACCCCGCTTTTGTCCAAAATATAGATATCTCGTGCAAATTCTGAAAGAGAATATTCTTTATCCTGACCCGGCAGCAATGTCAATAGTTTATAAATCTCTATAAGAGGTATTACTATACCTTTGTTTACCTGTTCATCTCCGCGGCTTTTTACAAGATTTTTATATGCTGAAAACAGACTTTCGAGAAATTTATCCGTTCTGAATCTTATAGGTTTATTTTGTAAAGCCTTAAGATGCCCTGCCAAAGTGGACGGCCGCAAACGTTTTTCCTTTATCTTGTCGATTTTAACTGCAAGTTCATCCGGAAGTATGCGGATAATGAAAGGATAACAATAAAGTCTCTCGTCCTGTTCAAAGATTTTTAGCGCCGTTTTTTCAGCTTCGAGCAATAGCTCTTTAATATACTGTTTATCAGCAATATATTTTTCTGCATCGAAATTCCAGCCGTCTTTTGCTTTTGAAAATTGCTCTTGTAAGGTTGATATTGCCTGCTCTGATGATTCTATGGTTTTATTTAGTTCTTTGAGGCTTCCTGTCTTGACAGCGTGGCGGAATTTTCTCAGTGAACTAATGACTGAATTTGCAGCCTTTAGAGTTCTTTCGATATCGGCTTCCGTCTTTAAAATCGCCTTTTCTAATCCATCAGCGTTGTTTTCCATTTCCCCTCCTTAAATATGGATAAGTATTGTCAAAAGTTTTTAAGCTAAAAGCCTTAAAACCCTTGCCCAGCAATACATTGCTTTAAATAAGCTTGCCTCCCCTTCTTGTCATTCCCCGACCCCCTGATCAAATCAGAGACAAGCTTAATCGGGGAATCCAGTGTCTTTTAGAAAAGGATTGGATTCTCTGGTCCCCCGATAAAAGACTTCGAGGGCAGGCAAGCCAGAGAATGACGGACCTTATTTTCGGGTACTAGTGGTCAGTACCTAAGGGTCAGGCTTGCGGTTATGCATTTAGTCTTTCTCTCGGCATCCATTTCGCCGATACTTGCCAGCCGCAATACAACAGAGACATCTCTTTTTAATATCCCCTGCAACTCATTATATTATATCCTATCTCCCTTGCCAGCGAAGTAAGGATTCCGCGAGCCATACGAAGCCGTTCACCTCGTTTCCGAGAGGCCATCTCCTGCAAGCCTAAACTCTATTACTACAACGCCCCATACGATATTCAGACCACGATGGAATTGTATATTGCGGATTGGTTCATTTCGTTTCTCCAGCGACTTGAATATCGCCAGGCGTTTAAGCCATAGCTTCGGCTTTTTCAAAAATCTCTCTCCATTTGTATTATTATTAGCTATGCCGCTATCAAGGCATGCAATTCATTAGTAATCTCCGTTCGTGTAACATTCAGTCTTGCTACTTCCGCCTGAGAGAGTGCCTGCCGCTGCAATTTCTCCAGATTGTCAGCTGCCTTTAAAATCAGCGGCAATAACGATTCCAGTTCGTTTGGTAATAGAGGTAATGAAGACCCATTCTGAAGCGACGTATAGCCTATATAAAAATCAATTTTGATGAGATTCTTGCGAAGCAGGGTCTCCCGGATTTGTCTGGGTCTGGTTCTGTATTCTTTCGGAAACTTGAACCTTATCTCTCAATCCCAAATCATCGAGAATGGTATAGAGTTCGGATTTCATGCCTTTGGCAAGATTCGCATCCACTGTTACCCTGAAATCAACTCCTACCTGAAGCTCGGTTCCTGCCCTTAGTTTGGGTAAGATTTTAGTGCCAAGACGATTCCACAATTCAGGTGGTATCGTTCCTACTAATTTAAGTGTGCATATCTGCGTCATGGGAGATGTTTTCGCTTCATATTTGTATTCAGATGGAGTAACTGGTCTTGGAGGAGACGGCTCCTCTTCAGGCTCGGAGAATATTGGCTTAGGCTCTGGCACGCCTATTTTAAAGGCATTCGCCTTCTCCTTTGTAAGCAGGAAAACATCCGGTTCGAATGAAACTTCTTCAGGAGCGATAAATCCTTTGTACCAGACCCTTGTATAAGTCCTGTTTGGCTTTTGACCGGATGCCAAACCGAAATCTCCGTTGCTCACAAACTCGACTATCTTTTTCCTTAAGACCGCATCGGGGTCAATAAGCCTAGTCAGCGAGCCATTCAAAAAGCTCTGTCTCAGGCTCGTGAGAGGCCATGCGCCGCTTTCTTTGAGCGCGGGTGGCCAGTTGCGGTCTATATAGCCTGCCCCTACGGATTCGTTCAGCAGCGCCTGAGATTTCAATGCCGTTATCACCCTCCCACAAAGTGTCTCGCCACTGCTTGAATGCCCGGCACCGAGATCAATAGTCTTAAGCCCGTCTCTCTCACCCTCGCTCCCACTGGGAGAGGGATAGAGTGAGGGGTCGTATAGCACAACAAAGCGATATCCGCCCCAAACTTCGTCTTTGGCCGCCTCTTCCGCATCTACCACTTTGGATTGAATCTCGGCACGGTCTGCGCGGTCAAAATCGCTTCCCAAAATCCCCTCGGAGATCTCTCTCTGAACGCGTCGCCAGGCAAGCCAGAGTTCAATCTTTTCTCTCAGGTCTCTGCCGGGTCTTTTAAGGCACCATACAAGTGAACCGGGGTAAAGCCTTGGCGACTTCCCTCTTTGTTTAGTCCATTCAGCTATTTGGCGACGAAGCGCGTCGTTTCCCTTCCATTCGGATTCCGTGTCAATTACAACAAGCGTCAACTTGGGAGAATCCTGTATGGCAGTGCTATCCTCAGGGAAAAATACTATCGGGATGCTTGCACCCCGATCAAACTCTTTCTGAACGAGGGTTTTAATTGCGGGTTTGATTTCTGTTTCATAGTCCAGTGACGCCCTTCTATCACTGACCACCTTCTTCAAAGTGGGCTGATGTCTTATCTGGAATCCGTCTGTCCCCACTTTTCTAATAAAGAACGCCTTGGATTCAAGGGCGAACGCCGCATTATCTACGGATGTAGTATCTATTTCGGATTCACCGAGCGCAAAGCGAAGTTCGGGCAAATGAGCTACCTTATCCACCTGCCCGCCGGAAGACTCAAAAAGAATTGCTGTCGCCACCCTGCGGTGAATGTCCCTGAGCGAGCCTTTGGTATCGGCATCAAGTGCCCGGGCGTGGGAATGCATTCCGGATATATCGGCATCAAGTGCAGCAATCAAGCGGGACTCTCCAAGCTGACCGAGCACGACACTCCGGAACTCTAGGACTTCAAGCGGAGCCGACCCAAGAGTGATAAGAGATTCACGCCTTGCCATGCGGTGGTCTTCTCTGAAGGCTATTGAAATCCATTGTGCAAGCATGGCAAGTGTCCCACGGGTCTGCTGGTACTGTGTAAGCGCTTGCCACTTCCTTTGAAATACAGATAGGGTTGCTGGATGGAAAGGATAGCACGCCTCAAACCGGCTCCTAAGGAACTCTCGTGCCTTAGCCTCGGTTGTGGCGGTATCTACAGCCGTCCATTCAGGCGGAAGCTGGGCTCTTCGCTCAAAACACCAATCCGCATAAGTCTTGGCAACATTTTTCCTGACGCGCTCGTTCCCGAGGTCTTCAAACAATCGTCTGCGCACAACTTCGCTGATCTCAGCTTCATCATTTGCTATAAGGTCTTTTGAAACACGACGGACTACCTTGGTTATCCTGTCCTGCCACTGAATGTCCCAATCTGTCATCTCCACCTGACTTCGGGGAAGGCTTATGAGCATTGCGCCATGGGTAGTGCCTGTCATGGCACGATAAAGGTTATCAAAAAATGCATAGCAGGGTTCGGCCAATGCCCGATGTCGGTTAAAGAAGTTGAGCACCTCATCCATCAGGATGAGGACAGGAGCATTTGCGGCTTTAAAGATGCGAAGCAGGGCATCAGTTCCGGGTGGAGTGGTCTTGGCCGCCGAGCCGAGTTCTTTCACGCCACTGTCTTCGGCTAACTGCCGCGCAATGTCCAACCACGGAGTCTCTCGCCCTTCCTGAGGGTCCCAGGCATTACCAACGAACACGGCCACCTTTGCCTCTGGAACTGTAGCAAGTCCTGCCTCTCTTATCAGGTCTGAGACGCCTGTAAATCGGGCCGTCCGCTCTCCATTTTTTGCCAAGTGATAAAGCATGGTAAGCGTATGGGTCTTTCCGCCTCCAAACTGGGTGATAAGGGTAAGAACAGGTGCAGTATTTTCTGTCTTGCCGGACAGTCTTCTAAGCACCATGCCTGAGTGCTCTCTAATCGCCCTTGTAAAGCATGTGCGCGAGAAGAACTGTTCGGGATTGCGATAGTCTTCAGGCGCCGTGCCTGCCACAACCTGCTCAAGGGCAATGGCAAACTCGTCCGGGTTGAAGGAACGGCCCTCCCGGACTTCCTTTCGCGGCAGAACGACTTTATACCATGGTTCCATATATAGCTCCTTTATTTCTCTGTCTGTTTGATAAACCTATATAGTTTCGGCTTTAGAATAACATGTATTGCAATATAGTCAGGATTCAAAATCTTTGAAGGGTTTACCATATCCCTCTCAATAAGCAAGAACAAAGCTGGATTAATTCGCCGAGGACCCCATTCTAAGCTTTCATCAGCACCGCGAATAGAAACGGCATCTTCTTGGGCGATATCGATTAATACTTTCGCAAGAGCAACTGCATCTTCTTCAGGATTCCATTCACGCAGATACTTGTCAGTTACTGAGAACAAGAGCTCTGTTGTTCCAATTGTATAAAATCCGGCTTTCCCCATACCAAGCGTTTTATCTAACTTCACAAAACCCTTTTCGTCGAGCTCATCTGATGCAAGACTTAATGCTTCCTCAGAAATTTTAAGAGCATTCAGCACTTCTTCTGTGGTCAATAAAGGATCATTGGATAATGCGCGCTCAGACTTGTTACTTAAAAGCTTTAAAAGGGCAACTGCATCGTCACTGAGACCAAGTTGCCCGATGGAAGCGGGTTCACTCTCTGCTCTTATAGGCTCTTCGCCGGGTGATAGCTTCTTCTTCAGGATTTCGTATATCTCTTCAATACTTTTCTTTCTCAGGTCTTGATATCCAACGGTATCCAGTACCCCCGGAATACTTGTATTATCTATGCGTATCGGCAGAATATATTCCCTGTTTTCCTTGAATGCCCTCTCCTGAGCAGAGCGTCGCTCATGTCGTGTCCACTGCTTGGCAGCATAATGTTCAGAGAGAAACATGACACAATATTTGCCAGCTTGACTATAGATGTATGACAAATGCTCATACAAATCCTTGCCCCATAGCTCATCTTCTTCGTAGTCATCGTAAAAAAAGTGAAATCCGTCCTTTTGCAACAAATCAGCCAATTGCTTGGCGTGTGCCCTGTCTTCCCCAGCAAATGATATGACTACATCGTATTGTAGTTTCTGAGGATTGTCAGGCGCTACTACTTTAGTCATAGCAGGCGTTTTTTCATGTTTGATACCCTGCAGATATTCTGCAACTTCGATTTTTTCAAAAATGGGCGAAGAGAGAAATGACAGAATCCTGATTATCTTAGCTGCGATTTCCTTCTTCACTGATACTGAATGGCGCTCCTCACTGAGTTCATTCTCAAGAAAAAGTAACTGTATGAGGGCCGCCGCCTTTAAGTGTTTACGCGAAATGACCGAGATCCTATCCCTAAAAGGACAAAGCCCATTCTCTTCTACTTGCTTATCCCTGTAAGAAATCATGTCCTGAATATGTTGCTGGTCTTCAGCGTAAGGGAAGGTTTTGAGTTTAAGGCGCGATAATTCAGTTTTTTGATTCTCAAGATGATGATAGAGATCTTTCAGTCCATCCTGAAATATTTCATAATCATCCTCAGAATAATATACCTCGATATTCTGACCATTATCCTCTTCCCACTCTTGCAGGTCTTCAAGGAAAATACTTGATGAAAATGGAATTATACCGGCCATCTGCAGCGGTATCGACAGCCGTTTTTTGAGAGTGCATGCCATGGCGATCCAGTATTTTGATTTTCTCGAACCCGTGTAATCATTAAGATCGTCAAGGAAGTCACGTGAAAGAGATATTTCGCACGTTTTGCCATCCTTTGAAAGAAAGAATTTATGCTCTATCTTATCAAAGTCATATTTGACCCGCTCTATCTTAATGGCGTGATCAATCTGCGCGATAGTTGCTTTTATTACTTCTATTGCTGGTACGTTTTCATCAGTCATGAGTATCTCCATCCATCTGACTTACCGTGGCACGGCAAGGAGCATTGCGTCAAGAAGTCGCTTCTCCTCGCTTCCCTTTGGATAAAGAGCCGAAAGGGCATTAGCAAGTCTTAAAAAATCAGGGCTCCTCTCTACTTCCGCCTTAAGAAGCGCCCTCAGGGCATTAGCCCTGCCGCTTGCCTGTAGAAGCATTGCAGCATGAACCCTGTCGAGTATTGTTGCTCCATGGTGTTCCTTAAGTGATTCTTCTCCCTCACCCTTACTCCCTCTCCCAATGGGAGAGGGTCTGCGGCCTCTGCTCTTTATTTCCGGGACTGAACCTTCTGAACTTCCGGAAAACAGCGTTAATTGTGATGACCTTTCAGGGTTGCTCTCTATTTTATCAGCCACAGCCTGAGCACCTTCATCCCCGAATAGTTGTTTTGCCCGCTCCCTTACCGACAGGAGTCTGACAACACCTTTCTTTGTCTCTATTATCCGGCCTTCCCATCCGGGCAGGTGGATGCCGAGCGGCTGTGCGAAACGGCGCACGACATCAAAGACAAGGCTGAAGCCCCTCTGCTTGCCTGTTGAGGTATCATTCTCGTCATCATCGCCGCTCTCCTCTTCTGTGGATTCTCTCTCGCCCCGAATATTATCTCCCCCCCTTACTTTAAGGGGGGATATAGGGGGGTTATCCTCCCCATTCGTGCTTTGCAATGTCCACAAGAACAGCGCAGTCAACCGGGCGTCTTCTTCCACCGCCCCTACCGCGCCATTTCGGGCTTTAGCTTCTGCCGTGCCGAGCACCTGTCCGAGAGCCTCGCGGCCCACGGTCTCCCAGACCTTTTCAAGGTATTCGGCAAGCTTAACCTCACGGCCTTCGGCGGTCTCGACCTTGGAATAGCGGCTGAATATTTCAAGAGCAGGGCCGATGCAGGCGAAGACAAGGTCTGCGCCCCTGACGCCTTCAGACTGGAGCCTTTCCATCCAGTCGCCTACGCGATTAGGAAGTTCTTTCAGGACATCGCCCCAGTCTCCGACAGGCGCATCCTCCGGGCGAGGACGGCAGACAAGATGAATGCTTGCAGATAATGCTGCTGCATCTTGTGCATTTAATCGTCCTCCTGCTTCTGTTGTTATTGGCCATGAAGCAAGAATAACCAAGTTTGCATTCAACATACCATTAAGTAAAGCTTCCCAACCTTCTGTAGATTTATGTGCAAAAACAATTGAAGCAATGCCATCATCCTTCAATATTCTTCTTCCTTCCATAAAAGCCTTTGTAATAGTCTCTTCAAAAAAGTTTGGCGATTTGGCTTTACCGTCAACAAGATGTGCCTGATTCCACACGCATTCTGGAATTTTAGGGGTTAAAGGATTATTTAAATCATAATGATCGCCTTTTGTTATCTTGTGATCAGGAAGAATTCTTTTTAACCATACATAAAAAAAATCAGATAGGTCAGCATAAGGCACAGCATCATAATATGGTGGATCTGTAAACCATACAGAGACGCTTGAATCAGGTACCGGATGCTTGGTTGCATTTGATTGCTCAACAGTCCCAATATTTTTTAACCAGTTTCCTATTCTTTCACTTGTATTAGAAATCCATTCAACTGTAGAATAAAAACTTCCCATGCTTTTGCCTGAAGGAATCAACTCGATAAAATCCCAAATCATTGGAAGTGCCTGCCTACCAAATACTCCAGGTGCACTTTCACCGTTAGGATTCCATCTGCATTGGGCATTATGCTGCATTATCAATTTGCCGAAAGCCATTGCTAAAAGTTCTTTTACGATATTGGAGAACTTACTTTTGGATAAATCAATAGAAGTAATTTTATCTATAAAAGTCAAAAGAGAAAGTTGTTGCCGTGGTGTAAACAAATCACCAAAACTTTTAAGTCCATATCTGGTAACAGCAGATAATCCTCTTGCATTTGGGGATGGCCTTATTTCGCTTATTAATTCATCGGGGATAGGAGTGACGATACCTTTCTTTACCAAAGAAGCTTTTTTCTTCTCTAATTCATTTTGAATCTTTACTAATGCAACCATATCGGCATCATTAGAAACTCTATAACCTTTTCCAGATCTACTCTCAGGAGCTGTTATTACCACAAGGAGTGTTGAGCCTCTTAATCTTTTCCCACTATTATCAACTAAACAATTTGCTCCACCTTTTTGGTTAGATAGCTGATCTCTCACTCGATCTGGCAATAAAACACTATTACATGCTGGACATATTGCTCTGGCATTAGAAATAGTGCCAATTGGTACTTGAGAATCTTTGCTTGGTTCAAATATTTCAAATTCAACATGCGGAATCTTGCCATCATGACGGATGACCTTATATCTCAACGCACGTTTCCTGCCTGCCTTTTTTGACAGCCAGAACGACCTCACAAGCGGAATCTCCGCACCGCAGTTCGGGGCCTCGCATTTCACTGTCCTTGCCCAGAGATATGCAATTGGCCTTGAGCCATCGGGGTCGGGAGGATAAAACTCTGCAAGCTCCTTTTCTGCCTGAGCCTTAATCTCTGCCCCAACTTTTCTTAATTCATGAGCCAATTCAGGCCCGTGACGGGGGATATCTTCGAGCATTACTTTTAGAATCAGGCAGGCAACAGGATTGAGGTCGCTGGCAAATGCCTCACAGCCGAGGCGTAACGCTTCAAGTGGAATTGAACCGCCTCCTGCAAAGGGGTCTACAACCAAAGGGATCTCCTCCGGATGCGCCGCTTTCACAAGCCCCCTGCCTGCATCCAGATAATTCCGGTTTGCCGACAAGTCCCAATTTGCAAAATCGGCTATGAATTTAAGGAGAGACTTCCTCAAGTCATCATCTTCAGTGCCGGGCTTGCCCTGAACCAACGAAAGAAGCTCTCGGGCCTTGTCTTTAAACTCCTCCGGGCAGTGCTTATCGCAAGGGTCTGGAAGCAGAAGCGCAAGGAGCATAGACCGACACGCCGCAAGAGGCCGCCTCGCCCACCAAAGATGAAGCGTTGACGGATGCCCATGCCTGATGGACTTTTCCCTCGCCGAATGCTTCGATACCATCGCAATCGGAAAATCTACCTCAGCAAGACGTTTGCAGTCTTTAGGAATCATCCTAATCTACCCCCAAGAGATCAGCCACAGCAGCCCTGATAACTTGCCAGCAGATAGAGCAAGTATCTCCATCCGGCTTTTCGTTCTGTGACCTTTGCACATACGGGTGAACTATATTCCTTGACTCCCGCAACGCATGGCTAAAGCGTTTTACATCACCCTGAAGCCATCCGACTTCATGAGCCACATCAATCAGGGACGATAGTCCCCATTCACGAATCGGCTTAGGCTTTCCGGTTCGGTCTTTTGGAGAACTTTTCGATTGATTGGCAATCTTAATGTTCTGCTCTACTTTGTGAAGCAATACGCCTTCAAGAATACTCCCCATCATTATAACCGCAGACAAATGGGCTCCAGCATGAGAACATTTTTGAGCTTCCTCCCAACGAAACGATAGAATATCAGCTAAGGAATTATCTTGAACAAACCGGTTGAAATCCGGGGAAGCTTCGATTGGCTTTTCTTTTGTTTTTGGAGGAGTTACGATAGCTTTTCTATCTCTTATCTGGGGATCTATCCCCGTAAGGGTTATTTCCAACCCTTCGACTTGTAGAACCTGATTCAGGTGGTCGATTATTTTCTGTGTAACTTCAGCATCTCCACGGTACTCCTTAGGGGAAGCGAGCCGTAATAAAACGTTATCAAGTGAGTTCGAGCCATTAATAACCTGTAGGGATTCGAGCACATACCATTTTCTTGTAGATGATTGTCCCTGCGGCTGGACATTGGCACGCTTAAAAAAGGCATTGATCTCCGACTTTGACCGATAAGGCCCAGGTGCTTCGTAGGCAGCACCACCTCCCGAACCCTGTCCGGCACCACATATGATTTCCGCTATCACTTCAAGTGTGCTGTCATCAAGCCGTTTCATGCTCACCTGCACTTCTACCACTGCGGAAAACCTTAATAAAATCATCTCGGTTATTGAGTCGGACAAGAACAGGCTCTCGGCATGATGATGCCCTGCCGAACACGATTGCATGGCGGTCTTCCAACGTAGATAACACACCAGCATAATCTTCCCCGATGTAATTCTTTAGGAACTCCATTCCTGTGGAGTCGAAAACACGCAACGCAAAAACAGTATTGCACTGGTTTAAAATACTTTTGGTGACGTTAGCTGTTCTTTGAGTAATTACCATACATCCCAGACCATACTTTCGCCCCTGTAGGATAGCTTTGGCAGTGCCATTGGTAGCTGTTCTATCGCCCTCACTCGCTACAGCATTCCATTCGGGAATAAGTGAATGTGCTTCCTCAAAAATAAGACAACACTTGGCTTTCTCCGTCATGCCCTGTTCTTGAAGGTCCTCTAATGCAGCCTCTGTAAACAGTCTTGTTATTTCCGTTGGAGTTAGCGCGGCCATTGATGCCTTTCCTGAAAAGGGCTTGCTATCTTGACGCCATACTTCAAATTGAGCGGGGTTAAATATTTTCAAATAATTACTTGCATTTTCTGAACTCAGAAAATGCTTAAACTTCTCAAACAACTTGGCTTTGAATGAAGAAATGCTCCCGCCATCTTCTACATTTTGCTGGACATTATCCTTTCCCGCTGGCCCGATGCCTTGGAGTTCCTCAATTTCTGCTTTTTCAGTTTCAGCATTATAATAAGGCGACAATTCCTTCGCATACTGATTTGTGAGATCAAGGCAGATTATCTTGATTCCCGCTTTAACAAGTCTTTCGACCAATTCTAAAGTAAGAAAAGATTTCCCGGCTCCTAAAATGCCTAATACTGCAGTATTGTGAGTAACTAATTGATCTGTATCGATGGTTACAGGATAGTTGGTTCCAGGGAAGTGACCGACCGCTTCTTTCTCTGGCACAGACGATTCAGATTCCACTAGCGAGACTGGCGCATTAGGCTGAGGAATCCATCTGGTTATTTCAAACCGTCTGCTTTCGCTATTCCATGATCCTATTTTCTTTGCGTAAGCACGAACATAACCTCTGGTATTCTTCTGTTGAAGGATCTCTTCCTGCGTTAGACCATTGATAACTTGATAAAGCACTCGCTTTCCGGCAATTTCGACTTCGATAAGGCGTCCTTCTTCTATATTCAAGTCCGATCTTAGTATTTCGATTTTTAATTGGGTAATATCTGTATTAGGTGCAACGAGACCCAAAAGACGAGACGGGTCGCATCCTACGGCACTACAGCAGTTATAAGTAATACCTAATTCAGTGAGGTCGACTTTAATAACTTCCGAGGGATGCCCAAGAGCTACTGCTTTGTCGAGTTGGGTTCGCATCTCGTCCGGGATCGGCAAATGTATTGCACGTAACCATCGTCCGTCTGCGTATCCGATATAATCGAGTATCAACGCAAGCCCTGGCCTGCTATCATCGGCTTGCACTATTAAGGTATCACCAAAAGAGGCAGTGGTATCCTCATTCTGTCGCAATAGAACAATGTTAGGAACCTGATGCCCGACAACCTCTCCAAAGGGAAGAATTAAAGAAGACTTTCTCCATATACTCCACCAGCGACGAAGCAGGTCAGCAATTGTTTCCAGCGGGCGCAGAGCCACAAGTACGGCCCATGCCAGTCCGATAACGATATACTCCCGAGGAATATCTCTATGAAAGGCTACGATGGCGAACAGAAATACTATTGAAAATACCGGTCTGGGTGCACCTAAAGTATCAGTAAGGAAATAGAGCGATTTCGACGCCTTCTGCATGAAGACAATGCGTGAACCTTTTAGTGCGATTGAAATAATGCCTGCAAAAACGATTAGCCCCAAATAAATGGTTATTACAGACCAAAGAAAACGATCAAAGTCAGTGTGGTATGTCAACGGCCAGACATTGACTGCAAGCAAGCCGATCACTCCTGCTACCGCATAAGAAATAGCATCTGCAGGTTTTGTATAGAAAGGGGTTACTAATAAATTACCCAGTAGAAGAGCTGCCAAACCGGAATAGAACCACAGTCCTTTTTGGCTGGTCGGAGGCAACCAAGAACCAAGGGCAAGCTTCGATGCGCCAAACAATCCAATGACATAAAGAACCAGTATTATCAAACGAGTACGTTGGCTGAATTGTTTATTAGACGCTTCCATAAGGCTCCTGCTCTTCTTTCACCTGCATTGGCTGGCTCATTGCATCAACCGAAAGGGAATAATGCGCCACCTTTATGACCTCATGCCATTCAAGCCGGGCAGGGTCTTTTATCGGATCCTGAAGAACCGGCCCTGTAGTGCAGTTTGTAACAACATAGAGCCAATAGCAGTCTCTTCTATCTTCTGCGACACGGCGTTCGTTGGGCGTCAAAAGAATCGTACCTGTGGAATTCCCTATGCCCTTGACCTCGATAAGCCTGAGTTCGCCCGAATTCAAATCGAGACTCGTGATATCATAACCCAAGTTTTTCTCGTGGACATCATATACCTGACGGCCTTGAGCCTTTTCATGCTCCATAACAACCTGCATGGCAACAGCCTCGGTCTCAAGATTTGGCCTCAATCTGCGAACCTCGGGAGTTTCTCTTTCAGGGTGGGGAAGGATAAGGACGCTTGCCATCCGTTCTACAGCCTGCAGTGTAAGCGACTGCTGTCGCTCAAGCTCCTGACGGCGTTTTTCGCGGCGGGAAAGAAGCTCTGCATGTCTTGTTTCTGCCAGTGCAAGGCGTCCCTCTGCGCCATGGATTTTCTGCTCAATATCCGATGCAGCCTTTCCTATTTCCTCATCCACTCTTTGAAGCAGTTCCGTAAGAGAGAGTTCCACATGTGTGGTAATACGCTTTACCTCTGCAAGGCGTTCTGAGCGCGCCTCCTCAATAAAAGGCGTAAGCGCATTCTCGTTCAACCATGCCGAAACTTCGGGCATTGACGAAACATGGGGAAGGCTCTGCTCAGGGAATTCGGTCACAGGAGTAAGGTTTCCGAGGATACTCGGCTCCTGAAGCCGTGGCTCTCCGTTTTCCTTTAGCTCCACTGCAAATAGACGCTCATGTATTACCTGCCCAAGCCCATCAACAACGCGGGCACGATAGAAGTCCAGCCGTGATGGTGCATCGTGCTGAAGAGAATAGAAGCAGGCACCCTTTCCGAAAACCTCTTGTGCTTGAGAATAGGCATGCCGTCTCACGGCCTCAAACAGGGGATGCCCGGGTGTGACCCATTCCAGTTTATGTTTCTCCGCAGTCTCCCTGTCCGTTGAGCAACGAGGATATTTATTTACTAAAGAAGGAAGTCTCCAGTCGGGTTGTGTTTCATATCTTCTTAAAACAGAAGGGGTTCTGTTTGGCTCGAAAGTATGAGGAAGACGCGGTACGGTTTTAAGATTTAGACCAGAAATATACTCTGAGGCCTCCCGCATAAAACGTGCAATTGTCTCTGGCACAACGCGGCGCTCTTGTGCCCTAGCACGTCGCTCTATGAGCATTTCGAGGTTAAGTTTCTTTGAGGCAAGTCCCTCAAGGGCATTCTGGCATATGGCCCGGAACTGTGCTTCATCGACATTCTTAAGAAGGCGGTCTTCTAAATCCGCATCTCCGAGACGCCCGGAATAATAATCCCTGAGCACCCTTTCCACATGTGATGCAGGAAGTACCTCTCCAACCACATTGAATACAGCGTCGTCGTTAAGGGCATCCCGGATTTCCTGCAGCTTTTCAAGTAGCCGCTGAAGCACCCGGCCTTCAATAGTATTTGTAGCCACGAAATTAAATATGAGACAGTTTTTCTTCTGACCATAACGATGTATGCGGCCCATCCGTTGCTCAAGGCGGTTAGGGTTCCAAGGGATATCATAGTTGAATAGGATATTGCAGTACTGAAGATTAATACCTTCTCCTGCCGCCTCTGTTGCAACAAGAATCTGGATGTTGCCTTCCTTAAATTGTTGCTCTGCATAAAGACGGCTGCCCGACTCATCACGTGAACCGGGCTTCATGCCACCATGGATATAACCCACCTGAAAACCCCATGCCTTTAGGCAGGCCACAAGATAATCAAGCGTATCCTTGAATTCCGTAAATATCAAAAGACGCTTTTCGGGGTGGGCAAAGAAGCCTTCATTTTGTAGGAGGTCTTTAAGACGGGAAAGCTTCGCTTCGGACTGAGTGTCTTCAACTGCCTGCGCCTGAGATGCAAGACGGTTAAGTTCTTCTATCTCTTCCCTGATTTGCTCTGCATTTCCTGCAAGAGTAATAGCCTCGATTATCTCTTCAAGACGCTCTCGCTCATTCTCCTCCATCTCCTCCAATTCTTCCGGTGAAGGCAGGTCTGGAGGCGCCAAACGGCATAACTCTTGAGCACGCTTTAACCCTTCATTGAGGCGTTTGATTCGGTTTTCAAGCGAATGGCGCATTGCATAGGTGCTTGATGCAAGACGGCGCTGATAAAGAGACATGAGAAATCCCACGGCCCGGGCACGTGGGTCGTCGCCTTGAGCCGCAGCCTTGGCACTCTGTTGTTTCACAAAACGGGTAACATCCCGGTAAAGCTCAAACTCTTCGCTATCTATCTGGAAGTCAACCGTGTGAGGTATGCGCTTGGTGAAAATCTTCTCTGCAACCCATGTTCCGTCTGGACGGCGCTCTGGGAAGTAGACCATAGCCTCTTTTGTACGCCGGAGATAGAACGGAGCACGCCGACGTTCCATCGCTTCATGAATGGATTTCACATCAGCATAGGCATCTGAATCAAGGAGCTGTAGAAAAAGACTGAAGTTGGCAGGGTCTCCCTTGTGAGGAGTGGCAGTAAGCAGAAGCAGATGGTCGGCATTGTCTCTTAGAAGTTCACCGAGAGCATATCGTGCAGTCTTCCGGGCAGGTGGCGTCCATGACATGCGATGAGCTTCATCAACGATAACCAAGTCCCAATGAACCTGCTTCAGTCCCAGTAAAATCTCAAACCGTTTAGCGAGATCAAGCGAAGTGATTACTGTCTTCTGTTCCAGCCACTGGTTTACGCCAAATTGATCCCGTATGTCCTGTCCCTTAAGCACCAGAAATTTCTCATCAAACTTCTCTTTAAGTTCCCGTTGCCACTGAAATGCAAGGTTTGCAGGACAGACAATGAGTATGCGTTCCGCAAGTCCCCTGAGCTTCAGTTCACGGATAAGAAGCCCTGCCATAATCGTCTTTCCGGCTCCTGCATCGTCAGCAAGAAGGAAGCGTACACGGGCAAGTTTAAGAAGATAATCATATATTGCCTCTAATTGATGCGGAAGTGGATCAACGCGTGAGATAGATAGCCCGAAATAGGGATCAAACTCATAGGCAATTCCGAGTGAATATGCTTGAATACCGAGGCGAAGCATATTCCCATCACCTTTATATGTAAACTTTGAGTCGATTACAGTGATGGAATCAATATCCTGAGACGTGAGAGTGACCCTTCGGAATCGTTCCGTTTGAATCCCTACGAGCCCAACGATCCATATATCGAAACCATTTGCCCGTATGGTCTCAACAAGCATCGGCTCATTGAAAAGTGAGCCCATAAGTATCTGCCCTTCTTTGAAAGGCATATTACTCATCTTGATTTATCTCTGCGAGTTTTCTTGTCCAATCCTTCTTTCACCTCAAGTAGTCGACGAAGCAGAAAAGGTTGAGGAACCCTCTTCCCGTTTTCCCAATGGTTTACCGTACTATAGGTAACACCGATCTCTTGAGCAAACTGCTCCTGAGTTAGATTAAGCCGGCGGCGGAGATGCTTTATGAGTGCGGGGATATTCTCATTCATATCGAATTTTATAGGATTCTCCAAAATAATAAAGGCTTAAAACGCATGTAATACGATATGTTAGGTTACATATGGAAGTCAACATTTATTTTCTGAAAAATAGACATAGACTTTGACATAACCGCTATTTATCCATTTTGGGTATTTTTAAATCTCTTTTATGTGAGGATTTTCTTAGAAAACGTCTAAAATCTGCTCATCTATAAATCAATGCCTTAAATAGTGTGTGTTTATAAACTATAAAATCCCCTCACCCTTGCCCTCTCCCCTCAAGGGGAGAGGGAACTATAATCCCCCTCCTTTGTGAGGAGGATTGGGGGGGGGTATTTTCATACTCCTTTGTAAGCCGGAGGCTTGTGTTGATTCCCGCAAGCGAAGCGCGTCGGGAATCCTTCTTTAACAACCCCCTGAGCCCCCTTTGTTAAGGGGGAATTAAAGAAAGATTCCGGACAAGCTGGAATGACAAAAAAGTTAGAGTTTTTGGACAGACTTTATATTAAAGCATCTTGAAGACAAGCGGCGACCAATACCCTATATCATAGCAGTAAAGCTGCACGCTCCGGTACAACGGATTGATTTTTACAATTGTCCTAAGGAGATAAGGAAGACGCTAAGGACGGCAAATGTAATAGAGAGGGCATTCATGGATGTGAGAAGAAGAACAAGACCAATGAGTTGTTTCAATAATGAGCAGAGATTAGAAAGAATCCTCTATGCAGTGTTAAACCATCTGAATGAACAATGGGGGAAGAATCCCTTAAAAGAATTTACACAAAAAGATTGACATTACCTCTTGTTTTTCCTATTTGACAATACATGGGAATTTCTGATATAAAATAAGGATTCCTGGGTAGCTCAGCCGGCAGAGCGGGTGGCTGTTAACCACTTGGTCGGGGGTTCGAGTCCCTCCCCAGGAGCCATTTAGAATGGGATTTAGCAAATTGGCATCTATTGGCAATAGCAATCAATGCTATTGTTATCTTTTTGTATAAATTTGGATAGCATACCTTCAATTATTGTTTTATGATTTCAATTTTGCCCTTATTTAATAACAGCACGACATCAGCCAGTCTTTCAGCTTGAGAAACATCATGGGTAGTAATGAAAACCATTGATTTTCTGCTATCTTTAATTTTTAGAATTAAGTCTTCGATAACTTCCATATTTTTCTCGTCAACATGGGTAGTTGGTTCATCCAGAAAAAGAACATCCGGCTTTATTACTATAGCTCTTGCAATGCCGAGCCTCTGGGCTTCTCCGCTTGATAGGGTTAAGGCATTTTGCCTCAACTTGTCTAAAAGACCTACAAATTCAAGGGCTCGTTTAACTTTTTCGATAATGTCTTTTTTCGGAATTTTTCGTATTTTTAACCCATAGGCTACATTATTGAATACGGAGGTATTAAAAATGCCGATTCCAGGCAGTACGAGGGTGATTTTCCTTTTTAATTCAGTATCATTTTGTAAAAGATTGTCTCCTGAAAAATAACTTATCTTTCCTCTATCTGGAGTCTCCAGTAGCGAGCAAATCCTAAAAAGGGTTGATTTGCCCGAACCGTTATGACCCATGAGGATATAAGTCTTTTTCCCACCAAACAAGACAGAACAGCCTGATAAAATAGGTTTGCCGTTATAAGCCTTATATATGTCTGATATCTCTAATTTCAATTATATTTTCCTGATTGCAATGCCCCTTTTTCTGGAAAATAGAATGGTTATAAATAGAAACAAAACAAATACATATACAAAAGCTTTTTTTCATCATAACTCTTACCGCTAAAATCAATTTCTGAAAATATTTATTCCTGAATAACTATTTTTTGTCTTGTAATAGTAAGTCTAAGCTGACATCTAAGGCATCTTTTTGCTTCTTGTATAGCCTTTTCTTCATCTACTCCTAATTCAACCAAGTCGAAGGCTTCTAATCTTTTAGCAAAAGCTATTGTTGGCATTTTTGCTCTTTTTGCATAACCAAAGCCTTCTTCCCTTCCCATCCATGGGTCATCTTTTTCTTGGGGTATAAATTCTAACTCAATATTTCCAGAACCTCCGAGATATTTATCAATTGCTTTTGCTGCCATTCTACCTGCTTGAATGGCGCTTATAACATTTGAGGGACCGCTCACAGCGTCACCACCAGCAAAAACACCGTCTCTTTCGGTTTCCATGTTTTGACTCACAAAAATATGTTTCTCTTTATTAATTCTAAGGGCATCCATGGGTTTGAGTTTTTGACCTATTGCCATTATAAGTCTGTCAGCATCAACAATAAACTCGCTTCCTTCAACTGGCACGGGCTTCCTTCTGCCTTTAGAATCGGCATCTTCAAGTTGCATCTTGATACACTCAACCTTTAATTTATTCTCATCGGGGATTATCTTTACAGGAGTTGTGAGAAATTCAATCTTGACGCCTTCATGCAAAGCCTCTGTTACTTCCTCATAATTTGCAGGCATTTCATCACGGGTTCTCCTGTAAAGAATGCAAACGCTTTTTGCTCCAAGCCTCAGCAAGCTTCTTGAAACATCTATAGCAACATTGCCTCCTCCAACAATTAATATATCCTGTCCACCAAAATTAAACTCTTTGCCGGCACTTATAGAAGTTAAGATGCTTAATCCATCCTGAACTCTATTGTCATCCTCTCCAGAAATACCCATTTTCATGCCTTTGACAGTCCCAATTCCTACAAAAACAGCATGAAATCCCTCGCTGAATAAATTATCAATGGAATCAATATTTGTATTGTTTTTAACATCGATTCCAATACTTAATATTTCATCTATTTCTTTTTCAAGGATAGATTTTGGGAGGCGGTAATCAGGTATAAGTCTCATAGAGCCTCCAAGTTTCGGCAACCTCTCGAAAATTGTTACTGAATGCCCCAGAATCCTAAGAAACCATGCTGCTGTTAAACCAGACGCACCAGAGCCCACTATCGCCACCCTTTTGCCTGTATTAGGTGCAATTCTTAATTTCTTTTTCCATCTTTTATTATCCCTTTCGGCTACAAATCTTTTAATGGCATTTATTGCAATAGGCTCGCTTACCTCATTTCTAAGGCAAACCTTTTCGCAAGGATGGGTGCATACCAGCCCTAAAACATGAGGCAATGGAACTTTCTCTCTTATAACTTCTATTGCATCCTGGTATCTTTTTTCAGAAGTTAATCTAAGATATCTTGGGATATCAATACCGGCAGGACAGGTATTTTTGCATGGTAAGAGCTTTAAATCTCTTTCATCTTCTGTAAACTGCTCCTTATCGGATAAGGCGCCTGATGGGCATACCTCTACGCAGGCACGGCAAACTCTACAGTCTACATCCTTGAGAGAAAGGTTATAGGCAGTTGTAACAAAGGTCTCTATGCCTCTATTTACATAGCCTAAGATGCCAGCACCTCTTATGTCATGGCAAATCCTTACACACCTTTCACATAGAATGCAAAGATTTGGATTCATAATAAATAAAGGCTCCTCTGTCCTGATAGGAAGGTTTTTTGGTTTTTTTTCAAAGCCATCCAATATCTCGTTGATTCCAATATAATCAACTACTTTTTTCAAAAGTGTATGGTCTGGAGGCATTTCAGGATATCCGCTTAATAGAAGCCATATAAGATTTTTGCGCATTTTTACTATTTCAGGAGTATTTGTATTTATACTCATTCCATCCCTGACATTTGTTGCACAAGAAGGAGGATAACCTCTAATTCCTTCAATCTCGACTATGCAAAGTCTGCACGCACCTGTTGGTTTAAGGTCAGGATGATAACAAAGATGGGGAATATATATACCAGCCTGAAGAGCAGCCTCCAACACTGTTAATCCATCATTAACTTCTAAGAATTTTCCATTAATCGTAATCTTTGCCATATTACCGCCTACTTGATAGCCATATAATCACAGGCGCCAATGCATGCCTTACATTTAATACATAAATCTTTATTAATTTTTGCATGATAACCTTTTTTCCATTGAACAGCGCCAGATGGACATGCTTTATAGCATTTACCGCATTTTATACATTTATCTTCTAAAACCTCGAAGCTTAAGAGATTTGTGCACACACCAGCAGGACATCTTTTCTCTAAAATGTGGGCAAGGTATTCATCCTGAAAATATTTAAGTGTGGATAAAACAGGATTTGGTGCTGTATTGCCAAGTCCGCAGAGGGAAGCACTTTTTATTGTATTTCCCATTTTTATGAGAAAACTAAGATGTTCATTTTTGCCCCTGCCCTCCGTTATCTCTATTAATACCTCGAACATCCTTTTTAGTCCAACTCTGCAAGGCAGGCACTTTCCGCAGGATTCAGAGACGGTAAACTGGAGGAAAAACTTTGCTATATCAACCATGCAAGTTTTTTCATCCATCACAATCATTCCGCCAGAACCAACTATAGCCCCTGTCTTACTTATTGCTTCATAATCAACGAGTGTATCAAATAAGCCTGCAGGCAAACAGCCGCCTGAAGGACCTCCCATTTGAACTGCTTTTAGGGAGATTTTCTTTCTTGCAGGTCCGCCGCCTGGTCCATATATTATCTCTCTAATTGTCGTTCCCATTGGAATCTCAACTAGTCCTGTATTTTTTACTTTGCCTGCAAGGGCAAAGACTTTAGTCCCTTTGCTTTTTTCTGTGCCTATTGAAGCAAACCAGTTGGCACCGTTTTTTATTATATGTCTAATATTTGCCAGAGTCTCAACATTATTAATCAAGGTAGGTTTGCCCCATAAGCCCTTTTGAGCAGGGTAAGGCGGGCGGATTTTCGGCATGCCCCGCTTGCCTTCAATTGAAGATATTAAAGCTGTTTCCTCGCCACATACAAAGGCACCAGCACCTTTGACTATTGTAATATCGAATGAAAAAGTCGAACCCATGATATTATTTCCGATGAATCCTCTTTTTCTTGCAGAGGAGATAGCGGCATTCAGTCTCTTAATTGCATGAGGATACTCAGCACGGCAATATATGTAGCCCTCTTTTGAGCCGATAGCATAACCAGCAATTGCCATACCTTCTAAGACCGCATGAGGGTCGCCTTCTAATATGCTTCTATCCATAAATGCGCCAGGGTCTCCTTCATCGGCATTACAAATAACATATTTCTCATCGGACTGAGCTTCATAACAAAATCTCCATTTCAGCCCCGTAGAAAAGCCAGCACCTCCTCTTCCTCTAAGCCCAGATCTCTGAACTTCATCAATAAGTTCTGCAGGATTAGATTTAAGAGCTTTCTGTAATGAAGTGTAGCCTCCTCTTTCTATATATTCATCAATATTTTCGGGGGATATCTCGCCACAATTTGATAAGACTATGCGAGTTTGTCCTTTAAAAAACTGATTATAATCTTTCCCTGCAAGTAATTTATCTATTGGCACATCATTTATGATATGTTTTTCAATAATCTTTGAAACATCTGAAGGTTTGATATATTCATAAGTAAATCTACTGCCTTGGGGAGTAATAATATCTATTAATACATCTCTGAAGAGTCCTCTATCACCTACTTTAATGACTTGCCATTTGTCGAGGAGATTTTTATTTGCTAATTCATTTGTAATAGATTTTATAACTTCTTCTGCCCCAGCTGATATACCGCTTGTGCCAGTGCAGACAAGTATTTTCCCATTTTCTTTCATTTCTTACCACCTGTAGCAAGATCTTTAAGAATATGCCCTGTTTTTCTAATTTCACATCTGCCATAAAAATTATCATTGACTGTAACGACAGGCGCCATACCGCAACAGCCAAGACACATAACCTTTTCTAAGGTAAAAAGATTGTCTTTTGTAGTTTCTCCCTCTTTGATATTTAATTCTTTGGAGAAATAATCAAGGATTTCAGCAGAACCCATAACATGGCAGGCGGTCCCAAGGCAAACCTTTATTATATTCTCCCCTCTGGGCTCAATGTAGAATTGTGAATAAAAAGACAGGATGCTAAAGATATCTACAGGATGGAAATTTAAAGACTTAGCAATCATTAAGGCTGCTTCTTTTGGGACATAGCCGAATAATTCTTGCACATCCTGAAGCATTGGGATCAGAACACCTTTCTTATCACGGTATTTCTCGATAAGATTCTGTATTTCAAGTTCGATATTATTAATCGCTGACCTCCGTATATATCATTGCTTAAAAATTAATTATTGCTATTAAATTTAAATTTCTCCATGCTTGGAGTTAGAACAAGCCTAACTTAGTAAGGCAGTTCAGTTATTTTATTTTTATATAAAACTTTCTTGCATGGCTCTTTAGGCGGATTAATTAGTAAGCATCATTATAATTAATGATATTTGCTATTATCGCTTTTGTGAGTAAAAGGTGTCAAGATATTTTGATTTCGCAACTTTAATAATTTCATCAAAGATCTTGCCATGTGGTATTTATTTTTCGCCTTATTGTCAAGTTTCAACAGGCTGTCAAGGGGCTGACAGTTTTTACCTTACCCTGTCTGTATTTTTCAGATGCTATGTATATTTAGATGAATTTTTTTATCTTATGATACAATTGTATTCATATAAAATTAGGTTGCTCTATAATAATTTAGCACAGCATTGTTATAGGCAAAGACCTGCCACTAACATTAAGACAATGCCACAAATTTAAGGTTGAGGTATGTTTGTTTAAAACCATGTTTTGTTAAAGTATTTTGACTAAAAAAGCTTTGAAAATATGTTAATTCTTAGTAGGAGTGATATATGAAAAGGATTGAGGCAATTATAAAACCATTTAAATTAGATGATGTCAAGGATGCATTGAATAATATTGGGATTCAGGGTATGACTATAACTGAAGTGAAAGGATTTGGGAGGCAAAAAGGTCATGCAGAACTATACAGAGGAGCTGAATATGTTGTAGATTTTATCCCGAAGATTAAGATAGATATTATAGTCCCTGATAATGTGGTTAATGAAGCTGTTGAAGCTATAATAAAAGCCGCAAGAACTGGGAAGATAGGCGATGGCAAGATATTTATAAGCAATATTGAGGAACTAATAAGAATTAGAACGGGGCAAAGGGGGAATGATGCCTTAAATTAATGGGCTGTTGCCCAAATCCGACAAAATAGATTAGAGAAATGGCATAATTAAGAGGCAGCAAAATCAGATATAAAGGAGCCACTTCTTTATGATGGGATATCAGGAATCACCGCGGCTTGGGTATCTTATCAAGCAGGAATCGCTCAATTTGAGATTAAGATAAATTTATGGTAATATCCGATATAAAATATAAGTATATCAGATTTTTAACTTGAAACAGAAAAGAGGAGATGCTGACTGAAGGATTAATTATATAAAATGAGCGTAAAAATACATATTGACATTAAAGAGATTAAAAAACTCGCCCTTAAATTTACTCCTGCACAATTGGATGCTTGCATCAATCAGCAAATTCAGGAAGGAAGCAATGTCTGTGACATCTCAGGCACAATAGATTATGTAGTAAATGAGTTATCTAAGGCTGAATATGTCAGGCAATTGATGGAACATGGCATGTCCCTTTCTGATGCGGTGCGTGAGCTTGCAAGTAAGATACGAAGTTTTCATCAGTTGAATAAATAAATCAACTTTTATCAATATTAGCTAACTTATATCGCATGATATATGAACCATATCATAATCTCGTGAACAAGTATAATTAGTGCCATAATGCTTGAACAGATCGCACATTCTACAGTTGTCAGATAAAACATATGCTTCAAACTGTTTAATGCCTTTTTGAACAGCTATTTTTTTTAAATGTTCAAAAAGACAGGAACCTATGCCCCTATTCTGATGCTCATCAATAATAGCAAGACCTATTTCAGCCGAACGAACTCCATCATTTCTGTCTATTTCGATAAACCGTCCTACGCCGATAATAAGCTCATTATTGTCTTTATAATGGGTTGCTACAAGTGCAACATGTTTGTCATGATCAACTTCAGTAAGATATATGAGTTCATCGTGAGTGAGTTCTTTCTTTAGCCCTAAGAAACGAAACTTGATAGATTGCGGAGAGAGTCGTTGGAAGTGGTTGAACAAGAGGTTCTTATCTGTTGGGGAAATAGCTCTTATGTTTATTATCTCTCCATTTTTAAGCATTGCTTTGATTGAATAATTGTTAGCTTGCATTATTGATAACAAAAGAGTGAAGTCTATAAACTTAAATATAAAGTAATTTTAACACATATTGAGTTACTATATATTATATTTGTCTTATCTATCCCCTAAAAAAGAGATAGAAATGCCAAATCTTCAAAACTTTTTATACTAAATCAATTATAAAACGCATTCTTTAAAAAAGTCTATCATTATTAACAAAACAGATAGTATAAAATTTTCTGTATAAAAAATTGAAGATAGTAAAAAAGAGGGTGTATTCTCCATTGTTCTGAGCAGGAACAATGGAGAATACACCCATGTCAGCAAAAGAACTGACTAAACTAACACTAACAGATTTATGGAAGGAAAGCAATAGTTTTGAAGATTTTTGGCAGAAAGAGGGAGATGCAGTAAGGGAGTTCAGGAGGATATATATAGAAGGGGCGCTTGAGGCAGAGCGAGAAATGCTGATAGGTTTCAAGCCTTATGAGCGTCAAACTGAACAAAAGCGGTATCGCAATGGATATTGGAAGATATGGATAATGCTTAGAGGTGGACGTCTTGAAATAAATGTAATGGAATAATCCGATTAACAGTAGATTTAATTCCAGCCTGATCATTCAAGCATCTACCACAAACCTGTTTACCATCTGTACAATTAATATATTGTATTCGACGGACATATGATAGCAGGAAAAAAATTCTCAAACTACCTGTTACAATTTCTCGAACTGGGTGTTACGTTATAACGGACTCAAGATAAATGTGGAAGACAGGCTGTCCCAAAATGTTTTTTGATTTAAGCCTACATTTATCGTTATCTCGGCC
>DYHD01000091.1 GCA_020724365.1 Thermodesulfovibrio yellowstonii | reverse complement strand
TCAGCAACAGAGGCTATGTCAAAGGATGCCTTTGACTTTATAACTAAGCCTTTCAAAAAGGAACAGATTCTGTTTACTATTGATAAGGCATTGAAATGGCTAAGAACTGTCAGGGAGAATAAAATATTAAGGGAGCTATTAGAAAAGGGAAAATTATTACAAAACTAAGCAACTTAAGCCTGCCCGACCTTTTAACTTGTAATTCCCTGTAGTCTTGCTATGGGGTTGCCTTGCCTATCATTCCGCACTTGATGCGGGATCCGGTCTTTTATTCTTTTCTGGATTCCTGCTGGAGTGCGGGGTAGGAATGATGGCAAACAAGTTTTTTTGAATCTTGATGATACCCTGCGGTCTTGCCGCAAGGTTCTTCATTTAATCGATTGGCTGAACAATAAGAATTAGGATTTTGTATGTGCAAATAATGTCTGCCAATGCTATAATTAAGCAATGAAACCAACAGTGACTAAGGGCACAACCCTATTTAAACTACTAATGAACAAAGGGCACTTGAAGAAATTACTCATAAGATACCAGCTATGTTTCCGCTCATAAACAGGATTATACTTTACGGCTTAAAAATAAGAGGAGATTTCATAGAGGAATCTGATATTGATATTCTCATGCTCACTGACAATAATCTTTCAAGAAAAGACAAGTTTGAGATAGAGGATGTTTGGTCTCTATTTTATTAAAACTGGAGAATTTGATTTGACCACAGCAAAGGCGATGGGAAGACTTATGAAGATGAGAGAGGAAGCCGATTACTATCCTGAAATTTCTTTCATTAAAGAAGAAGCTATTAAAATGGCTTCAGATTTTTTAAATAAGGCAAAGACATTAATCATTTACTAATTATGGAACTTATAGAAAAACTTCAGCATTTTTTGAGCGATGATGAAAATGTTATATTTGCTGTTATTTTCGGCTCATATGCCAGAGGTAAACACAAAAAGGGAAGCGATATTGATGTAGGGATTTTTTTTAGGGACACTCCGGAAGGACTTAAATTGCTCAACCTCATAAACAGACTATCTGAGCTTATCGGCAAGAATGTTGATGTCGTGGTATTAAATAAAGCTTCTGCTTTTGTCAGGCATCAGATAATGAAAAACAAGGTTGTTTTGATTATTAAAGACAGGACAATTTATTGTCATTTTAGGGAAAAGACTATATCAGATTATGACGAATATAAATATATTTCTGGAATGAATACATATGCTCGATAGTCCTTTGATAGAGAAAAAAATGCGTCGAATTGAAGAACTATTGAGGGAGTTGTAGGCTGTAGAAGTAAAGACTATGGAAGACTTTACAGAGCAGATTGTTGTAAAAAGGTTTATTGAAAGGAATATCGAGCTTTCAGTTGAGCAGATAATAAATATTTGCAAGCATCTTATCAGCAGCCTTGATTTAAAAGAGCCAGAGACATATTCTGAGTGTTTTGATATCCTTGCAAAAGAAGGGATTATCTCTAATCACAACCTTGAAACTTTCAAGGCTATAGTTAAATTTAGAAAATTACTTATTCATGCCTACAATGGAATGGATGATACTATATATGGGATTTATAAAAAACGGCTAAATGACTTCAGAGTTTTCATAAGTGAGATTCGGTCATATATTCTAAAATGAAATAGTATAAGTTAATCTTTCATTTTAGCTTACTTTTTGATATACATTCTGCAAAAATCCTCTATATAGAAGTCTGTTATAGCATCATTATACATAACCATGTCAAGTTGTTTAGTATAGACCGTAAGCCTTCCCATAACCTCTAGTATCTTTTCTATCTGGTCTTTGCGGTATTTCATAAGGGAGGCTTTCAAAACATCACCGGTAACTTTGACATCGAAGTCCATTACTTCAAGTATTTCCTTTATAAGTCTCACCCTTCTTAGACGCCTATCTATTATTGCCCCTCCTCCTTTAAAAAAGAACCTTATATAATTATCATTGGTATTTTCTCCTGCAAATGCTTCAACAGTTGAGAGATGATAGCCAAGCCTTATTGCAAAATTCATATAGTCTCCAGAAATAAAAGCAAAACTCTTTTCACCAGCTTTTTTCAGCTCTTCTTCAGGCAATGTTACCGTGCGAAACATAGCCTCAACAAAGCCTTTGGCATCAACTTCCCGCCCCTGCGGCCATCTCATAGATGAAAGTCCTTTAAAGAATGCTATAAAAGGGACTGACTGAATATTTTCAGGCTTAACAGAACGTTTAAAATCTCCTAGTCCTCCGCCTAGATCAAGAAGGCATATGTCTGTGGGTAGATTAGATTCAAACATGACAGCCCCGATATGATCTGAAGATATTCCAACGACATCAAAAAGTTCGTGAATAGCCATTTCATGGCAGAAACGAGTTATATCATGATAGGTTTCACAACATTCAGGCCTAAAGTTAGCTGCATTAGGATCAGAAAGATTTAATGGCACAATCAACTTTATTGTCTTTTGAAGCAGCTTATAAATCTGTGTTTCCTTAAACGGATCATCTCTCTTTCCCGCAAACTCAATTAATTCCTCAACAAAACCTTCATAAATATTGCAGTTATAGGCATCTACAGTAATTTCCTGCCCATTTTTTAATATTTCAGTGCCTATCTCTGTGCTCAGTATTGTAGGGACTTGAAATTCCCTTGCAAGAGATGCCATATGTCCAGTCAGACCACCGAAATCAGTTATTATGGCAGATGCTCTGTTCATTACAGTTACATATTTAGGAGATGTATGCCTAACTACCAGAATGGCATTAACGGGGAAGTTTTTTAGATCTTCATCTGTCCTGACAATATGAACTTTACCAAAACCTATTCCCTTACAAGCAATTATTCCCTTACTAATTAAAACATTATATCCTTCTACAAATGATGGTATCACTTTAGGCTGTTGTTTTTCAATAATCCTCAGAGGTCTTGTCTGTAAAATAAAGGGGTTGCCGTTTTTATCAATTGCCCATTCTATATCCTGAGGACACCTATAATGTTTTTCGATAAAAATAGCATATTTACTAAGAGTGATGATCTGTTCATCAGTAATGCTTGGCTTGCCTATAACTGCTTCCGGAAGTGGTATTTCCCCTACTTCACCATCTAATCTGCAAAAAAGCATCTTTTTTTGAATTGGAATATCTTTTTCTATTATTGTAAGGGCAGGATGTCTCGTTATCCTGTATATTTCAGGGGTTATAGTGCCATCAACCACACATTTGCCAAGTCCATGTACAGCACTAATAATGATGTCATCGTTTTTTTCTTTATTAGGGTCTGAAGTATATATTACTCCACCTGCCATAGCATCTATCATATTAAGAATACCAACAGACATAACCATATCGGATTCTTCTATCCCTTTTGATTTAAAATAAAAGATTGCTCTTGGTGTAAAAAGACTCGCTACAACTTCTTTGTATCTTTGCATGATATCAAATGGTAATACATTCAAGAAGGTATAATACTGACCAGCAAAGCTATACTCGCTGTCCTCATGCATCGCACTGCTTCTGACAGAAACCTTTAAATCAAAATTCTTTACTTTTGCCTTTAAAATTTCTTTCTCTTTGACAATAGCTTCTTGTAAATCATGAGGCATTTCTCCCTTGACAATAGTATCCTGAATCTGTCTGCTGATCTTAGTAAGTTCATCAAAATTCTGAAGAGAAATTGTTTTCAGGCTTTCATCAATTTTCTGTAAAAATAAATTATGTTCCATAAATCTTCTAAAGGCAAAAGCGCTTATAGCAAAACCTTCAGGAGTGGGAAGTTTTAAAATGTTTTTTACCTCCCCTAAATTAGCATTCTTCCCTCCAAACCTTTCAAGCATTTCTTTGGTTATACATTCAAAAGGAAGTGTATATACATCATCAGTTATCCTGTATTTCCTTGTAATTAAATCTTGTATTTTTGAGTTAATCTGGATAATTTTATCGTCTAATGATTTATATTTATAAGATGATAATTTATTTAGATTAAAGACAATATCTTTTACGCCATCTGCAATCTTTAATGAGTTCTGTTCTATATAGCTTTTATCAAAAAGGAATTCCGCAGATAATTTTTCGCTCATATCAGCCATCAACTCTAAAACATTATTATTAGATATAAGAAGCCTCTGAAATATTTTAAACCTTTGTCTTAGGGCTTCTAATTTTTCTGTTGATGGTTGAGGCGCTGCAAACCCACGTTTTAGTTTTTTAAAAAAATCAAGAAACATTTTTATATTAATTCTCCTAAAATTACAATAATTAATTAGTGTCTGTTTATAAAGTCAGTGTCTGTGTCATCATAGCAAGTGAAGAGCGTCGAGAATCTTTCTGTTACAACCCCCTTTTATTCCTCTTTTGTTAAGTGGGAAATGGGGTTGTAATCCATTTGTTAAGGTAGAATTCAGAAAGATTCCGAATAAGTCGGAATGACAAAAAGTAGAGTTTATAAACAGCATTAATTTATTTATACCAAACTAACCATAATGGAATCTATTTAAAAAACTGCTAGATTTAAGAATAACAAATTTAAGTTAACAATACAATTGTCAACTACTGAATTGTCAAGCCAATTTAGAAATGTCCTATTTTATGCTGCTACCTCCAAAGGAGGATTTTCTTTTTTTGCTGCTAATTTTCCGTATGTTTTTCTCCAAGGATGATCTATTGATGGAATGTATGTTGTCGGTCTGCGCCGTTTCTTCTTCGTCTCTTTCGACTTCACTTCAGGTCTCTGTTGAATGCTCCTGAACTGCACGCCCTCACCGTTATGTATTATCTTCATTGTCCCGTTTATGTGCTCCTCTATGGTTACTTTCTTGCTTGTGATGGCTTCTACTATCTGATAGAGTTTGCCACTGTGCGAGATTGTAAAGTCGTTCCTTACTGTGCGCTCCGTCCTTATGCAGAGTATTTTTTTTCAGGTCTATCCATTTGGGTATCGGTCTGTGGAGGTCTTCCTTGTTTAAAGATTTAATGCTAAATTTGCGGTTGAATTCTCTTAGATAGTAGTTGTCAAGAAATTTGTTGGCTTCATCTATGGCGCTGATGCCTCTGAGCCTTAGTTCTTTTACCAGTCTGTCCTGCAGTGTCCCAAACAGTCTCTCTATTCTCCCCTTAGCCTGTGGCGAATAGGCATGGATTATCTCTACCTCAAGCTCTTTCAATGCCCTGCCAAATTCGCTCAATGGTCGGCTCATCTTTGGATTTATCCTCAGTTAATTTTTGTAACTAATTGATAATATTAGAAATAGTGGTAGAATTCTGTG